>JAFKKL010000048.1 GCA_017305595.1 Hyphomicrobiales bacterium | reverse complement strand
TTAGATAATCACTGCCGCCATGCCGTGACGCTGACGTCGTTCGCAGCATCAAGGACGCGGGTCTCCGCGGCGTGCAGCCCGTGGGCGGCGAGCACCGCCTGCGGGGTACGCGCAGGTACGCCGGGCAGGCCCGGCTCGCCGCCGGGAATGCGGACATGCGGCGCGAAGGACAACCAGAACGTATCGAAGCGGTCGAGGAACAGGCCGAATACAGTCGGACCGCCGATGATGGCCGCAAGGCCGCTGGTGACGCCGGCACGTTCGCACGCCGCATCGAACGGCGCGCCCGCCGGATTCCACAACGTCGCTTTCGGATTGGACGGATCAGGCGCCAGCGCCTTGATCGTTCGCGTCAGGATGATGCGCGTGCGCTTCGGCGAGTTCGGCTGCTCCTCGCCGGAGTTGCGGCCGTGGACGACGAGGTCTGCGTTGTCGAGCGCGTCATTGAAGAACTGCTGATCGCCCTCGAACTTCAGTTCGGGCGGCATCACGTGATTGGCATCGGCGAGCATGCCGTTGGCGGACAGGATGACGTAGCCTTCGATACGCAACAACGGCGACACAGTGCCGGTACCTCCTTCACAATGCTGGAGCCATTTCCGTTCTGATCAAGTCGGAACGGTCTCCAGCTTCTTGCTTTGACGCGTTTTCTTCACGCGAACCGGTATCCACTTCGCTTGAAAACGCTATAAGCGCGCTATTCCGTCACCGTCTTGACGACGCTGGAAATCGGCCGCGTGCTAACGGTCGGCAGCTTGGCGCTCTTGAGCAGTTCCTCGTCGTACTGCGGCAGCGTCTCCACCGGCGCCTTGGCGCGCATCTTCACCACCTTGTAGCCGCCGGCTTTCAGTCTGCGCAACAGTTCCGGCAAGGCTTCGGCAGTGTGCTTCTGAAAGTCGTGCATCAGGATGATACCCTTGCCGAGCTTGTCCAGCTTCTTCATTACGGTATCGATGACCTGCTGTGCGTTGCGCGACTTGAAGTCGAAGGAGTCGATATCGCAGGAGAACATCGCGATGTTGCGGGTGCCGAGATAAGTCACCATCGCCGGTGGATGCTGGAGCGCGGGGAAGCGGAAGAACGGTGAGGGCGCGGTGCCGAGCGCCCACTTCACCGCGCTGAAGCCTTTCTCGATCTCGTCCTTCGCCGCCTGTTCGGTCATCTTCTTGCCGTTGAGGTTGGCGTGCGACCACGTGTGCGCGCCGACGGTGTGGCCGGCCGCGGCAACCTGCTTGAGAATTTCCGGATGGTAGGTGGCGTGCTTTCCGATCGCGAAAAAGATTCCGGTCGTACACTGGTCGGCCAGCGCCTTCAGCACCGCCGGCGTGGTGTGCGGCCATGGGCCGTCGTCGAAGGTCAGCACCACTTCCTTGTCGCGCAGGAAGTCGAGTTGCTTGAAATGCTCGAAGCCGAAACCCGGCCCGCCGGTGGTGTCGATCTCGACGATGCGGCCGATGCCGAGTGCATCCGGATTGGCGCAGGCGGCTTTCGCGGCCGGTGCGGGAGTGGCGGCAGGGGCCGCCGCGGGAGTCGCAGTGCTCGTCGCCGGCGCCGCGGCGGGCTTCGCGGCAGCGGTTTGTGACAAGGCGGCGCTGGTCGCGCCGAGCGAAAGCGTCCCTGCAACGATGAAGGCTGCCGCGATGCGCATGGGACCCCTCCGATTGGCTGGCAGCGCAGCGAACCGTGGTGGCCGCGTGCGCGCAAACAGCACAAGAGGGGCTGATTCGGACGTGCGCGGCAATGGCGGTTTTGTCGCGCTACACGGACTTTAACGCAGCGGCACGATGAAGTCGGTGCCCTGGCCGGTTTCGCTGCGATCGAGCGCCTGATCCGAGACGATGATCGAACTGCCCGTGGTCAGCGCTTCCGCCAGCCGCGTCATGGTTTCGGCGGGGATGGTCAGGCGATCCAGTGCCTCGGCGGCGCTGTCGGCGGTCGGTGTCGGCTCGGTGTCGATGGCACCGATGTCCTGCCGCCGCTTGGCGGTGTGATGGCTCACGGTTTTGGATCGCACCGCGACCGGTATCGACATTGCCGACCAGCGGAACGTGTCCGCGTTGTCGCCGTCGCGTTGCGCGGTGAAGACGTGGGTGCCGAGCGGGCGGTCGCTCGGCGCGACGGTGATCGGCACATCGAACAGCGGCTCAAAATTCTGGCGCGCGTAGAGCTTGCCGTCCTTGCCGCTGATGAACACCGCGATCGGTCCGGTGCGCTTCGGCGCGGGCGGTGTCGCGATCGCCTCCGGCGCGGCATCGCTGCCGGGCTTGGCCGCAGCGCCATCGGTCAACGTGGCGGGCGCCGTGGTCTGCGCCAAGGTGGCCGAGGCGTCGGCCACCTTGGTTGGCTTGTCGGCGGCGAGGCCGGTCGTGGTCGGCTCGGTCGTGCCGCCGGTGTGCGGCGTCAGCGAGGGCCGCAGGTCCTTCAGATCGATGGCGATGGCCGTGGTGGTGGAATTGATGCTTTCCGCGGAATCGATCGCTGCGTTGATCAGCGCCGCCGGCGTGGCGTGCTTGGCGTCGGCCGAGGGCACTGTTGCGTCAATCGGAGGCGCAGCCTGCGGCGCGGGCTTTTGCGTCATCAACAACGGATGTGAGAACGCGACCGGACTGACCTCGCCGGAAGTGACCACGACGCGCGCGCCCATCCGCGTCCAGTTCCATATCTGCGTGGCGAAATGGTTCGGCATGCGGATGCAGCCGTGCGACGCCGGATAGCCCGGTAGTGCGCCGGCATGCATGGCTATGCCGGACCACGTCAGCCGCTGCATATAAGGCATCGGCGCACCGCTGTAGATGTTCGAGCGATGCCACTTGTTCTTCTGGATCACACTGAAGATGCCGAGCGGCGTGGCATGACCGGGCATCCCGGTGGACACCGGCGCTTCGGCGAACAGGCCGTTGGCGTCATAAACTTTCAGTGACTGATTCTTGATCGAGACCGCGACGATCAGCGGATGCTGCGGCTTGCGCGTTGGCGCAGTGGTCTCCTTCACTTTGACGCGAGGTGCCTTATGCCGGCGAGGTATGATTCGCGGCGGCGGTGCCGGCTCATAGATGATTTCATCCGACCAGAAATCCAGCGGCAATGCCATCGCAGGCGCAAGGCCGCCAATGACGATCGCGGAGGTCAGAAGAGCCGTGGCCCAAGGGAGGGGCAGACGGACGCGGACAGATGAATGTTCGACCCGCGCGCCGGCAGGAACCTGTTTGATACGCAACGCAACACTTCCTTACTTTTCGGTTTCGATCATGAGTGTCGCAACGATGCGTGGAGTTCACGCAAGTGCGCCCGCCGATCTCAGCCGAGCCGAAAATATCTGGCAAATCCCCTCATTTTGCCTTAACGGCTTGCGCCCCTACCGATGGCCGGAGGGTGACCCTATATGGCCGGGGTTATGTTAACGGAGAGATCGATGGCACTGGGCAGATGGCGGCGCGGAGAGATGCGCCCGAAATTGATCGGCCTCGCCGTCGTGGTGTTCGCCATCCTGACCGCGTGGTCGGCCTTCGCGGCCGACGAACCGGATTTGATCTTCCGGCGCTCGACGGTGTTCAAGTGGATGAGCCCCAACGACAAGCTCGCCACCTACGGCATCGACGACCCCGAGATCGAGGGCGTCGCCTGCCATTTTACCGTGCCGGAAAAGGGCGGCTTCAAAGGCTGGCTCGGGCTTGCCGAACAGGTATCGGACATCTCGCTGTCGTGCCGCCAGATCGCGCCGATCCGTTTCAAGGCGAACACCAAGATGGAGCAGGGCGAGGACATGTTCAGCCAGCGTCGCTCGCTGTTCTTCAAAAAGATGCAGATCGTGCGCGGCTGCGATGCCAAGCGCAACACGCTGGTCTACATGGTCTACTCCGACAAGCTGATCGACGGTTCGCCGAAGAATTCCACGTCGTCAGTGCCGATCATGCCATGGGGCGCAGCGGACACCGCCGTGCAGAAGTGCGGCGACTTCTTCAAGTAGACGCGGATCACAGCCTTCGCAGGGAGCACGCTTTCGTGCGGATCACGTGACGGTCCGCAGCCACGCGGAAAAAGCTTCGATGTTGGGCTGCTCGGGATGATGCGGGGCATGAAGGACGTAAAAGCCGTAGCCCGGCAGTGACAGATCGTGAGCCTTGACGAGAAGGCCGCTCTTGAGTTCGCGGCCGACGACCACGTCGCTCAGGATCGCGATGCCTTCACCCGCGGTCACGGCATCGATGGCGTGCAGTTCTTCCCTGAAACTCAAGTCCCACGGCCTGTTGGTCTCGGAAATATCGGGATCGATCGAACGCGCGGTCGCGAGCCAGTGCGACCAGGTCGGCGCATCGCGGTCGCGGTTCATCCAGTCGAAGTGGATCAATGGGTAGTGCAGGAGATCGGCGGCGCGCTTGATCCGCCGTTTTCCCGTTGCCAATAGTTCGGGACTGCACACCGGAAAAAATGTATCGCGAAAAATTTCCTTGCCGCTGAGATCGAGCGGCATGCGCCGCGCGTAGCGAATGGCGATATCGGCATCGCCGGCGCGTAGATCCAGCACCGCATCCGTGCCGATGATCTCCAATGGAATCTTTGGACAGGCTTCGCGCCACTTCGGCAATCTTGGCACCAACCATCGGCTGGCAAAGGCATTGGGACTCGTCACGCGCAAGCGTTGGCGACTGACGCGTGGGGACGCCGTGGCGACCGCGCTGGCAAACATATCAAAGCCGCTGCTGAGCACGGGAAACAGCCGCTCGCCGGCACTTGTCAGTTCCAGCGGGCGCGGGCGACGGCGAAACAGCGGCTGACCACAAATATTTTCCAGAAGTCGAATCTGATGACTGATTGCGGTCGGCGTCACGCCAAGTTCATTGGCGGCGTTGCGGAAGCTCATGTGCCTTGCGGCAGCCTCGAAGGCGCGAAGGGACCCCAATGGCGGAAGCTTTCGCATCGGGTCATCGTAGATGAATTCAGCTCATCTGGCGACTGAGAATTTCGATTTTGCCAGTAACGGGGCGTCGTGAGACGCTTCCTGTCGTCAACGCCGCCACGCAGCGGCAAATCGGGAGGCCGCCATGAACGTGACCAGCCTTACTGAGCGACACGACAACGAATCCACCCTGCAAGCCTCGGATATCACCGCCCTGAGACAGGCCGTCCGAGGCGAGGTGGTTGTCCCGGGCGACCTGGCTTACGACCACGCGCGCAAGGTCTGGAATGGCATGATCGATCGGCGCCCGGCGGCAATCGTCTATTGCGCCGGCTCCGACGACGTGGTGGCGGCGGTCAATTTCGCGCGGGCGCGATCCTCGCTGGTTGCGGTGCGTTCCGGCGGTCACAACATCGGCGGCGCGTCGGTGTGCGACGGCGGGCTGGTCATCGATCTGTCGCGTATGAAGCAGATCGAGGTCGATCCGGTCAGGCGGACGGCGCGGGCACAGGCCGGCCTCAATCTCGGCGAGTTCGACACGGCGACACAGGCGCACGGCCTTGCGACCACGATGGGCATCAACGCCGATACCGGGATTGCCGGACTGACGCTCGGCGGTGGCTTCGGCAAGCTCGGCCGCAAGCACGGCCTGTCTTGCGATAACCTTATCGCTGCCGAGATCGTGATGGCGGATGGCCGTTTGCTGCGGACGAGCGCTGCCGAACATCCGGACCTGTTCTGGGCTATCCGTGGCGGCGGCGGCAATTTCGGAATCGTCACGACGTTCGAGTACCAGCTCTACCCAGTCGGTCCGATGCTGTTGGCTGGTTCGGTCGTCCATCCCTACGATCGCGCGCGCGATGCCATGCGTTTCTACAATGCTTTTGCAAAGGCCGCTCCGGACGAACTGAGCCTCGATGCGGCGCTGGTGACCATGCCCACGGGCGAGCGGGTTCTCGGGATTTCGGCCTGTTATATCGGCCCGATCGACGAAGGCGAACGCGTCGTCAAGTCATTGCGTGCGCATGGCGCGCCGCTTCAAGACGACATCGCGCCGCGTTCCTACGTCGACATTCAGTCCGCCGGCGATCCGCTTTTTCCGCGTGGCCGTCGTTACTACTGGAAGGCGCAATTCCTGCGCGAATTGTCCGACGCGGCGATCGATACGCTGCTGACGTCGTACGCAACCGCGCCGGCGGAATCGTTGCTTGTGCTGCAACAGGTCGGCGGTGCGATTGCGCGCGTGCCGGCCAATGCTACGCCTTACGTCAACCGTGACGCGGCATACGATTGCTTCCCGATCTCGATCTGGGACGATCCGGCGGACGACGCGGCGCGCATTCGCTGGGCGCGCGGGTTGTGGGACGCGATGCGGCCATTCTCGACCGGCGGCGTTTACGCCAACAATCTCGGCGACGAAGGGACGGAACGCATCGAGGCGGCCTATGGCGAGAACTACGCGCGGCTGCTTGCGCTCAAGACCAAATACGATCCGACCAATTTCTTCCGGCTGAACCAGAACATCAAACCGGCGGACATGGTGCGGCAATCGGCTTGACCGGAAATTGCCGCCACGTCCGTCCGTGAGGCATGGAGACAATCGGGATTTATTTCGTCGCAGGGACGCGACGAAACAAATCCCTCGAACCATGACACCGTTTTCTGCGACCCACGCAAAACGTCCGAAGCGTCGGGCGCTTATTGGTCGCCGCAACGAGCAGCGAACAAGCCTGCCGGCGTCGAACACACGGGAGTCTCAGATGCGCACGTTCAGCTTTCTATTCGCCTTCGCGGTGTTTCTGGTCGGACCTTGCATGGCAGGGTCGTCGGCCGAACAGGCGGCACACATCGGCACCTTCAGCTACAGCGGCACGCCGGTCGCGGGCCCCGCGTCCGCGATGGTGATGGCTGCGCGGTGAGCGAGATCAGCGCCGCGCGCCCTGGCGCGAGACGCATGTGATGCGGCGGACCACGCCGGCGCTTGAGAGTTGCGCGCCGGTCACTTCCTTGATCTGGCCGGTCGGGCAGGTGCCGTCATCGACCTGGATGCGCTGGCCGAGCCGCAGATCGACGATATCCCGCTCGCTCGAAACCTGTTCGGCGCGAACATGCGTGGCGCTCCCTAGCAGCGTCATACCGCAGGCGAGGCCGAGACCCATACCGATCATCGTCAATTTCAACGGGCGCATCCGAGCCATCACTTGTTCTGAATTTTCAGGCCATCCTTGCCGATGTTGATCTGCACGCCATCGGGCTGCTTGCTGTCCTGATACTGCTTGTAGCCGAGCACGGCGACGACCGCGATGAGCAGGCCGATGATGAACATCAGCACGTTACGGTTGATCGGCATTTGTCCTCCGCGATGGGTCATCGAGCGGGCCCGAATCGATTGGCCCATATGCGATTCTGATAGGCCTGATATCCCGCGACAATCCCCACCGGAATATGGTTTGATGGAACCTTGAAGCGGATGTGACATTCCGCAGAGCCAATCAAGAGGGGGAACCATGGGCGCCAATGACAACAAGAAACGCATTCTCGACGCCGTCGATGCCGGTTTCGACGCTCAACTGGAAACCACCAAACAACTCGTCGCCATTCCCAGCACGCGCGGTGCCGAAGGGCCGTGTCAGGATCTGATCGGCGACCTGTTGCGTGCCCGCGGCTACGAGGTCGACGACTGGCATATCAATCTCGACGATCTGAAGGACCTGCGTGGCTACGGCCCCATCGAACACGATTTCTCCCGTGCGCGCACCGTGGTCGGCACCTATCGGCCGGCGACCGAGGCCGGCAAATCGCTGATCATCCAGGGTCACTGCGACGTGGTGCCGGCGGGGCCGCTCGACATGTGGGACACGCCGCCGTACCAGCCGACCATCAAGGACGGCAGGATGTACGGCCGCGGCGCCTGCGACATGAAATCCGGCACCATCGCCGCGCTCTACGCGCTCGATGCCATCAAGGCGGCGGGCCTGAAGCCGACCGCGCGGATTCATTTCCAGTCGGTGATCGAGGAGGAGTCGACTGGCGTCGGCGCGCTCTCGACCATCCAGCGCGGCTATCGCGCCGATGCCTGTTTCATTCCGGAGCCGACTGACGGCGAGATGATCCGCTCGCAGGTCGGGGTGATCTGGTTCCGCATCCGCGTGCGTGGCTTTCCGGTGCACGTGTTCGAAGCCGGGGCGGGCTCCAACGCGATCATGGCGGCCTATCACCTGATCTACGCGATGGAGAAGCTCGAGATCGAGTGGAACAAGCGCGCGGTGAACGACAAGCATTTCAAGGACGTCAATCACCCGATCAATTTCAATCCGGGCATCATCAAGGGTGGCGACTGGGCGTCCAGCGTGCCGGCGTGGTGCGATGTCGATTGCCGGATCGCGGTGCTGCCGGGCTGGTCGATCGCCGAGTGCCAGAAGGAAATCCTCGCCTGCGTCGCCGATGCGGCGCGCGATCATCGCTTCCTGTCGAACAACCCGCCGCAGGTGGAGTGGTCCGGCTTCCTGTCGGAAGGCTATGAGCTGACCAATTCGGCGGCGCCTGAAGCCGCCTTCGCCAAGGCATTCGATGCGGTCTATGGCGGCGCGGTGCCGGACCGCGCCTTCACGGCGCTGACCGATACGCGGTTCTACGGCCTCAACGCCGGCATTCCGGCCCTGTGCTTCGGCGCGTCGGGTGCGGCGATGCACGGCTTCAACGAGTACGTCGATCTCGACTCGCTGCGGAAATCCACCAAGGCGACGGCGCTGTTCATCGCCGAATGGTGCGGCGTCGAGCCGGCCTGATTCAACTAGGACCGGAGCGCGGCAACGATGGCATCGAGGCCGTCGGTCAGCGCCGCCGGTCCCGGTTGCAGGATCAACGGCGACTTGATCTCGACGATGCGATTGTCGCGCACGGCCGGGATATTGCTCCAGCCGGGCCGCTGCCGGATTTTCTCGGCGACGACTTTCTTGCCGCACCATGAGGCGAGGATGACGTCCGGCGCAGCGGCACGCACCGCGTCGGGATCGAGGATGCGATCCTTCGCCGCCTTGCATACGCGCAGCGAAGCAAAAACGTCTTCGCCGCCGGCAATCTCGATCAATTCCGATACCCAGCCAATGCCGCCGATCAGCGGATCGTCCCATTCCTCGAAATAGACTCGCGGACGGGGTTTGCCGCGCGCCGCCGCCGCGACCGCTGCAAGCCGCTGCTCGTACTGCGCGGCAAGGCGGTCGGCGGGAGCGGGGGCGCCGATCAGCGCGCCGACGGTGCGGATCATCGCGAGGATGCCAGCGATGTCGCGCTGATTGAACGCATGCACTGCGATGCCGGCGCGGATCAGTTCGGCGACGATCTCGGCCTGCAAATCGGAAAACGTGAGAACGAGATCGGGTTCGAGTGCGAGGATTTTCGGCACGTCAGCGGAAATGAAGGCGGAAACGCGCGGCTTCTCGCGGCGTACCCGCGCCGGGCGCACGGCATAGCCGGACACGCCGACGATGCGGTCCTGCTCGCCGAGCAGGTACATCGTCTCCACCGTTTCCTCGGTAAGACACACGATGCGGCGGGGCGGAAACTGATGCATCGGGCGCATATGCCCGATCAACAACGGGCTTGTCATCGGCAAATTCGGATGGTCACCTTTGCCGCAAGACCGGCTGCTCGCCGCTACGACAAACGGGAGATGAAACGTGACCCTGCTCGACAAGATCAATGCGATGAAAATGCCGTTCGCGGAGTTGAAGGGGGTCACCTTCGTCGAAGCCGAGCCGGAACGGGTGGTGGCGCGGATGCTGGTACGGCCGGACCTGTGCACGCTTGGCCATACTATTCATGGCGGTGCGATCATGGCATTCGCGGATTCCGTCGGCGCGGCGGCGACTGTGATCAACCTGCCGCCGGACGCCAAGGGCACCACCACCATCGAAAGCAAGACCAATTTCGTCGGCGGGGCGAAGGAGGGCACCACTATCACCGCCACGGCGACGCCGGTCCATCGGGGCCGCCGTACCCAGGTCTGGCAGACCCGAATCGAGGGTGAGGGCGGTAAATTGGTGGCCGTGGTTACGCAGACCCAGATGGTCCTGTGACGGAAATCAACGAATATTGTGAATCGACGTTCGTTTGCTGGAAAACGGCAGCGGATGTAGATTCATGGTTTTCGTAACGATTTGTTGTAGTTAACAATTTAGCCGCGACACCCTGCCGCAATTTGCGATAAATTTGTCCCTTGAAAGAATGGTGCGACGCACAATATCCAAGGTCTAGGGAAAGGGAAGACGCCTCCTCGAAGGGCATTGCCAATAAAGGAGACTGGATCATGCGCGACGATACCATCGCGATCGGCTTGCCTGGCGTTATCAGGCGACTGGATCGGCAGGAGATGCCGTTGCTGCGCGAGCACCTGTTGCGTCTGGACACCGAGAGCCGGCATGACCGGTTCAACGGCTTTACTGACGAAGGATTCATTGAGCGCTACGCCGCCAAGTGCGCGACCGACGGCACCATCGTCATCGCCTACCTTGAGGACGGCAAGGTGCTGGCCGCGGCCGAACTGCATCCGGCGGACGACGAAAACAGTCCGCTTCCCGAGGTCGCCTTCAGCGTCGAGCGCCAGGTGCGCCGCAAGGGGCTGGGCAGCGTGCTGTTCCGCCGCCTGATCGAGGAAGGCCAGCGGAAGGGCTACGAAAGCCTGCGTGTCACCACCGGGGCGCAGAACGAGGCCATGCGCTCGCTCGCCAACAAATTCGGCGCGAACCTGACGTTCCGCCACGGCGAATCGACGGGCGAGATCGACCTGCGCAAGCAGCCGGCGACGGCTGCGGCGCGCTTCAATCCCGCCGAGGTATTCGCGGCGCCGGCAGCCTTTACGCAGGCGGTCGCCCGCTTCAATCGCGACTACTGGAAATGGTGGCTGCGGATGGTCGGCTGGCGATCACCGATGCCGCGCGGAAGTCGATAATTATTTTTGGTCAGATGCTTGCTTGGTCGAATGAAGAAAATACTCCAACAAACGAAAAGCCCTGCATCTG
Organism: Hyphomicrobiales bacterium; assembly: GCA_017305595.1. Lineage (GTDB taxonomy): Bacteria > Pseudomonadota > Alphaproteobacteria > Rhizobiales > Xanthobacteraceae > 62-47. Next base: position 11,374 of record JAFKKL010000048.1, on the reverse strand, counting down.
GCCGGATGCGGGGCTTTTCATTGGTCGGCTGATTTACATGCCGGGGCGGCGGTCGTTGCCGAAGCGGCGCACGGTGCGGCGTTCCACCACCACAGTACGCTGCGCGCCGGGTTCGCCGGCGATCACCTGCTGGGTGCGGACGCGAGCCGTGGTGCGGCTGACCTTGCGCACTTCGGTCTGAACGGCGGCGAGCGGCAGTCCCATCAGCGAGGCGGCGATCTCGGCCTGCTCCTCGGCATTGTCGGTAATGCCCATGGCCGCGAAAATGGCCTCGTCCAAGGTCGGCGGGTCGCGCCGTACTCGTCGGGAACCATACTTCGTCATCCAGTTGTCGCTCATCGTCCGTCCGCCTCTGAATCGTCTCGGAGAAGGTAACGGAAAGCATGCTGCAATGCAATATGTGCGATGCCGCAACGCTGCCATGCAGAGCATGGAACCAGAGCGCCGGTACAAGCGGCGCGGGTAAAGGGACGGGAATGACGACGAAGCCAGGAAGTTCCCGCAACAAGCCGGAATCTACAACTTCTCGATGCGGGTGGCGTCGTAGATGTCGATCGAGCTGGTCTCGGCGGCGAGCGATTGCAGCGCCTTGACGACTTCGCGCGAGGCCGGAACCGCGAAGTGCGCCAACAGCGCGGCGCGATCGGCCCAGCGCTCCAGAAATACCAGCCGCAGCGGGTTCTCGCTGTCGACGTGAACCGCGTGCGAGATGCAGCCCGGCTCGGTGCGGGAGCGGCGGACGTGCTCCTGACTGAGCTTGAGGATCTCGTCGAACGTTTCCGGGCGGGCAGTGACACTGCCGGTCACGAGGATCATGTGTCTCTCCCTGATTGCTATCGTGGGGTTCAAACCCGGCCGGCGACCGGCAACAGTGCGCCGGTCACCGCGCTGGCCGCTTCGCTGGTCAGGAACAGGATGACCGCCGCCAGTTCGTCGAGCCGCACCCAGGCGCCGAAATCGCTGTCCGGCATGTCGCGGCGATTGGCCGGGGTGTCGATGGTCGAGGGCAGCACGGCGTTGACCGTCACCTTGCCCTTGAGTTCGGCGGCGAGCGCTTCGGTGAGCCGATGCACGCCGGCCTTGGAGGCGGCGTAGGGCCCCATACCGGCGCCCGCGCGCAGTGCGCCCATTGCGCCGATGTTGACGATGCGCCCGGCAGGCGACTTCACCAGATGCGGGATCGCCGCGCGTGAGGCATGCAGGGCGGTCAGCACGTTGATGGCGTAGAGCCGCGACCATGTCGCCGGATCGCCGTCCGCAACGGTCTCGTAGGCGAAGGCGCCGGCGACATTGATGAGGGCGTCGAGTTGTCCGAAATGGCGCGCCACGGCATCGACGGCAGCAGCGGCCTGCGTTGCATTGGACAGATCGACGCCACCGGCGCGAAACAACTCGGCGGTCGGCGGCGTGGTGCTGGACGCATGATCGATGGCGCCGACGCGATCGCCTCTTGCCTGCAAGGCAGCAACGACCGCAGCCCCCAATGCGCCGGATGCCCCAGTGACGATGACGACTTTTCCACCCATGATCATCCTCCAACTCGACCGCTAAAGTTTTCGGGATATTTATAAGCCAACTTCAGAGAAGTCTCGCTAGGCTACCATCTCTCCGTTCTGGAGATTGGGACATCGTCATGTTGCGGGACTTGCCGGATCACGGTTTACCGCTTGTTCAGCTTAAGGAGCTGCGGCGGGATATGGTCGTCGCCTTGCAGAAGCGCAAAGGCGCAGTGACCACGGAAGAACTGATGCGCATCGCCGCGGTGCAGGCCGCGATATCGGCCTTCGAGGACGTCATCGCCGACCTCGATGCCGAACTGGAAGCGGCCGCGTAAAACCCCTCAGCGCTCTTGCCGGAATTTGCCCGGAGCCACACCGGTTTCGCGCCGGAACATTCGGTTGAAGTAACCGGCATCGGCATAGCCGAGTAGCGCCGCGATTTCCTTGATGCTGAGCGAGGAGAACGTCAGGTAGCGCTTGGCCTCCAGCAACAGCCGCCGTTCGATCACCTTCAGCGCCGATGCGCCGAGCACCGACTGGCAGATCCGGTTGAGATGCGGCGGCGTGATGCCGAGCGCGCTGGCGTAGAAGCTGATCGGCCGATGATGCCGATACTCGCGCTCAACCAATTGATGAAACGCCTGCGCGTGACGTTGCGAACGCCCGCCGCTGTTCTGCATCGGCTCGCTGGTCGCGAGCACGGCGCGATAGATCGCCGCCAATGTCGAGCCGATCCGCGCGCGCATGGCGATGGCGCGGCCGGGCGCACGCACATCGGCTTCCGCGATCAGTGCCGCGATCTCACGACCCACTTGCGCGATCTCGTCGCTCGGGCCGTGCAGGATGTGGGGCCGGCGCAAACAGGCATCGACCTCAGGGGCGGGCGCCAGCGCCTCGCGGACGTCGCGCTCGAACAAGGTCACCACCACGCCCTCGACATCCGGCGAGAACACGTAGCCGTGCACGGGCAGCGCCGGAATGGCGATCACCGCCGGCGGCGCGACCCGCTCGACGATGTTATCCATCGTCACCTCGGCGGTGCCGCCGGTCAGGTGCAGGATCTGGAAAAACTGTTCGTGACGATGCGGCGCGATGTGAAAGCCGTGGAGGCGCGAGCGCGACAGCACGGTCTCCCAATGCAGCCAGTCCGGGCTGGAATCGTAGCCCTGCTCGCCGTACAGCGCGTAGGTGGGGATGGTCGACATCGTCTCCTCGATGTTCGAATTATCCCCTCGTTTGCCGGTTCTGTCCATTGGCAGCGCGACCGCCGCCGATCAACATCCTGGCTGGATAAGGACGCGAGCCGGGGAGGATTGTCATGCGCACGCAGGTTGCGATCATCGGGGCTGGCCCGGCCGGTCTGATGCTGGGACGCTTGCTGGAAAAAGCCGGCATCGACAACGTCATCCTCGAGCGCAAGAGCGGCGAGTACGTGCTGTCGCGCATCCGCGCCGGCGTGCTGGAGCAGGGCACCGCCGATCTGCTCGACAAACTCGGTTTAGGCGCGCGGATGCACGCCGAGGGCCTGATCCATCACGGCGTCGATCTGTGTTTCGACGGCGATATCCAGCACATCGATTTCACCGGACTGGTCGGCCGCCATGTCACCGTGTACGGCCAGACCGAGGTGACGCACGACCTGATGGATGCGCGCAAAGCCTCTGGCCTGACCACGATCTATGAAGCCGAGGACGTCGCGCTGCACGACTTCGACGGTGCGCACCCGCGCGTCACCTGGCGCAAGGACGGCGCGACCCACAGCCTCGATTGCGACTTCATCGCGGGATGCGACGGCTTTCACGGCGTGTCGCGCGCCAGCATTCCGGAGAAGGCGCTGAACCTGTTCGACCGGCACTATGCGTTCGGCTGGCTCGGCATCATGGTGGATCGGCCGCCGGTCTCCGACGAACTGATCTACGCGCATCACGCGCGCGGTTTCGCATTGTGTTCGATGCGCTCGCCGACGCGTAGCCGCTATTACGTGCAGGTGCCGGAAGGTGAGAAGGTCGAGGACTGGTCCGACGACCGCTTCTGGGACGAGTTGCGACGGCGGATCAATCCGGCGGCGGCCGAGAGCCTGCACACCGGACCTTCGATTGAAAAATCCATTGCGCCGCTGCGTAGCTTCGTTGCCGAACCGTTACGGTTTGGCGCGCTGTTCCTCGCCGGCGACGCCGCCCATATTGTGCCACCGACCGGAGCCAAGGGGCTCAACCTCGCGGTCAGCGACGTTGCGATGCTCGGCGAGGCGCTGACAGAGTTCTATGCGGAAAAATCTTCAGCCGGGCTCGATAGCTATTCGCAGAAGGCGCTGGGACGGATCTGGAAGGCCGAGCGCTTCTCGTGGTGGATGACGACGCTGCTGCACACCTTCCCGGAAACCGGCGCCTTCGGCCGCCGCATCCAGCGCGCCGATTTCGATTACCTCTCGGGTTCAAAAGCGGCGCAGACCAGCCTCGCGGAGAATTATACGGGTTTGAGCTTGGGTGTTTGAGCGAGGCTGAAAGCATCGAACTGTAAAACCGTAAGACAACGTCGTCATGCCCGGGACCATAGGCGAGCGAAGCGACGCCGTTCTTCGAACGGCTACGCCCGGGCATGACGAAGCCTGTGGATGTGGCTAGTCTGATTGCTTCCATATCAGTCGATGCTCAAGCCTCGGAACGACGCAATGCCCCCAAACACTGCCACGATCCTGCCGCCGCTGTTGCGCGCGCTGACGGTGCTGGAATTCATCGCACGGCATCTTGATCCGATGACGTTTGACCAGATGTTCGCCGCCGTGGGCACGCCGGATGATGCGCTGCGCGAGGCATTGCACGGAGTCGACGGCGGAGAGGAGCCGGCCGTGATCTCGGCGCGTTTCGCGCTCTCGGCCTTCGACAACATGCGAACGGCGATAGCCAACGGCGACGATCTCTATGCGATCTATGGCGCGCTGCGTTTTCTGCCGCGCGCGCTGGAGGCGCTATATCCGCTTGCCGCGCGCGATTCCGTCGTCAACAGCTTCTACCTCGATGCGTCGTTGCGTGGCGACGCCGACGTCGTCGCGCACGCGGCGCAACCGTCGCGCGACGGCGAAACCGGTGTGATGCATTTCGACAACGAACGCGGCAGCCGCGGTGGTTATTCGCTCTATGTGCCGGAAAGCTATTCGCCGGAACGGCCATTGCCGCTGGTGATGGCGCTGCATGGCGGCAACGGCCATGGCCGCGCATTCCTGTGGAGCTGGTTGCGCGACGCGCGCAGCTTCGAAGCAATTGTCGTCGCGCCGACGGCGACGGGGCGCACATGGGCGTTGATGGGCGAGGACACCGACACGCCGAACCTGCATCGCATCCTCGACGAGGTCAGCACGCGCTGGCAAATCGATCCGGCACGGCTGTTGCTGACCGGCATGAGCGACGGCGGCACCTTCTGTTACGTCAGCGGGCTCGAGGCCGGATCGCGCTTCACCCATCTCGCGCCGGTGTCGGCGACCTTTCATCCGATGATGGCATCGATGGCCGACGCCGGACGCATCAATGGCTTGCCGATCCGCATCACCCACGGCGCGCGCGACTGGATGTTTCCGGTGGAAGTCGCGCGCCGCGCTGCGGAGTCGTTGGGCGCGGCCGGCGCCGATGTCGGCTTTCGCGAGATCGACGATCTCAGCCATTGCTATCCGCGCGAGATCAATGCCGCGCTGTTGACGTGGCTGCGCGACAATCCGCGATGAAACGTTTTGTTAAAATCTGAACGAGGTGATTTGCGGCCGGCTCGATTCGTTCTTCTGGAACGAAATGGAATTGTTTCGTGAACGTGTCGCGACCATGACGGTACGTCGCCGGCGGCACGGCGACGACGGCACGGACGCGGTGTCTGCGGCGACGTGACCGGGGACGTTCTCGAAAATTTCTTGCCTCGCCGTGCGGACCTGTGACAGGGACATTCCGGGACAAGATTGACGCCGGTTGATCCGGCCGTGGCTGGCGAGAGGATGGCTCGGTGCTGCGGGGACTCTATAGCTGCGAATATGGCATTGGCGATGCGGTCGGCCGCAGCGTGATGTACGCCGACGCCGGCAAGCTGCTCGGCGGCAATTCCGGCTTCGCACATACCGGCACGTATCAGGTCGTCGACGGCGAGATCGTCGCCGAGATCATCACCGAGCGTCACAACTTCGATCCCAACTACCAGCCGCTGCTCGGCAAGGATATCGCCACCCTCCATGCCCGCGGGAGCGAAAGCGACGGCGTCGTTTGCTTCAAAGGCAGCACCGAGGCGATGCCCGGCGCGGGGTTCTGGTCGGTGATGACGCCGATCGACGATCGCATCGTGCCTGCGCCGGTGGCGCGGCGTGACGGCGACATCGTCAACGGGCTCTATTCCATCCACATCCGGGCGCTCGACAGCATCGACGGCGGCCTGTCCGGCATCATGCTGCTGCACGACGGCCGCATCCTTGGCGGCGATGCGTTCTTCTATTACCTCGGCTCGTATGCCTGCGCCGATGGCCGCTGGAAGGGCGAGATCGTCAATCAGGAGCATACGCCGGCGCGCGGGCAGGTGCCGGTGTTCGGCGGCCATGAAGTCGGCATCGGCTTTTCCGGCCGCTACGACGGGAAGGGCGCGGAGTTGCAAGCAACCGCGCTCGCCGGCAAGCGCAGCCTGCAACTCTCGGCGGTGCTGAAATTGATCGAGCCGGCCTAAGCCGCGCGTCACTCCACCAGCGGCGGATCACGGCGCAGCGCCAGCGCGACGCCGGCGAGCGTCAGCACCAATGAGATGATTTCCCGCGCGCCGAATGGATCGCCAAGAAACAACGCGCCCGAGCAGACACCGACGACGGGCACGCCGAGCGAGCCGGTCGTCGCCGCGGCAGGCTTGAGGCGGCTTAGCGCGCCGAACCAGGTGACGTAAGCGATCGCCATCGGCCCCAGCGTCATGTAAAGCATCAGCGCCCAGCCGCGCGGCGACAACGCGCCGAGGTCAGGGTGTTCGAAGATCAACCCGATGATCACCATCGGCACGCAGCCCAGCACCAGTTGCCAGGCCACCAGCCCGAACCGCCCCAGCGGGATCGGCGTCCGCGCCGTGACGCTGCCGAAGGCGAACAGGATGGCGCAGCTCAGCGCCGTCACCACGCCAATCAGCTTGCTTTCGTCGAAGGCGAGGCTCTGGCCGCTGAACAGCACCGCGAGGCCGGTGAACGCCAGCACCAGCGCAGCGACACCGCGCAAGGTCGGCCGCTCGCCGAGCACGGGCCATGCAAACAGCATGGTCCAGATCGGCATGGTGTAGGCGAGCAGCGCCGCCTCGCTGATCGGCAGGTATTTCATCGCCAGCGTGCCGAATCCCATCCAGGCGAATACGTTGGTGAAGGCAGCGAAGCAGAGCAGGGGCCAGAAGCGGCGTGGGACGGAGAGGCTCTCGCCGCGCCAGAGCGCGATTCCGGCCAGCAGGGCGGCTGCGGCGACGCCGGCCACGCCGCGCGAGAAAAATGGCGGCCATTCCAGCAGCAGCACCTTCACCGCCGGCCAGTTCAGGCCCCAGGCAAGGATGGTGGTGGCAAGGAGCAGGAAGCCTATGAGGCGGGGATCGGACGGCACTTTCGACATGCGCCGTCGTTTAGGGGCTGGCGGGCGTGAAGTAAAACGGCGCGAAAGCACAGCAGGGTTGCGCCGGCCGGTTTCGCGGTCGATTCGTGCTCGGGGCGGGCGAAATACAAGAAAACAATTTTCGGTTTGGGGCGTTGTCAGTGCGATGGGTTCAGGTACGCTGAGCGCCCAACCTCCGGGAGACCACCATGAAAAGCCTGTCTTTGATTGCCGTGTTGACCCTGTTTGCCGCCGGCCCCGCGCTGGCGCAGTCCTGCAACGCCGTCAGCGCCGACGGCAAACCGCTCGCCGGCGCCGCCAAGTCCAGCTTCATGAAGAAGTGCTGCGAGACCAACGCCAAGAGCGCCGAAGGCAAGCCGCTCTCCGGCGCTGCGAAAAACAGCTACGTCAAGAAGTGCATGGGAAGCTGAAGAGCGGCCGCGCGAAGCAGCCGGCGCGACATGCAAAAGCCCCGCGCGAGTGGGGCTTTTCATTGTGTTGCACGTACGTAAACCGGCAAGCGCGATGTCGATCATGGCCCTTACGTCTTGGTCTCCAGCGCACTCTCGACAATGGACACGACAAGATCAAACGTCTTTGCATCGTCGAGCAGCGACATGTTGATGTCGCCGCTCTTGAGCGCCGTCAAAAGTCGCTCCCTGAATGCGACAGCCGACGAAAGATTTTCCGTCCTGGCGATATGTTCCATCGCATGGGCCAAGCTCAGATAGAGCGCGCCTATGACGATGTGAAGCTGCTCGGTGCTTGCATCCGCCGGAATTCCGATTTGCGCTGCCATGAACCGCTCGCTCTCCGAATTGCCTTGGAGGACAACGAGCGTATTCGCGGCGGGTTCCGACGGCCTGGACAGAAAACCTTGCGGTGTTCGCTGCGCATTACCGCGCAAGTAATCGCTCCTTGTGCGATTACTTCGCCACTTCCAGCTTGTCCTGTGTCTTCGTCTCGAAGTCGCTGGCGTCGTGGCGCTCGTGCAGTTGTTGTGACGGTTCGCCGGTGGCGCGGTTGACGATGCGGCCGCGTTTCACCGCCGGGCGTGCCGCGATCTGCGCGGTCCAGCGCTGCACGTTCTTGTAGCTCGCGGTATCGAGGAAGGTGGCGGAATCGCCGTAGATGACGCCCTTGGCCAGCCCGCCGTACCACGGCCAGATCGCCATATCGGCGATCGTATACTCCTTGCCGGCGATGTATTCATGATTGGCAAGCTGACGATCGAGCACGTCGAGTTGCCGCTTCACTTCCATCGCAAAACGATCGATGGCGTATTCGATCTTGGTCGGCGCGTAGGCATAGAAGTGACCGAAGCCGCCGCCGAGATACGGGCCGGCGCCCATCTGCCAGAACAGCCACGACAGGCATTCGGCGCGGTCGGCTGCGTCCTTCGGAACGAACGCGCCGAATTTATCGGCGAGGTAGAGCAGGATCGAACCGGACTCGAACACGCGGACCGGCTTCTCGGGATTGCTACGATCCAACAGCGCCGGGATCTTCGAGTTCGGATTGACGTCGACGAAGCCGGACGAGAACTGTTCGCCGTCACCGATCTTGATCAACCAGGCATCGTATTCTGCGCCCTTGTGGCCCGCCGCCAGCAGTTCCTCCAGCATGATGGTGGCCTTCTGGCCGTTCGGCGTCGCCAGCGAATAGAGCTGCAGCGGATGCTTGCCGACCGGCAGCGCTTTCTCGTGCGTGGGGCCGGCGGTGGGGCGATTGATCGACGCGAACTGGCCGCCGTTCTCCTTGTTCCAGGTCCAGACTTTGGGCGGCGTATAGGGGGCGTCGGTCATGCAAGGCTCCGGGGAATGAATGTGAAATGGGTTCCCAAAAGGTGGCGAAGATCGGGCGCTTTGCAAGGGGGGCAACGCATGGGTGATGGCGATGTCGCGCACGGCGACGCGCCAGAACGAGACATTCTCGCCGCAGTTGACGGCTACGACGCGATCAACGCGGCGACCAACAGCACGAATCGCATGGGAGGCGCCATGGCGGAGGCCGACAACTATCTGCTCGGACGCAACGACGCCGAGGTGGCGCGGCTGACACGCCAGATCGTCACGCTGGCGTCAGACTCCGAAACGCAGCTCGACCGCATCGGAATTGCGCAAGGCGAAAACGTCGTCGATCTCGGCTGCGGCCCCGGTGGCGCATTGCATCTTCTCGCCGGACGCGTCGGTAGGACCGGACATGTGCTCGGCATCGATCGCAGCGATCATTTCGTCGAACTGGCACGGCGCTTCGTTGCCGCGCAAGGATTGCCGCAGGTCGAGGTGCGCGCAGGCGACGCCTATAACACCGGCCTGCCGAGGGCGTCGTTCGATGGCGTCCACATGCGGCTGCTGCTGGTCAACGTGCCGGAGCCGGCGCGGATCGTGCGCGAGGCGGTGGCGCTGGTGCGGCCCGGCGGCTGGGTCGCGGGTTTCGAGGCAGATTATTTGCCGCATTGCTGCGATCCGCCGCTGCCGGCGTGGACGCGGCTGCTGGAGGCCTATTCCGCCTATGCGCGGATGCAGGGCATCGATCTGTCAGCGGGGCGTCATATGCATCGGCTATTTCGCGAGGCTGGCGTCACCGACATCGTCGTCGATGCTGTCGTGCACGTGTTTCCGCCGGATCACGAGCGACGCATGGCACCGCGCAACCTGATCGTCACCGCGCGCGACAGGCTGGTCGACGCCGGGCTGATGACGCGCGCCGATCTCGAACGCGACATCGCCGCGCTGGAGGCGCATCTCGCGCGCCCCGATGTGCAGGTGAACTCGAACATGTTCTTCCGGTTGACGGGGAGGGTGGCGCCGTCTTGACAATCGATCTGCGGGCATGACCACTGCGCGAGATTGCCCATGAGATATCGATATTCAATTGGGCGCGAGGCGCGATGCGTGACCCATGGACATCTCCGCGAATGAAAGCTCCGCCTCCGTTCCGCGCGGCTCGCCGATGGAGGTGCTGCGCGCCTTTCTCAAACTCGGGCTGACCAGCTTTGGCGGCCCGATCGCGCACATCGGATATTTTCGCAACGAGTTCGTGCTGCGCCGGAAGTGGATCGACGAGCACGCTTACGCCGATCTCGTCGGCCTCTGCCAGTTCCTGCCGGGGCCCGCCAGCAGCCAGGTCGGTTTTTCGATTGGCCTGCTACGCGCCGGATATCTCGGCGCGTTGGCGGCGTGGATTGGCTTCACTTTGCCGTCGGCGATGGCGCTCGTGTTGTTTGCCTATGGCGCGAGCGCGTTGAGCGGGCCGATCGGCAACGGGCTGCTGCACGGATTGAAGCTCACGGCCGTGGCAATCGTGGCGCAGGCGGTGTGGGGCATGGCGCGCAACCTCTGCCCCGATCGCGAGCGCGCATCGATTGCGGCAGTCGCAGCGCTGATCCTGCTGCTGAGCACATCGTCGATCGCGCAGATCGGTGCGATTGCGATCGGCGCGGTCGCAGGCCTGTGGCTGTGCCGCAACGACGCGCCGGCGCCGTCGGGACACGTCAAAATGCCGGTGTCGCGCACCGGGGGCCTTGTCGCTTTGAGCGGCTTCGTCGTGCTGTTGCTGGGCCTGCCGGCGTTGCGCCAACTCACCGGATCGTCGGGCGTGGCGCTGTTCGATGCGTTCTACCGATCCGGCGCGCTGGTGTTCGGCGGCGGCCACGTCGTTCTGCCGCTGCTGCGCGAAGCCTTCGTCACGCCGGGCTGGTTAAGCGACAATGCGTTTCTGGCCGGTTACGGCGCCACGCAGGCGGTGCCGGGCCCGCTGTTCAGCTTCGCGGCCTATCTCGGCACGGTTGTTACGCCAAGCCCGCACGGCATCACCGGTGCGTGCCTCGGCCTCGTCGGTATTTTCCTGCCGGGCATGCTGGTGCTGCTCGGCGTGCTGCCGTTCTGGGATTTGTTTCGCACGCGGGCGAGCGCGCAGGCGATGATGCGCGGCGTCAACGCTGCCGTCGTCGGGCTGCTGGGCGCGGCGCTCTACGATCCGGTGTGGACGTCCACCGTGCACACGTCGGCCGACTTCGGTGTGGCGCTGGTCGGCTTCGTGCTGCTGACCGCGTGGCGCGTGCCGCCGTGGATCGTTGTCGTCTTCAGCGCGGCGGCGGGAACGGCGATGGCGCTGCTGGCGGGGGTTTGAATGCGACATCGATAAAAGTGATCGCGGCAACCGGATGCGAATGTTAAAATCGGATCACGAGGTTCGGTTCATGTCGCGATTCATCAGCCTGTCGATTGTCATCGTGTTGTCGCTGGCCGCCACCGCCGCGACGGCGGGGCCGCGTCACAAGAAGCATACGCT
>JAFKKL010000047.1 GCA_017305595.1 Hyphomicrobiales bacterium | reverse complement strand
GGTCTCGAAGCTTTTCACCACCTGAAAGGTGCGCGCGATACCGCGCCGGCATCGCTCGGTGGCCGGCGTCGCAGTGATGTCCTCGCCGTCGAGCCAGATAGTGCCTTGCGTCGGCGGTCGCACGCCGGCGATCAGATTGAATAACGTCGATTTGCCGGCGCCGTTGGGACCGATCAAGCCGACGATCTCGCCACGCCCGACCGATATCGAGACGTCGCTGTTGGCGACTAGACCGCCGAAGCGCTGCCAGACGCCGCGCGTTTCCAGCAGAGCCGTCATCGCACCGCCTCCTTCTTGCGCTTGCGCGAGAATAGCCCGAGCAGCCCGTCGGGCCGCGTCAGCGAGACGATAACGATCAAGCTGCCGTAGACAATGAGATCGACGCCGCGTCCGGAGCCGCCGATGAACGAGCGCGTCAATTCGGTGACCGGGATCAGCACCGCCGCGCCCAGCACCGGTCCCCACAAGGTCCCGATGCCGCCGAGCACGGCCGGCAGCGAGATCAGCAGCGAGAACTGGAAACTCATCACGGCGTCGGGATCGATGTAGGACACGAACATCGCGTAGAATGCGCCGCCGATGGCGGTGAGGAACGCCGAGATCGCGCCCGCGCCCATCTTCGACTTGAACACCACGACGCCGAGGCTCTCCGCCGCGTCCGGATTGTCCTTCACCGCGCGCCACCAATAGCCCCACTTTGAATTTTCCAGCCACCATGTGACCAGCCAGGCGACGGCGGCGAAGAACAGCGCGAAGTAGAAGTATGGCAGCTTGGAGCGGGTGAACTGGAATTTAGCCCAGCTATCCTCGCGTACCATGATGTCGATGCCGAGCGCCGCGCCCGCCCAGTCCCAGTTGAGGAACAGCAGATAGGCGATTTCCGCGATCACGATGGTGGCGATGGCGAAGTAGTGTCCACCAAGCCGGAAGGTCGGATAGCCCAGCGCCAGCGCGATCAGCGCCGAAATCAGGCCGCCAGCGATCATCCCAAACCACGGCAACACATCGAACTTGGTGAGCAGGATCGCGGTGACATAGGCCCCGAGCCCGAAATACAGCGCGTGACCGAGCGATATCTGGCCGCAATAGCCGCCGAGAATATTCCAGCTCTGCGATAGTCCGGCATACATCAAGGTCAGCACCATGATGTTCTGGACATAGACGTCTTTCACGAACAGCGGCACGCAGGCCGCGAGCGCGACGAAGACGGCAGCGAGGATGAGATCGCGGCGGCGTTGTTTGGCGTGGGTGACGTCGTGCATCAGATTGATCCGAACAGCCCGCGCGGGCGAATGAAGACCACCAGCAAGTACACAGCGTAGATACCGACCGCTTTCAGTGACGGCGGCATAATCAATGCGGTCGATGCCTCGACCAATCCGACCAGGATGCCGCCGGCGAAGGCGCCGAACACACTTCCGAAGCCGCCGAGCGCAACCACCACATAGGCGATCAGCGCGAACGACGCGCCGACATCGGGATAGATGTAGAAGAACGTCGCCATGATCGCGCCGGCGAGCCCGACCAGCGCCGAACCGAGGCCCCAGCCGAGCGCGAACACGCGGTTCTGGTCGATACCGACCAGCGCCACCGCGCCGGCGTCCTCACGTGTCGCCTCAAGCGCGCGACCGAAGTCGGTGCGCTTGATGAAGAAATACAGCGCGCCGAAAGCGACAATCGCCAGCCCAGCGCCGACCAGTTGCGGCACCGGCAGGAAGATGCCGCCGATCGATATGGTTTTGCCGCCGAGCCAGGAATGCGAGATGCTGCGATAATCCGGCGTGAAGAAATACTGGGCAAGGCCGCGCAGCACGATGGCGAGGCCGAAGGTGGCGAAGATCTGCACCATGCCGACATTGGTTTTCGCTCGCATCGCGAACCGGACGATCAAGAGATAGATCGCCGCCCCGAATACGAACATGCCGGCCGCGACCAGCGGCATCGACAGCAACGGATCGATGGCAAAGAACGCGAAGAGGAAGAAGGCCCCGTACATCGCCAGCATCAGGAATTCGCCATGGGCGAAGTTGACAATGTTCATCAGGCCGAAAATGAGCGAGAGCCCGACGGCGATGAGGCCGTAGAGCAAGCCCATCAAAAGGCCGCTCGCCAGACTCTGGATGATGGTCTCGGCTGTCACGTGTCCTGTCCCCTGCCCGTGGTTTGCCCTGCGAAGGCAGGAACCCACTGGCGTCATGTTTTACGATCGAACGCGAGGTCGTCTTGATAACGATTCTTGGACGTAGACGTCCCCGCATGCGCGAGGGCGTTGCCGTATTAAACCCGTCGTCATTGCGAGAAGCGTGAGCTCCGAAGCAATCCAATCTTTGCTTGTGCGTTCTGGATTGCTTCGCTTCGCTCGCAATGACGAGAGGCAGTCGCGTCCTACTTCATCGGCCAGATGGCTTCGGCCACCGCCGCCTGCGGCGGGAAGATGGTCACGAACGTCTTGTTGACGTACTGCAACAGCACCGGATCGGCGTCGTCGTTCTGCCCCTGGGCGTCGAACTTGACGTCCTTCCACGGCATGATGGTGTGATCGCCCGGCATGTTGGTCGCCACCAGCGCCTGACGGATCTTTTCGCCGTCGGTGGACTTGGCGCGATTGATGGCGTCAGCCATCACGATCAAGCCCATGAACTGCCGCGACGAGTAGTCGTTGAAGTCCTTGCCCGAGCGTTTCTTGTACATCTCGTTGATCGCACCGACCATCGGTCGCTTCTTGGCAAGATCGAGCGAGAAGCTGCCGCGCGAGATCACGCCTTCCAGCTTGTCGCCGACGGCGTCATAAAGCGCCTTCTCGGAGAAGCCGGCGTCCTGCGCCACGATCGCCTTCGGCTTGTAACCGAGTTCGGCCATGGTCTTGACCAGCAGAATGCCATCGGTGGTGTAGCTCGACGGCATCAGGACATCGGCATTCGCCGCCTTGAGCTGCTGCACCTCGGCGGTGAGCGACGGCGAGTTGGCGCGATACTTGATGTCGGCGACCACCTTGTAGCCGCGCTCCTTGGCGAGAGCGAGTTGGGCGTTGGCGGAGTCGGTGCCGAAGATAGTGTCTTCGTGGAACAGCGACAGCGTCTCGATCTTCTGGCCCTTCTTCTTCAACACGTCGAAGAAGTCGAACATCGCCTTCGAGAACATCTCGTCATGCGGCGCGGCACGGAAGTAGAACTTCAAGCCACGGCGATGCAGGCTCGGCGATGAGTTGTCCGCCGAGAGGAACGGGATCTGGTAGCGTTCGCAGATCTGGCTGACGGTGACCGCCACCGCACTCTGATAAGTGCCGACGATGGCGCAGACCTTTTCCTGGGTGATGAGGCGCTCAGCCTCGGCGCGGCCCTTCTGCGGATCGGCCTGGTGGTCGGCGAACACCAGACGAATTTTGGCGCCGCCAAGGCCGGGCAATCCCTCATCGCGCGCCAGCGGCAGATCGAAATCGTACTTGTTGTTGATGATGTCGGCGGCGGTCTCGAACGCGCGCTGCGCATCGACGCCGATCTGCGCACTGGCACCGGACAGCGGATAGATCACGCCGATCACCACTTCCTTGGTTTGGGCGCGAGCCGCGAGCGGCAATAGGGCGGCGGAAGCGGTCGCTCCCAGCAATACAGTTCGACGCGTGATGGTCATGTTGTTTCCTCTCCAGCCAACTGATGTTGTTTCAGTGTTTTTGTTTCGGCTTATCTTTGGTTTTGCCGATTAGAAGGTAAGTCAAAGCGTCAAAGCACGGCAAGCTGCTTGTTCTTGAGATCGGTGACCAGCATCAGTCCCGGCGCATGCGTGATGGCGAACGGCACCTTGGCCGCCGCGATCACCGCCTGCGGCGTCACTCCGCAAGCCCAGAACACCGGGATTTCATCGGGATGGATCGTTACCGCATCGCCGTAATCAGGCTTTGTGATGTCGGCGATGCCGATCGATTGTGGCAGCCCGAGATGCACCGGCGCGCCGTGCACCGACGGATAGCGCGAGGTGATCTGCACCGCACGGATAGCATCGGCCGGCTTCAGCGGCCGCATTGATACCACCATCGGCCCGGCGAACGGCCCGGCCGATTTGCAGGCGATATTGGTCCGATACATCGGAACCCGGACGTTCTGCTCGATATGACGGATCGGAATGTCGTCGGCGAGCAGCGCTTCCTCGAACGAGAACGAGCAGCCGATCACGAAGGCGACAAGATCGTCGCGCCAGTGCGCCTTGACGTCGAGCGGTTCCTCGATCGCCTCGCCGTTACGCCACACGCGATAGCGCGGCACGTCAGTGCGGATGTCGAGATCGATGCCGAGCGACGGAATGCGCGGATCGCCGACCTCGGACATGCCGATGATCGGGCACGGCTTCGGATTGAGTTGGCAGAAGCGATGGAACGCGGCGGCGTCCTTTTCGGGGAGAATTGCGAGATTGCCCTGCACGTAACCCGGCGCGACGCCTGCGGTCTGTTCGGCGTTACCGTTGCGGCAGGCGAGGCGCGCCGCGAGGCTCGGCGATATGTCGCTGCTGGCATCAGTGCCCTCAGGCTTACGCACTGCGTTGCTCACCTGGGGTCCCCCGTTTTTCTCGACAGCAAATGGGACACAGGTCTAACATAATGTCTAATCGTGGTTTCTAATCAAGATCGATAAATTGGATTTATCAAGCTGAGCGAGCCGCATGGTCGATTTCAAAGCCATCGAAACTTTCCTCTGGGTCGTGACGCTCGGCAGCTTTCGCGGGGCGGCGCAGAAACTCAACACCACGCAACCCGCGATCTCGCAACGCATCGCGCAACTCGAAGGCGACATGGGCGTGCAGTTGCTGAAGCGTGATCGTCGCGCAGCAACACCAACACCGGCGGGCCGACGCCTGATGCTCTACGCCGAAAAGCTGATCGGCCTGCGGTCCGAGATGATGGCGTCGGTGAGCGATCGCACCGAGATGCGCGGCGTGCTGCGGCTTGGCGTTGCCGAAACCATCGTCCACACTTGGCTCTCGCAGCTAATCAAGAGCGTCAACCAGACCTACCCCAACCTGTCGCTGGAAATCGAAGTCGATATCACTTCGAACCTGCGCGCGCGTCTGCTGGCGCAGGAGATCGAACTGGCGTTCCTGATGGGGCCGCTGTCGATTTCCAACATCCGCAATCGCGTGCTGGGCGATTACCCGATCGGCTTCGTTGCAAGCCCCTCGCTCGGTCTCGGCAAGGAACCGCTGACGACGGACGAACTGGCGAAGTTTCCCATCATCACATTTCCACGCCGCACCCAACCTTATGAATGGGTGCGATCGCTGTTCAATCGTCCGGACCTCCCGGCGATGCGGCTGCATGCCAGCGCGTCGCTGGCGACCGTGATCCACATGACGCTGGAAGGGCTCGGCATTGCCGTCATCCCGCGCGCCATCGTCGAGAACGAGATCGCGGACGGCAGCCTGCAACTGCTTGCGACTGACGTGCTGCTGCCGCCCCTCACCTTCTCGGCGAGTTGGCTGGCCTCGCCGGACACGGCGGCGATCGAACTCGTCGCCGACCTCGCCGTGCAACTCGCGCAGAAAGCGCGGTTCATATCCTGAATTTGCAACCCTCCACGCCGCCGCCCCGGTTGACGCTTCCGCCGTGGCGCGGCAATGAATCAAGCATCTCTCCCACCAAATCCGGAGTCGTCGCATGAGCGCCAAACCATCCAACCTGCAAATCGATTCCGGCCGCTTGTGGGGCGCCATTCACGAGACCGCGCAATTCGGCGCCACCGCCAAGGGCGGCGTGCGACGGCTGACGTTGGGTGCGGAGGACAAGCAGGTGCGCGACTGGTTTCGTAATGCCTGCGAGGCAGCGGGGCTCGAGGTGCATGTCGATGCACTCGGCTCGATGTTCGGCCTGCGCAAGGGCCGCGATATGTCGAAGCCGCCGCTCGGCATCGGCTCGCATTTGGATACGCAGCCCACCGGTGGCAAGTATGACGGCATCCTCGGCACCCTCGCCGCGCTCGAGGTGGTCCGGACACTGAACGACGCCGGCATCGAAACCGAAACGCCGCTGTGCATCATCAACTGGACCAACGAGGAAGGCTCACGCTTTGCACCGGCGATGATGGCGTCGGCCACATACGCTGGCGACTACACCACCGATGACATCTGGAGCCGCAAGGATGCCGCCGGCGTCACCGTCAAGGAAGCCCTCGACGGCATCGGCTATCGCGGCGAGGAGCCGGTCGGCCAACGTAAGCTCGGCGCGTTCCTCGAACTGCATATCGAACAGGGGCCGCTGCTGGAAGCCGAAGGAAAGACCGTCGGCGTGGTGGATCGCGGCCAGGGCATCATCTGGTACGACGGTCGCGTCACCGGCTTCGAGAGCCACGCCGGCACCACGCCGATGCCGCTGCGGCGCGATGCGCTGTCGGCGCTTGCGGAGCTAACGCTCGCCATCGAGAAGATCGCGCTGGCTCACGCCCCGAACGCTGTCGCCACCATCGGTGAGGTCAACATCGCCAATCCGTCGCGTAACGTCATTCCCGGGGAGATCGCGTTCACACTCGACGTCCGCAGTCCCGATGCGGCCATCATGGATGCGCTGGATCGCGATATCCGCGCGGCTCTCGGAGAACTCGCGAAGCGCCGCCGCGTCGAGATCACGCTCGACCAGATCTGGCGCAAGCCGCCAACTATCTTCGACAGCAAGCTGGTGGACGCGGTGCAGGCCGCCGCCACCGAGCTCGGCTACAGCTATCGCCGCATCACCTCGGGTGCAGGCCACGACGCCTGCAACGTCGCCTCCGTGATTCCGGCGGCAATGATCTTCGTGCCGTGCAAGGACGGCATCAGCCACAACGAACTCGAAGACGCAACGCAAGCCGATTGCAGCGCCGGCGCCAACGTGCTGCTGCACGCGGTGTTGGCGGTGGCAGGCGTGGCGAAGTAGGTAAGCGTGATCGGCTAAACCTCTGCCGTCATGCCCGGGCTTGTCCCGGGCATCCACGTTCTTGCTGATATTCTGAAAGATTAAGACGTGGATGGCCGGGACAAGCCCGGCCATGACGAAGTTGGTAGTCTTTACGACTGCACGACGTTGTTGCCTTTACTCCACCATCTCCGCAACAGCCTTACCGCACGCGGTCGTATCCGCATTGCCGCCGAGGTCGCGCGTGCGCAAGGTACGCTCGCCCAGCGTTCGCTCGATCGCATCGACGATGGCCCTGGCCGCAACCTTCTCGCCGAGATGCTCGAGCATCATTGCGCCGGACCAGATCATGCCGATCGGATTGGCGATACCTTGCCCGGCGATGTCCGGCGCCGAACCGTGCACCGGCTCGAACACCGACGGGAAATCGCCTGTCGGATTGATGTTGCCGGACGGCGCGATGCCGATGGTGCCGGTACAGGCCGGACCGAGATCGGACAGGATATCGCCGAACAGATTGGAGCCGACCACCACGTCGAACCAGTCCGGATGCAGCACGAAATGCGCGGTCAGAATGTCGATGTGATACTTGTCCCACTTCACCTTGGGATAGTTCTTCGCCATCGCCTCGACGCGCTCGTCCCAATACGGCATCGTGATCGAGATGCCATTGGACTTGGTGGCCGAGGTCAGATGCTTCTTCGGCCGTGACTGCGCCAGTTCGAACGCGAACTTCAGAATACGGTCGACGCCGGTGCGCGTCATCACCGTCTGTTGGGTGACGAATTCGCGGTCGGTGTCGCCGAACATACGCCCGCCGACCGAGGAATACTCCCCTTCAGTATTCTCGCGTACCACCCAGAAATCGATATCGCCGGGCTTGCGGCCGGCGAGCGGCGACGGCACGCCGGGCATCAGCCGCACCGGCCGCAGGTTGACATACTGGTCGAACTCGCGGCGGAACTTGAGCAGCGAACCCCACAACGAGACATGATCCGGAATCTTCTCGGGCCAGCCGACCGCGCCGAAATAGATCGCGTCATGCGAACCGATCTTTTCTTTCCAGTCGTCGGGCATCATCTGCTGATGCTTGGCGTAATAATCCCACGACGCGAAATCGAAATGATCGAAGTGAATCTGGACGCCATGCTTCTTGGCCGCCGCTTCCATCACCCGCAAGCCTTCGGGAACGACCTCCTTGCCGATGCCGTCGCCGGGAATGACGGCAATCCGATAGGTCTTTTTGGACGTGCTCACGGGATGGTTCCTTCCAGTTCAGACGAATGTTCAGTGAAACGCGCGGACTCGCGAAGTCGTGAGCATAGAGTAGCGAGTGCATGCGTCGAAAGTCTATGATCATGCAACGCTGCACTGCAATGTTGACCTCTTCACCGGGTGAGGCAATATTTCGCAACCTACTCTCGCTCTCGGGTCCCCGCGTTTCTTGCGCCCGGCGCTCGCTGAACAGACCAAAACTTAAACAATAAACGTTCAATCAGCTCGAAGAGGAAACACCATGACATCCATCAAACCCCGCCGCACAGCGTGGTCGCTTATCTTGCTCGGCGCCACCGCGCTTGGACTGAGCCTGAGCAGCGCCGCCAATGCAGCCGATCCGATCAAGATCGGTGTCATCGCCGAAGCACAAGCGATCGCCGGCGCATCGATTCCCCAAGCCGCGCAGATGGCCGCGGAGGAAATCAACGCCAAGGGCGGCGTCGACGGCCGCAAGATCGAGATCGTCACCTACGACAATCACTCCTCATCCGCCGACTCGGTCCGAGCCTTCCAGCGCGCCGTTAACGAGGACAAGGTCAACGCGGTCATCACCAGCTATATCAGTGAGGTCGTTCTGGCGCTCGAGCCCTGGGCGTCGCGCCTGAAGACACTGATGATCACCCCCGGGGCCGCATCGAACGAGATCACGAAGGCGGTTCACGATAACTATGAGAAGAACAAATACACCTTCCACGGCTACCTGACCTCCGCCGCACTGGCGCAGTCGGTCTGCGACGCCGCGAAGGATTTGCTTGTCGACGGCAAGAAGATGAAGTCCGCCGTCATCATGAGCGAAGACGCCGCGTGGACCAAGCCGCTCGACATCGGTTATCAGGAGTGCCTGCCGAAGATCGGCCTCAAGGTGCTGGACCACATCCGCTTCTCGCCGGATACCACCGACTTCACGCCGATCTTCAACAAGATCGAAGCGTCCAAGCCGGACGTGATCATCACCGGCATTTCGCATGTCGGCGTGCAACCGACCGTGCAGTGGAAGAATCAGCAGGTGCCGATCCCGATGTTCGGCATTTCCTCGCAGGCCACCAACTCGACCTTCGGCAAGGACACCAACAACGCCGCCGACGGCGTGCTCTATCAGGGCGTGTCGGGACCGGGTGTCGCGGTGACACCGAAGTCAGTGCCGTTTGCGGAAAACTTCAAGAAGAAATTCGGCAACTATCCGTCCTATGCCGGCTACACCTCGTATGACGAGGTCTACATGATCGCCGATGCGGTCAAGCGCGCGGGCTCGACGGATTCCGACAAACTGGTCGCGGCAATGGAAAAGACCGATTGGGAGGGCACCATCGGCAAAGTCCAGTTCTACGGCAAGGAAGACAAGTTCACCCACGGCCTGAAATACGGCAAGGGGCTGATCACCGGCCTCATCCTGCAATGGCAGAACGGACAGCAGGTCTCGGTCTGGCCGAAGGAAGTCGCCAAGAGCGAGTTGAAGTTCCCGAGCTTCATCAAGTTCTCCTCGGCGAAGTGATCTTGCCGTCGCCTCCCGGACACCTCTGTCCGGGAGGCTCTCTCTCCGTCCTGCAATCCCTCCATTGGCGCGGCGAAAGCTGCCACGGCTGGTGTCGATGCTTGCCCTACAAATCCTGATCGACGGTTTTGCCATCAGCGCGCTTTATGCGCTGGGCGCGACCGGTTTCACCCTCATCTTCGGCGTCTCCGGCGTCCTGAACCTGTCGCACGGCGCCATCATGGTGGCGGCTGCGGTCGCCGCCTGGGCGGCAGCCAGCGTCTTTCAGCTCGACAGCTACTCGGGCGCGCTCGTCGGCGTGGCGATCGCCGCGCTGCTGTCGCTCCTCACCTATTTCACGGTGGTGCAGCCGATCCAGCGCTCCAATAAAATTCCAAACGAAGAAAAGGAAATCTTCGTCCTCACCGCGACGCTGCTCTGGGGCATCATGATCCAGGAGGCGATCGCCTACTTCTTCACCAACAACGCCAAGACCGTGCTCCCGATCATCGAGGGTGTGGTCAGAATCGCCGGCATCCGCACGCCGGCCAACACGCTGTTCACCGCAGCGGTGTGCTGTCTGGTGATCGCCCTGCTCTGGGTTCTGGTCAATCGCACCCGCACCGGCAAGGTGGTGCTGGCGGCGTCGATGAACCCGCGCGGCGTCACTATTCTCGGCTTCGAGTTAACGAACGTCTACATCGTGGTCTGGATCATCTACGGCGTGCTCGCCGGCATTGCCGGCGTGCTGCTCGGCATGTTCCTCGGCGTCAGTTCCTACAGCGTCGGCCCGTTGACCGCGAGCGCATTTTCCATCGTCGTGCTCGGCGGCCTCGGCAGCGTCTCCGGATCGCTGATCGCGGCCTTCGTGGTCGGCTATCTCGAAACCTTCACCGCCTACATGATCTCGCCCGCCTACCGCTCGATCCCGGCGCTGCTGCTGCTGGTGATCGTGATGTATATCCGGCCGCAAGGCCTGCTCGGGAGGCGCTGAGATGACGAGCTTCTTCAAGTCTCCCCTGTTCGGGATTTCGCTGATCCTGGTCATCATTGCGGCGACGCTGCCGTGGTACGTCTCGGGTTATATCCTCGGCCTGCTGACCGTTGCCTATTACTTCGGCGTGTTCGCGATGTCGTGGGACCTGTTGTTCGGATTCGCAGGCGAAGTGAACTTCGGCCCGACATTCCTGATCGGTACAGGTGCCTACACTGCCGGCATTCTCAACAACCACTACGGCTTGCCGATGTATCCTTGCATCGCGCTCGGCGCGGTGGCGGCAGTGATCGCGGGCTTCGTGCTGGCGCTGCCGGCGCTGCGGGTGCGCGGCCCCTACTTCGGCCTCACCACGCTGGTTGCCGTGCTGATCCTGCAAAGCTTCATCGTGGTGTTCGCCGATCTCACCGGCGGCGAGATCGGCCTCACCATTCCCGACGTGCTGTCGATCGATGCCGGCGTCAATTACTGGATCGCGCTCGGCTTCATGGTGATCAGCGCTGCTATCCTGTTCGGGCTGTCGCAATCGCCGGTCGGCCTGGTATTGCAGGCGAGCGGACAGGACCCGGTGCAGGCCGGCGCGCTCGGCTTCAATATCGTCAAGCACAAGCTCGCGGCGTTCATCGTCAGCGCGTTCTTCTCAGGCCTGTCGGGGGCGCTGCTGGTATTCTACTTCGGCACCGCCTCGGTCGGCACCGTGGTCGACATCGCGGTCGGCGTGCAGGTGATCGTCGCCGCCGTACTCGGCGGACGCCGCACCGTGCTCGGCGCGGCGCTCGGCGCGATCTTCCTGATCGTCGCCGGTGAATTCCTGCGGCCGACCGGCGAACTGGCGACCTTCATCGTCTCCGCCGTCGCGCTTGTCGTCATCCTGTTCTTCCCCGGCGGCTTCCTTGGATCGGTGCTGTCACGCGAGGCACGTTCATGAGCAGCACCCAAAGCACCGCACCCGTCCTCGAGGTTCGTGGACTGACAAAAAAGTTCGGCGGCCTCACCGCCGTCAAGAACCTCAATTTCGACGTTCACGGTGGCGAAATTTTTGGTCTGATCGGCCCGAACGGCTCGGGCAAATCGACGGCCATGAAAGCCATCATGGGCATCGAGCGACCGACCGAAGGCAGCGTCCGCTTTCAGGGCCACAACGTCGCCGGCATGCCGGCACACCGCATCGCCCGCCAGGGCTTCGGCATGGTGTTCCAGCACTCGCGACCGCTGAACCGGCAGACCGTGCTGGAAAACATCATGGTGGCGCTGCTGCCGGACAGCCTCTTGATGCTGTTTCCGGACAAGGCACTGACCGAGCGCGCCAAGTGGATCGCCGAGCGCGTCGGGCTCGGCGAGGTCATGCATCGGCGACCGCCGACGCTCCCGTTCGCCGACCTGCGCCGCCTCGAACTCGCCAAGGCGATCGCGCGCGATCCCAAGGTGGTGCTGGTGGACGAACCGTTCGCCGGCCTGACCTTGGCGGAGGTCGCAACCTTCTCCGACCTGATCCGTTCGTTCCGCGACGAAGGCCGCGCGGTGATGCTGGTCGACCACAACGTCAAGAGCGTCGCCGCATTGGTCGACCGCGTGCTGGCGATGTATCTCGGCGAGGAGATCGCCACCGGCCGCGCCGACGAGGTGATGCGCAACGAAACCGTGCGTCGCGTCTATCTCGGCGGTGCCATCGAAACTTCGGCCCGCCCCGAAGCGGACTTCACCGACAAGGTGCCGCTGTTGCAGGTCGAGAACGTCAGCGTCCATTACGGCAAGGCGCAGGCCCTCGAGAACGTCTCGATCCATGTGCATCAGGGCGAGTTCGTCTCCATCGTCGGTCTCAACGGCGCCGGCAAGACGACCTTGTTCAACACCATCTCCGGCTTCCTGCCCTACTCCGGCGAGATCATCCGCGACGGCGAGAAACTGCGCGGCACCAGCGCTGCGAAAATCGCCCGCAGCGGTCTCGTACAATGTCCCGAGACGCGCGAACTGTTCGGCGAAATGACAGTGCGGGAAAACCTCGATCTCGGCGGCCAGCACCTCGATCCGGCGGAGAAGGAAAAGCAGCTCGAATGGCTGTTCGACCTGTTCCCGATCCTCAAGCAGCGCCAGGGCCAGATGGCGCAGACGCTGTCCGGCGGCGAGCAGCAGATGCTGGCAATCGGCCGCGCGTTGATGATGAAACCGAAAATCCTCATCCTCGACGAGCCGACGCTCGGCCTCGCGCCGGTGATCCTCGAACTGCTGTCGAAAGCTTTGGAAAAGCTGCGGCAGACCACGCCGATCACTGTGCTGCTCGGCGAGCAGAACGTCACCTTCGCCCTGCCCCACGCCGACCGCGTCTACGTCCTCGAACACGCGCGCATCGTCTGGGAAGGCGACCCCGGCCGCTTCGCGGCGGAGGCTGGCGAAGGGTATTTGTAGGTATTCAGCCATCTCTTCGTCATGGCCGGGCTCGTCCCGGCCACCCACGCCTTACTCGTTGAGACACCGTCAAGACGTGGATGGCCGGAATAAATCCGGCCATGACACACGGATAACAACCGTACTATTCGTTGACTGCCGCCCGGACAGTCTTTTCGGAGTAGAAATCCGATCCCGATACGGTTCTCGATCAGGAGCACACCATGGATCTTCATCTACGCGGCAAGCGCGTCCTCATCACTGGCGCATCAAAGGGCATCGGCGCGGCGGCCGCGGAGACTTTTGCCGAGGAAGGCTGCGATTTGCATCTCGCCGCGCGCAGCGCCGAATTGCTGACGACGTTGGCGGAGCGGCTGCGCAAGAACCATCAGATCAACGTCACGACTCACATCGTCGATCTGCGCAACAGCAACGACATTAACCGTCTCGCCACCGCAGCCGGTGACATCGATGTTCTCGTCAACAATGCCGGCGACATTCCCGGCGGATCGATCGACAAGATCGACGAGGCGACCTGGCGTCATGCCTGGGACCTGAAGGTGTTTGGCTTCATTAATCTCACCCGCCTCGTCTACGCGCGCATGAAGGCGCAAGGCCACGGCGTCATCATCAACGACATCGGCGCCGCCGGCGAGAAGTTCGATGCCAACTACATCACCGGCAGCACCGGCAACGCCGCGCTGATGGCCTTCACCCGCGCGCTTGGCGGCAAGAGCCTTGCCGACAACATCCGCGTCGTCGGCATCAATCCCGGTCCGGTCGGCACCGATCGTCACGTCACGCTGATGAAGACCCGCGCCCGCGATCAGTTGGGCGACGAGAATCGCTACAGGGAGTTGCAGGTTGGCCTGCCGCTCAAGCGCCCGGCGCATCCGCGCGAAATCGCCGACCTCATGGCGTTTCTCGCCTCCGACCGCTCCGGCTACACCAGCGGCGTAATCTTCACCGTCGACGGCGGCCTCGCCGCAGGATGGAGTTAACCGCGTCTCGGGTCACCATCCAATCCGGTAGGCATTTCGCAAGAGCGCGATATATTGGCCGTCGCACAGCGATACGAAAACACAACGGAGGCCTCTGTGGCGGACCAATCCCTGATCCATGAAACTGCAACCGCCGTCGTGGCCAAACTGAAGTCCGGCGAAGTGACGCCGCTCGATCTGCTCGACGTGCTCGAAGCGCGGATCAATGCGGTTGACGGCAAGGTCAATGCGTTGCCGACGTTGTGCTTCGACCGTGCGCGCAAGCATGCGGAAGACCTCATGGAACGTCCCGTCGTCGAACGCGGCATACTCGCGGGGCTGCCGGTGCCGATCAAGGACCTCAACGAGGTGGCGGGCGTGTTGACCACTCACGGCTCGCCCATTTTCAAGGACAACATCCCCACCAAGTCCGATGTGATGGTGGACCTGCTCGAAGACAACGGCGCGGTGGTCTATGCCAAGTCCAACACGCCCGAATTCGGCGCCGGCGGCAACACCTTCAACGAGGTGTTCGGCGCCACACTTAACCCGTGGGACCTCACGCGCTCCGCCGCCGGCTCCTCGG
Organism: Hyphomicrobiales bacterium; assembly: GCA_017305595.1. Taxonomy (GTDB): domain Bacteria; phylum Pseudomonadota; class Alphaproteobacteria; order Rhizobiales; family Xanthobacteraceae; genus 62-47. The sequence goes on along the minus strand of JAFKKL010000047.1, from coordinate 7,943 downwards.
GCGGCGCTGCGGCGGCGCTCGCCAGCGGCACGGCGTGGCTGGCGCACGGCTCAGACATGGGCGGCTCGCTGCGCAACCCCGCGAGCTTCTGCGGCATCGTTGGCATGCGGCCGAGTTTCGGCCGCGTCGCCCACACTCCCAAATTCAAGGTCGACGCCACGCTCGGCGTCCAGGGACCGATGGCGCGCAACGTCGAGGACGTGGCGCTGCTGCTCGACGCCATGAGCGGCGAGCACCCAGCCGATCCCATCTCGCTGCCCACGCTGCCGACCTCGTTCCTTGCCGCTGCGCGCTCCGGACGAAAACCTAGGCGCGTCGCCTATTCGCGTGATCTCGGCATCATGCCGGTCGATCCCGAAGTGGCAGCCGTCACCCGCAAGGCGGCGGAACGCTTTGCCGAAGCCGGTGTCATCGTCGAGGAAGCCCATCCCGACCTGAGCGAAACACACGAGTGCTTCCACGTGCTGCGCGCTTTCGAATTCGCCATGGGCATGTCGCCACTGTTGCGCGACAAGCGCGACCTGCTGAAGCCGGAAGTGATCTGGAATATCGAACAGGGCCTCAAGCTGAGCGTCGAGGATATCGCCCGCGCCGAGGCGCAGCGCGTCACACTGGCGCAACGCACGCTCGCCTTTTTCGAGACCTACGACCTGCTGCTGTGTCCGGCGACCATTGTCGCGCCTTTCCCGGTCGAGCAACGCTACGTCGCCGAATGCGATGGCAAGAAATTCGACAACTATGTCGAGTGGCTCGGCATTGCCTACGCGATTACCGTGGCGTGCTCCCCCGCGCTGTCGTTGCCGTGCGGCTTCACCGCGAGCGGCCTGCCGGTCGGATTGCAAATGGTCGCCCGCCCGCGCAACGAAGCCGGCCTACTCGCCGGCGCGCGCGTGCTGGAGGACATTCTCGGCGTGCGCGGCTCGACCCCGATCGATCCACGCTGATCTTTCGTAGTTTTACCGAGGCGCGGTAATCCAATATGGCAACCGGCGGTCAAACCGCCGGTTCTCCTCAAATGTCGGTCGATCCATTCATCGTTTCGATAGTCAATTGATGCAGCTTGCCGTCAATGCGGCGCGTGAACCTTTGCCCTCCCGGCAAGCGCCTCGCCAACGGTTGCGGCAATGCGGACATTTATTAACCAGACGCAAGCGCAGGATGCCATGACGGCATTCACGCACTGGCTTTCCTCGCTCACCGCCAAGCAAACGTGGCTGCTTCTGTCGGTAGCTATTGCGATTATTTCAATCGCCGATCTGCTGCTTTTTCCTTTGGGAGTGACCTGCGGCCCCTTCTATATGTTGCCGATCTGCCTCGCGTGCTGGCAACTGGATCTCCGCTCGACCCTCATCGTCATCGTCGTGACAGCCGTTCTGTCGATCATGACGTTCGTCGTTTATGGCCGACCGATGACGACGTTCTCTCTACTCGGAAATCTAGCCGTACTGATCTTCGTGCCTGGACTCATCGTTCTCATTGTCAACGGTTTGCGCTCGAGCGTTGATCGCCAACGCAAGCTCGCGCACCACGATTTCCTCACCGGCGCCTTGAATACGATGGGCTTCGCACATGAGGCAGCGGCCATCCTGTCGTCACCGACGCGAACCAACAAGACATGGTTGTTGTGCTTCATCGATCTTGATGGTTTCAAACAGGTCAACGACCGTCATGGCCACGAGATCGGTGACCAGACGCTGCGCCAGTTCGGCGCGAAGGTCAGAACCAGCCTTCGTGCTGGCGATTGCTTTGGCCGCATCGGTGGGGATGAGTTTGCCTGGCTGATTCCGGTCGAGCAATCCGGTTCGGCGCGCGATGTTGCAGAGATACTTCATCGTCGCTTGATTGACATTCTCGCCAAACAGCATGATCTCGGTTGCAGCCTTGGCGCGCTGATCCTGCCGCCTGACCACTGGCGGCCGCTCGATGAATTAATGCGCGCGGCTGATCAATTGATGTATCGCGCCAAACGTTCCGGCAAGAACCAGTTGCGCGTCGCCTCGATTAGCGAGATGGCCAGAACCGAGGCAAACGCGATTGCAGGCGGGACACCTTCCGCCCACGACTTGGCGTCACAGCACTCGTAAGCCGTTCCGATCGTCGCGGCGAGCCGGTGTCGATCTATGCCGCGCACGAAACGCGACTGCGTCCCCGAGCGCTACCATCACTGCAGTTGCTGCATCGCAACAGGCGGCGTTTTCGAATGCCGCTGGCGTCCTTAAAATCGCCGGGCTAGAGTTTTGTAACGATTCAAAACAGCCGCCATGAGATGCGGCCAAGACAAAGGGAGCGCGCGTCGCATGGCTGGCAAACTCAAGATTCACGTCGATCCGGATAAGTGCCAGGGCCATAGCCGCTGCAAATCGCTGGCGCCGGAACTGTTCGAACTCGACGAATACGGCAACGCCCATGAAATCGGCGACGGCACCGTCCCCGACGGCCTTGAGGACAAGGCCTGGCTTGCCAAATCCAACTGTCCTGAATTGGCCATCGATATCACTGAGGATTGAGCCAGATCGACTGAACCACAGGATCGCCACCACGCCATAAGTCCGTTGCCTTGACGCGAACCGATTGAGCCAGGATGCCATCCATGAACAAGCCCATCCCCGTCACAGACTGGATCTCCGACTTCGACCACACCGACCCGCGCTGGACTGAAGACCCCTACCCGATCTGGGACGAACTGCGCGCCGAATGTCCGGTGGTTCACACCAACCGCTTTCTCGGCGTCTACATGCCGACCACCTACGAGGCGGTGAAGGCGATCGCCTACGACACTGAGCATTTCTCGTCACGGCGCATCATCGTGCGCAACTCGCGGCCACCGATCACGCAGACCGCGCCGCCCATCACCTCCGATCCGCCCGAGCACAAGCCGGCCAAGCAACTGCTGCTGCCACCGTTTACGCCCGACGCGATGAAAAAACTCGAACCGCGCGTCCGCGCGATCTGCAACGAACTGATCGACCAGTTCATCGACGAGCCCAGCATCGACGCCGCCGCGCGCTATACCAAGCATATTCCGGTGCGCGCCATCGCCCACATGCTCGGCATTCCCGAACAGGACGGCGACCTGTTCATCAAGTGGATTCACGAAATCCTCGAACTCGGCATCACCGACGAAGAGACCCTGATGCGCGCCATCGAGGAGATGTCGCACTACTTCATGGGCCATATTCAAGCCCGTAAATCGAACCCGACCGACGACCTGATCTCGACGTTGATGAGGGCGCGCGGCCCCGACGGCCAACCGCTGTCGGACATGCATGTGCTGGGCTCGCTGCGGCTGCTGCTGATCGCCGGCATCGACACCACCTGGAGCGGGATCGGCGCGTCGCTCTGGCACCTCGCCAAAACACCGGCGGACCGCGATCGGCTGATCGCCGAGCCGGAATTGATGCCGACCGCGATCGAGGAATTCCTGCGCGCCTATTCGCCGGTGACCATGGCGCGCGAGGTGATCAAGGAAACCACCATCAGCGGCTGCCCGATCAAGCCGGAGAACATGGTGCTGCTGTCCTTCCCGGCCGCCAACCGCGACCCCGCGATGTTCCCCGATGCAGACAAGGTGCTGATCGATCGCAAGGAGAACCGCCACGCTGCCTTCGGCCTCGGCATTCACCGTTGCGTCGGCTCCAATCTGGCGCGCATGGAAATGACGGTGGCTCTCGAGGAATGGCTAAAACGCATTCCCGACTTCCGGCTCGACCCCGCCGGCAAGGTGACATGGTCCGAGGGAACCGTTCGCGGGCCACGGCAGTTGCCGTTGTTGCTAGGAGCAGCGCGCTAGACCAAGCGCTGCGGTAAAACGGGGGCCCGATGTGACAGAGCAAAGCGCAAACCCCACATCGGCCCCATCCTTCGATCTCATCGACGTCGAGCAGCGGCTGAAGTCGATCTTCATCGGCTCGATCGGCAATCTGGTCGAGTGGTACGACTTTTACGCCTATACCGCCTTCGCGCTGTATTTCGCGCCGGCGTTCTTTCCGCACAGCGATCCCGTCGTCCAGCAGCTCAACGCCGCGGTGCTGTTCGCCGCGACTTTCCTGATGCGGCCGCTCGGCGGATGGCTGTTCGGCTACCTCGCCGACCGCTACGGCCGGCGGTTGTCGCTGACATTGTCCGTGGTCTGCATGTGTTTCGGTTCGCTGGTGATCGCCGCGACGCCGACCTATGCCACCATCGGCATCTTCGCGCCGATCATGCTGGCGATCGCGCGCATCATCGAAGGCCTCAGTCTCGGCGGTGAATACGGTGCCAGCGCCACTTATCTCAGCGAGATCGCCGATCCGAACCATCGCGGCTTCTATTCTAGCTTTCAATACGTGACGCTGATCGGCGGCCAGCTCACCGCCATCATCGTGCTGCTGCTGTTGCAAAAGGTCTTTCTCACCGAAGAGGAGCTTTATGCGTGGGGCTGGCGCATTCCCTTCATCATCGGCGCGATGCTGGCGATCTTCGCCGCAGTGATGCGGCGGGACATGCACGAAACCGAGGCTTTCGTTTCGGCCAAAAAGGCCGCAAAACCAGCCGGCTCGCTCCGCGCGCTGTTCAAATACCCGAAGGAAGTCCTGCTGGTGGTCGGCCTCACCGCCGGCGGCACCGCGGCGTTCTACACCTTCACCACCTACATGCAGACCTTCGTGAAGCTGTCCGTCGGCCTCACCGCCGACCAGACCACCTATGTGATTTTCGGCTCGCTACTGTTCGCCACGTTGCTGCAACCGATCTATGGCGCGCTCTCCGACCGGATCGGGCGAAAACCGCTGCTGATCTTCTTCGGCCTCGGGGGCACGCTCGCGACCGTCCCGATCCTGATGACACTCCACTCGACAAAATCGCCGTTCACCGCATTCCTTCTGATCTGCGCCGCATGGCTGTTTGTCGCCGGCTACACCTCGATCAACGCCGTGGTGAAGGCCGAACTGTTCCCGACCAACATTCGCGCGCTCGGCGTCGGCCTGCCCTACGCGGTGACGGTGTCGTTGTTCGGCGGCACCGCGCCCGCCGTCGCACTGTGGTTCAAGACACTCGGGCACGAGACCTGGTTTTACTACTATCTCTCGGGCATCATCTGCATCTCGTTGATCATCTATTCAACGATGCGCGACACCAAGCACGACTCCGCCATGCATCGCCACGAGTGATGCTCGCCTGAGGCGCCAGCGAACCGCCTTCTCCTCCTCTCGTCGCGCCCGCGGATATCTGGTAAAATCGCCGCAACGACGATTTTCGGAGAGAGATTTTGCGCACCGAACGGTTTCAATTTTCCGGCGCGGACGGGCAGCAGCTCGCCGCGACCCTCGACCTTCCCGATACGCCGCCGGTTGCGTATGCGCTGTTCGCCCATTGCTTCACCTGCGGCATGAATGTGCTGGCGGCTAAGCGCATCGCCTCCTCGCTCGCGGCCCACGGCATCGCCGTGCTGCGGTTCGACTTCACCGGCATCGGCGCCAGCGAGGGCGAATTCGCCAACACCACTTTCTCGTCCAACGTCGCGGACCTGGTGCGCGCCGCCGACCACTTGCGCGAAACCAGGATGGCGCCGTCGATCCTGATCGGCCACTCACTCGGCGGCGCCGCCGTGCTTGCCGCCGCCGAGCACGTTCCTGAGACCAAAGCCGTCGTCACCATCGCCGCGCCGTCGGATCCGTTCCACGTCACGCACATGTTCAAGGATCGTATCGAGGACATTCGCCGCGACGGCAATGTCGAGGTGCAGCTCGCCGGCCGCCCGTTCCGCATCAAGCGCGAATTTATCGACGATGTCGCCGAACAGAATCTGACGGCGCGCATCGCCAGGCTGCGTAAGGCGCTGCTGATCCTGCATTCGCCGACCGACAATACCGTCGGCATCGACAACGCGACGCACATTTTCGTCGCCGCCAAGCATCCCAAGAGTTTCATCTCGCTGACCGGCGCCGACCATCTGCTCAATCAGAAGCGCGACGCCGAATATGTCGCACATGTGGTCGCGGCCTGGGTCGAGCGCTATCTCGATCCCACCGTCGCGGAACAGCCGGCCGACGATCAGCCCCGCCGCGTCGTGGTGCAGGAAACCCGCGACGGCAAGTTGCAGCAACAGGTCACCGTCGGACCGCATCGCATGCTGGCGGACGAACCAGCATCCATCGGCGGTGCGGACACCGGCCCCAATCCTTATGAATTTTTGCTGAGTGGGCTCGGCGCCTGCACCTCGATGACGATGCGGATGTATGCCGATCGCAAGGCGCTGCCGCTCGATCGTGTTACCGTGACCCTTTCCCATCGCAAGATTCATGCAAAGGACTGTGAGGAGTGCGAAACCAAGGTCGGCATGCTCGACCACATTGAGCGCGTCATCGCTATCGAAGGTGATCTCGACGCCGAGCAACGCCAAAAGTTGATGGAAATTGCCGACAAGTGCCCGGTGCATCGGACGCTGACGTCGGAAATTCACATCACGACGCACGCCGCCGATTCAGGAAAGTAACGTCATGGCTCCCGTCTCCCGCATCGATCCGAAAACGCTGTTCACGCCCGACGAGTGGCGGCAACTGACCAGCCGCAGTTCGTGGCGCGGTGGCTGGCTGGTGGCGCACGCCTGGGGCACGATCGCCGCGGCGATCGCGCTGGTGACGATCTGGCCCAACCCGCTGACGTGGCTGATCGCGGTGATGATCGTCGGCACGCGGCAACTCGGCCTCGCCATCCTGATGCACGAAGCGGCGCATGGCGGCTTGCATTCCGACAAGACGATCAACGAATGGATCGGGCAATGGCTCTGCGCTGTGCCGGTCGGCGCCGATCTTGCCAGCTACCGCTCCTACCACTTGCAGCATCATCGATTTACGCAACAACCGGAGGATCCGGATCTGTCGCTGTCCGCGCCGTTTCCGATCACCAAGGAAAGTTTTACCCGCAAGGCAATCCGCGATCTCACCGGCCAGACATTCGTGAAGCAACGGCTGCCGCTGTTTCTCTCACTGTTCAAGCCCAGCTCTTCAGGCAACACGGATTCGCACGAGAGCTTCCTCTCCAGCGGAGCGGATAAAATGCTGCGCTTTCTGGTCGCCAACACAATCTTGTTCGTTGTGTTCTGGCTCTGCGGCGCAGGGTTGTGGTTCTTCGGCGTCTGGATTTTCGCGATGGCGACCTGGCTGCCACTGGTGACGCGCATCCGCAACATCGCCGAACATGCCTGCACCAGCACCGGCCCCGATCCGTTCAGCCATGCCCGGACCACGCGCGCCAACATCGTGGAGCGCGCGCTGATTGCACCCTATTGGGTCAACTATCACGCCGAGCATCACCTGTTCATGTATCTTCCGTGCTACCGGCTGCCGCTCGCGCACCGGTTGTTACAAGAAAAGGGATTGATCGGCCGGGTGACGGTGAGTGACGGCTATCTCAACGTCCTCAAGCTCGCGACATCAAGATAGCGTTTTCGAGCGAAGTGGAATCCTGTTCGCGTGAAGAAAACGCATTGAGCTAAGAGCTGAGTCCGCCGACCCTTCATTGCATCGAATGATGCTTACGCCTTGGCGAGCGCGCGAACCTGCAACGGGCCGCGCAGGCCGAACGCGGTGCCGACCACGATACCTGTGACGGCGACAAACGAGGCCAGCGCCAGCGTCGACACGCCGGTCAGGCCCTGCCCGACGGTGCAGCCGAGCGCCATCGCGCCGCCCGCACCCATCAGGATCGCGCCGCTGATCGAGCGGATCATGTGGGACGGTGAGGTATAGCCTTCCCACTTGAAGCGATTGGTCAAGAGCGCGGTGATGAAGCTGCCCGCCAGCACGCCGCCGACTAGTGCAATGCCGAAGTTGAGCGTCAGGCCGGTCGAGAGCATGACGTACTGTACCGATTCAGCGATCGGCGCGACGTCAGTGATCGATGTCAGCGGCGCCGGGTTGAAATCATCGGCACCGAGGAAACCGGTCGCGAACCAGCCGCCCGCA
>JAFKKL010000365.1 GCA_017305595.1 Hyphomicrobiales bacterium | reverse complement strand
CGGTGAAATCGAGAATGCCGTCGGCGTTCGCCGACAGCGACAACAAATCAGCGGAGACCTGCACGCCGCTCGGCGGCAGGCCCGCAAGCGTGCCGGCATCGTGTCCGATCCACTCGGACCCCGGCGCTTCCAGCGCGCCGGTGACGACCGCGCCTTCGGTTTCCGCGATGGCACGCATCAAGGCGCGGCCCATCCGGCCGCCGGCACCCGCAACGACCAATCGCATTTCCGACATGGTCAGGACCTCGGTGATGCCGCGATATAGCGGGGACGAAGCGTTCCGGCAACCAAGGTTGCGTCAGGGTTGCGGCCCGTCATAGCCCTCGATCACCACGATATCACCCTCCGAGTGGGGTCCGCGCGCCTTGATCAGCGCCTGATACTCCGGCGACTCATAGCAGGCCAATGCGGTCTCGTAGTCCTTGAACTCGATAACGACGTTGCGCGAACGGGACGAGCCTTCCTTGCTATCGAATTTGCCGCCGCGAACCAGAAACCTGGCCCCGTACTTTTGAAACACCGCGCCGTTGTGGGCAACGTAATCGCGCTTATAACCCTCGAGATCATGCACGTCGACGCGCCCGATCCAGTATCCCTTGGCCATCATTATCTCCCGTCAGTTCTTTGCCTGTTGGATTTCCGCGACAATCGCCTCCGCCGCGGCCTTTGGATCAGCCGCCGCCATCACCGGCCGACCGACCACCAGATAGTCCGCGCCGGCCGCAATCGCCCGCGCCGGCGTCATGATCCGTTTCTGGTCGCCGACATCGCTTCCGGCGGGTCGAATGCCCGGCGTCACCAGGCTCATGCTCGCGCCGGCGATGGGCCGGAGACTGGCGGCCTCTTCCGCCGAGCACACGATGCCATGGATGCCGAGTGTCTTGGCCTGCTCGGCGCGAAGCCGCACCAAGTCGGACACGCCGAGCCGATAGCCGGCGGCTTGCAGATCGGCCTCATCATAAGAGGTCAGCGCGGTGACCGCGAGAATCTTCAACCTCGATCCGGCGCTGGCTTCGACCGCGGCCTGCATCGTTTGCGGATAGGCATGCACGGTCAGGAACGTCGCGCCGAGTCCCGCGACGCTCTTGACGCCGCTTGCGACCGTGTTGCCGATGTCGTGCATCTTGAGATCGAGAAAGACTTTCTTGCCTGCCTCCGCGAGTTGCCGCACCAGCGGCAATCCGCCGGCATAAGCGAGCTGATAACCGATCTTGTAGAACGACACGCTGTCGCCGAGCCGCGCGATCATCGCTTCGGCAGCGGCCACGCTCGGTACGTCGAGTGCGACGATCAAACGGTCACGCGAAGGAATGCCGTTGTCAGTCATGTTGCCTCATCTGTTCCGCGACTTCGATCAACTGCCGCGCCATGGCCGTCAGCATGTCCCGGTCGTTGCCATGCCGGAGCCGATCCAACTCGTCGTAAGCCTGATCGGCAGACGACAGCGATAACTGCGTAGGAATAACGGTGACGCGGCATCCCGACAGCATCAACCGCAACATCATCAGGCTTCGCGCACCGCCGAACCGGCCGGTCGAAGCCGAGGCCAGTGCAAACGGACGCCCGCGCATCGCGTGCCCCGGCGGCTCGTCGCGTTCGCGCACGCGCGTGACCCAGTCGAGCGCGTTCTTGAGCAGCGGCGGCGGCGAGGAGTTGTATTCGGGGCTGACCAGCAGGACGCCGTGGTGCGCCCCGATCATGCGCTTGAGATTGACCGCTTCAGTTGGAACGCCGGACCTCGCCTCTAGATCACCGTCGTAGATCGGCAGTGGAAAATCGGCGAGCGAAATCAGCGAAACCTCGGCGCCGGCTTCGACCAGCTCAGCCATCGCGGCACCCGCGAGCCGCACATTGTGTGATCCGCTGCGCAGCGAGCCAGGGATGATCAGAATCTTCACGGGGCTCATGCGCGGTGAGCCCATCTCATTCGAACCGATGAATTAGGTCGCATAAATCATGCCGCATCCAGCTTCGCCGCTCCAACGGCTGTGCCGGAGGATCAGCCCTTGCGATACACCCAGACGCGCGCCGGCGGAAGGTTCATCCAGATCCGTTCCGAGGCTTCGGTGGATACGCCCGGCAAGGATTTCGGAATCGGCGGCGTCACCGAATAGGTGAACTGCACGAAAGGCGCTCCCGGGTTCAGCGCCGAGAATGCATCCCGGATCAGTTTCAGCCGGGTCAGCATCGGCTTGGTGACCAGCGGCAGGCCGGACACCACAGCGGCCGCCGGTGCCATCAGCACCTTCGACAACGAATCCCGCAGCGCATAGGCATCGCCCTGCACCACGGTAGCCTGCGGATAGCGGTCGCGCAGCAGCGCGCAAAAACCCGGATTGTATTCCACCAGCACCAGACGGCGCTGTTCGACGCCATGCTCGATCAGCGCGTTGGTGATCGCACCGGTTCCCGGTCCCAACTCGACGACAGGCCCGGTATCGTGCGCATCTACATATTGCGCCATAGTACGCGCCAGAACCCGTCCCGACGGCATCACCGCGCCCATGTGCAACGGCTTTTCAATCCATGAGCGAAGAAAGCGAACCTCGTCGTCGAGACGGGGTGGCTTCTTCAACACGCGCACGGATGGTTGCAGGGACATTTTGCACCCAGAGAGGGGCCACGGTAGGTGGGTCGTCAAACTCACTTCACAAAGACGTAACGCGCGCCGATAAACCGGTCAAGCGAAAGGCTTACTGCGCCGCGCTTCGCGTACCAAAGAAGTCCTTGACTTTGGTAAAGAAACCCACCGCCTCCGGCTGTGTCGCACCGGACGATAGCTTCTCGAACTCGGCCAAGAGTTCCTGCTGTTTCTTGGTCAAATTCTGTGGCGTTTCAACGACCACCTGAACGTACATGTCTCCGGTCTGACGGGAACGCAGTACCGGCATACCCTTGTTGCCGATCCGGAACCGACGGCCGGACTGGGTGCCGGACGGCACCTTCACCTTGGCCTTGGTTTTGTCGATGGTCGGCACCTCAAACTCACCGCCCAGCGCCGCCGTGACCATCGAGATCGGAACGCGGCAATGCAGGTCCGCACCGTCGCGCTGGAAGAACGGATGCGACGCCAACGACAGGAAGATGTAGAGGTCGCCGGGCGGTCCGCCGCGAACGCCAGCCTCGCCTTCGTTAGCAAGCCGGATGCGGGTTCCGTCTTCCACGCCTTGCGGAATGTTGACGGACAAGCTGCGATCCCGCGTCACGCGTCCCGAGCCGGAGCAGGACGGGCACGCGTCCTC
>JAFKKL010000364.1 GCA_017305595.1 Hyphomicrobiales bacterium | reverse complement strand
GCTCACGCTATTGAACGAATGGTCACTAACCACAGCCTACGCGCCAAGATGGCAAAACATGCCCTGATACACGCCCATACATTATCGTGGGAACGGTGCGCCGCGGAGACTTATGGTTTGCCGTGTTCGACAAGACCACACGTCGCACAGCAGATCGAAGTACCGTACCAAACCAATAGCGGTAGATGGCAAGCTCCTGCCGAGAGTTAAGTCTTGACATAAACCACCTGGAGGCAGCGTGCTCAGACATCTGACGTTACTCTTCGCCGCAGTCGCCATGCTGAACGCGACGGCCGCTCACGCCGAAAGCTGCACCAAGAGTCGCGATTATCTGCTCGGCGGCAGCGCGGGGAATTTGCCGGGACCGGCTGACACGTACCGCAACCTTTTCAAGGTCTGCCTGAACACGATTTCGATGCCCAACGTGAAAGATGCATTTGTTTTGCGCGACGGTGGCATCGCTGCAATTCCGAAGCAGGACACCGTCTCCGCCACAGCGATAACGCTGTCACGATTCTGCGATACCTACCCTCGCGCAACCCTTCGTTTTCTCGGCCGCAAAGACCTTCAACAGGGCGTTGGGGTTGGGCGCATCGTGCAGATGTCCTCGACGGGCTCCACATCCTGCCCCCAGATCAAGGGCAATGCAGTTCGCTAGTCTCCGCGACATCAATGTGGCGGGGTGGGTGTAGTTTGACGGAATAGAACCGATCTGGCCGCGTGACAGTCGATCGATTAGATCACTTCGGCATCATTATCGGGGGAACAGGTCAAGCTGCCTTAACAAGGCTCCGGGGCAAAGTAAGGTGCAGACCTCACTTAATCCTTCGCCTGTAGCTGACGTAAACAACTGGCTATAAGCAACCGCCCCTGCTCGTCAATCGGGCTTTGCGGCGGAGTTGGATGACCAACATCATAATCTTCCAGATGAAGCGCGGTTTTCATGCAAGCCGCCAGATTGAACCTGGCGAACAGTTCGTTGAACGACCATGGACTTCATTGAATCTCGATAGCGTCGTCCCATCGCCGCTGAACACATAGATTGTAAAGTCGCACGCTTTGTCGAGGGATTTCACAAGCTGGACCTGAAACCAAGCCCTTCCCACCCAACAGCATTACATTCACCTCAATATGGGAAGACGCCGCATAGATCTGCAAATTGTCTCCGCACCATTGTATATGGATAGCAGTCGTCCCGTGTCCAATGATGCATCCTTCAATCCGAAGATGTTCTGATGCCGGCTTAGCTTTTCGATCACATCGATTGATGTGTTGGCTCGGTTTTCGACCTCGATATATCTTTTAGTATCTTTAAGTTGAGATATCCTTGATAACCCTCGGAGAGCGGAATGATGAACCCGATCTTGGGGGTCGATGCCAATTGCGCGCCCCCTAAATCCCCCAAGCTTTGCGCTGAGACCGCTGTCGTCCGTGATCTGTTGATAGTGTCCGTCGTCAGATAATTTGAGATTGGTCGGGCGTTTCGAGGAGAGAGGCTCTGGCTCATCAGGGGTGCCGTGACGCAATCCGACGAAGTTATCGGCGATCAACGGGACCATTGAGGAATGCCAGTTACTTGTCCTGCGTCGTCGGCCGGCTGAGCTGTCCGGACATGTCGAAGGCCGCGAGCCCAGCATCGATATACCCGTCGATCCTGCCGACGCGGGCGATCCACCGCACGCCTGGAAGAAGACCATGCAGATGCGGGCGGCATGCCGATGAGGCGGGCGAAACCGACCGGCTCCGATGCGTGGCAAGTGATGCTCGTTGAAGCAGCTTCGTCGCGGCAGACCGTATGGATCCTTTCCAAGACGCTGCCAGGCTTCGGAACATCAAGGTTGAAAGCCTCCTTGACGAACCACCTTGACCCGCGTTTTACGATCAAGTCGACCGAGACGCTCCTTCTTCGGAAGGGACGTCACCCGGATCAACGTTGGGTCTTGAGCTTACGAGGCTCGGACGTCTTGGCAGGGCCGCGGCCTGTTCCCGAATCGCGCTATCGACGGCGACGAGAATCGCATCGCGAAAATCGGCTTCGTCAACGAAGCTTGGCACCCAGTATCGAACAGCATAACGCACCCCCTCCGTGTCGTAGGAGACTGCACGCACTTCCGGCTTTGGCCCTCCCTTGAGGATTTCGATCGAAGCGGCTGCCGTTGCCAGCAAATCCTTCCCCCGGGCGATGGCAATGTCGTAACCTAGAACGATCTCGACAGTGGCTTGATATTTTTTGCGCGGCGCACTGTAGTTTGTAAGTTTTTGTCGGGAAATCTGACTGTTTGGAAGGATCATGTAGATATCGCTGCGCGTTAATAGTCGCGTCGTACGCCAGCCGATCTCGATGACGCGCCCGCGGATCGTCCCGTCAATTTCGACCCAGTCCCCTATTCTGAACGGAGCTTCCAGACCGAGAGCGACGCCCGCGAGAACGTCCGCAAGGACGTTACGAATTGCAAAGCCAAGAACAGCAATGATCAGACCGGAACTGGCCAACGCTCCCCCCGCTGACTGCCCCAAAAGCAAAGCAGCCGTCGCAATGGTTGCAGCTAGAAAGAGCGCAGCAGCAATAAGTTCGCGAAGAAGCTTCGGCACCTTTCGGCGGCCATCGCGACGCTTCGTCATGGCCGCCGTGGCCATCCGGGAAAGCAGCCATGCACCCGAATAGTACACGGCCACGATGCTGCCTTGCCTTACGGCATGCTGGTCGACATCCGAGATAACGTGTCGGAAAACGCGATCATGGAGAATAAAGACGATCAGCGAAGTACCGACCGCAATTACAGGCCAAACGAATTTTTGTAGATATGATTGCATTTCCGGCGAACTTCCTCGCGCCCCAAGAGCCTCATAAGAAACCCACCAAGGCTCCATCGCGCTGCCGTGGGTACCTTGCTCGCATTTCATCGATGGGACCGTCACCGCATCCTGATAGTCAAACCCGATCCTACGTCCGAAACCCCATCAGCCCGGTCAAAGCCAACGCAGTAAAATTCCGGCAATCGCTGCGATCAACGTAGCGAGTACAGCAAGACCGACGCACAAAAGATACAGTCGAACAGATTCCCAGCCGGTCTCGAGTCTTGCTGTCTTCTTGGGCCGAGGAGACGTTTCTTTTTTACCCGCCACGATCACCTCCATCGGCCTCCGTCAAATAACCCTTTCTCGCTTTCCAGTAACGACTGGTCTGATGCGATACGCACGCGAAGATCGAACGCAATCTCCGTTTGCGACGAAATCATATTCAACACGCATAATGGC
>JAFKKL010000046.1 GCA_017305595.1 Hyphomicrobiales bacterium | reverse complement strand
TTGACGGGGAGCACCAGCGCCTGGATGCGTAGCAGCATTGCGTGGACAAGTCCCACGGCGTCGACGGCGTGAAGCGCAAAGCGCTTGAAGGCGCCGGTGTCCTTCGACTCGATCAGGTCGTGATTGCTGGTGTAGGCGTTGACGACGCAACTGCTCCCGGGTGTAACGCCCTGAAGACCGCCTTTATAAAGCGGCTCGAGCAGCACAAGGATGGAGCCCGGGCGCAGCACCTGCTGGGCTTCGACGAGTTGCTCGCCGCCGCGGAATTGACCCGCCGCGATATAATTCTGAACGCTGACGACAACCATCGGAATGATCGTCCATGGTTTTGAAATGCACGTCGCCTCGGCAATCATGCCGACCTTCATGACCTGCGCCTCGATCTGACCGAACCCGGCCGAAAGGACGCGTTGGCCGGCACCTTCCGGGATCAGGATTCCGGCTGGTCGCATGATCGGACTGACGATGTCGCCCGGCCGCAGTGAGAACTGCTCGACGCGCCCGGCGACACCGGCGCGAATAGAGGTCTTGTCGAGTTCGACCTGCGCCTGTGCGAGCGCCGCTTCGGCGCTGGCTTTCTCCGCGGGAAGAAGCGACGTCACGCGCGCCATCGCGGATTGTCTTGCGGCTGTTGCCGCATTGACCGCGCCCTGCCGACCGGTCGCCAGCACTTCCAGCTTCTCGATATCTCGTTGCGGGACAATGCCGGGATTTCGTTTCTGCAACTCGCGTTTGACGTCGAGGTCGTCGGTTGCCTGCTGATAAGCGCTCTTGGCTTCCTGGATCTGGCCGTCGGCTTTAACAACATCTGCCTGCGCGGCCACTAGGGCGGCATCCACCTCGGCGATCTTGCGGCGAGCGGTTTCCAGCGCGGCTTCCTGCTTCGTGCTGTCGAGCTTGAAGATGACGTCGCCCTTCTTTACCGGCGCGCTGAAATCGACATGAACCTCAGACACGCGACCGGTGGCTTCCGGAATGATCGGAACGGTCCTGTAGAACAGCGTCGCGGTGGTGGTGGAGGGATGGAAATAGAAGATCAGCGTGATCAGGGAAACCGTCAGCATCAGGCAGGTGATGATGCCCCATCTCAGTTCGAACCACACGGAGAACAGCGTGATCTCGCGGCCGAGCCGTTTGCCCTGCGCATAGCGCCGATAAAGGTAGTCGGGCAATATCGTCAACAGCGAGCACAGCAGCACTTCAAGCATGGCTCCGCTCCTCGCTTGCGCTGTCCTTGCCGGAATCTTGAGGCTTGTCTGGTCGGTCTGTATCGGCGGAGAGCTTTTGCGGTTCGGGTGTCCCTGTCTCTGTCTCTGTCTCTTCGTCGATGTTTGCCGGCACGCCGGCGATTTTCGCGACCGATCCTGCGATGCTGCGTAGCGGGGTGCCGAAATCCGGCAGATCGATCATGGCCAGCAGCAATCCCGCCACCCAGAACAGATGGATGTGCGTGAACAACGCCAGCAGGCCGAGAACCGCGACAATCTCGAATTGCAGTTTCTGCGATTTGTGGGCCATCCGCTCAGGCAGCGTATGGAGTCGCAGGTAGATGTTACCGACGGCGAGAACTGCGGCGATCAAAATGATGCCGACCAAAATCATTAAAATGTCTGTATCGCCCGGAGCCGTAATGAAGGAGGGCAGGTGATGCGGCGCGGCTGGATGAAGCAATTCGCTCAAGCGGCCCTCCATTCAAAGCAAATGGTGCACGCGGCAAATATTTCAGTACAGCAAATAACAAGTCATCTCGACCATCGTCGAGAGGGTTCCATCATTGCACAGCGCGAGGAATTGGCAAGTTCAATCTGCGGTCGCGTTCGTCTTGCGACATTGTGTTTGCCGAAAATGGATTACGCCTTATGGACGGTTTGCGGACAGAAGCGTGATCTATTTCCGCTTCCATCCACCGCGCTTGCCGGGTGCGCCGGCGGATGAGCGTGGCGAGAGACTGTCCTTGATCACGCCGCCGAACTCCTGGCCGCCTTCGCGCATCGACTTCGGCTTGTAGATGCGGCTCTCGGTGCCGGGGCCCATTTCATCGAGCGTCGGCTTGCGCGGGCGAGCAACGCTCTTTCGATCCGGCTTGACCTCGTGCCACGAGGCGATACCCATTTCGTCGAGCGAGGGTTTGTGGACGCGCGATTTGCCTGAAGGCTTGCCTTGCGCCGCCTTGTCGAGGCGCGCCGGCAGGTTGGCCGCATCGCCGTATTTCTTCGCGCCGGCGTAGCTGCCGGCCTTCGCCGCGACGCCGCGCTGCTTGATGGTGGGATCGTCCACCACTGCCAACTCCGTGGCCCGCAGCCGCTTCACCTCGTCGCGCAACCGCGCCGCCTCCTCGAAGTTCAGGTCGGCGGCGGCCTCGCGCATCCGGGTTTCGAGGTCGGCCAGCACCGCCTCGAAATTGTGACCGATGGCGATGGCGTCGTTGGTGAAGCCGGTGCCGCCGCCGTCGCCGATCTCCACCAGCACATGATCGCGCTCGTAGACGCTGTTGAGAATGTCGCCGATCGACTTCTTCACGCTCGCCGGCGTGATGCCGTGCTCGGTGTTGTAGGCGACCTGCTTCTCGCGGCGACGGTCGGTCTCGGCGATGGCGCGCTCCATCGAGCCGGTCATCTGGTCGGCGTAGAGGATCACCTTGCCGTCGACGTTGCGCGCGGCGCGGCCGATGGTCTGAATCAGCGACGTTTCGCTGCGCAAAAAACCTTCCTTGTCGGCGTCGAGGATCGCGACCAGCGCGCATTCAGGAATGTCGAGGCCCTCACGCAGCAGGTTGATGCCGACCAGCGCGTCGAAGGCGCCCAGCCGCAGGTCGCGGATGATCTCGATGCGCTCGATGGTGTCGATGTCCGAGTGCATGTAGCGCACGCGAATGCCCTGCTCGTGCAGATATTCGGTGAGGTCTTCCGCCATCCGCTTGGTCAGCACCGTGATCAGCGAGCGATAGCCGTTGCGCGCGGTCTCGCGTACTTCGCCGACCAGATCGTCGACCTGCGTGCGGGCGGGGCGGATATGCACCGGCGGATCGATCAATCCGGTGGGGCGGATCACCTGCTCGACGAACACGCCGCCGGCTTCGTTCATCTCCCAGCCGCCCGGCGTCGCCGACACCGCGACCGACTGCGGTCGCATCATGTCCCATTCCTCGAAGCGTAGCGGCCGGTTGTCCATGCAGGAGGGCAGGCGGAAACCGTATTCCGCCAGCGTCGCCTTGCGTCGGAAGTCGCCACGGAACATGCCGCCGATCTGCGGAACGGTGACGTGGCTTTCGTCGGCGAACACCAGCGCGTTGTCGGGCACGTATTCGAACAGCGTCGGCGGTGGTTCACCGGGGCGGCGGCCGGTGAGATAGCGCGAATAGTTCTCGATGCCGGCGCAGCTCCCGGTCGCTTCCATCATTTCGATGTCGAAGGTGGTACGCTGCTCGAGGCGTTGCGCTTCCAATAGGCGACCTTGCGCGTGCAACTGCTCAAGCCGCTGCTTCAATTCGAGCTTGATGGATTTGATGGCCTGAATCAGCGTCGGGCGCGGCGTCACATAATGCGAGTTGGCGTAGATCTTGATGAATTCCAGTTCGTCGCTCTTGTGGCCCGTGAGCGGATCGAATTCCTCGATCGCCTCGACCTCATCGCCGAACATTTTCACGCGCCAGGCCCGGTCCTCGTAGTGCGCCGGGAAGATGTCGATGGTGTCGCCGCGCACTCGGAAGGTGCCACGGGTGAAATCGGCTTGCGTGCGCTTGTATTGCAGGGCGACGAGATCGGCGATCAATTGCCGCTGGTCGATGCGCTCGCCCTTCTTCAGCGCGAAGGTCATCGCGGTGTAGGTTTCGACCGAGCCGATACCGTAGATGCACGACACCGATGCCACGATGATGACGTCGTCGCGCTCCAGCAGCGCGCGGGTCGCGGCATGGCGCATCCGGTCGATCTGTTCGTTGATCGAGGAATCCTTCTCGATGTAGGTGTCGGTGCGCGGGACATAGGCTTCGGGCTGGTAGTAGTCGTAATACGAGACGAAATACTCGACCGCGTTGTCGGGGAAGAAGTTTTTGAACTCGCCGTAGAGTTGGGCCGCCAGCGTCTTGTTCGGCGCGAGGATCAGCGCCGGGCGCTGCGTCGCCTCGATCACCTTGGCCATGGTGTAGGTCTTGCCGGAGCCGGTGACGCCGAGCAGCACCTGCGTGCGGTCGTTGCGCGAAACGCCCTCGACCAATTCCTTGATCGCGGTCGGCTGGTCGCCCTTCGGTTCGTATTCGGACTTGATCTCGAAGCGCACGCCGCCTTCGGATTTTTCCGGGCGCGGTGGACGGTGCGGCGTCCACACCTTCAGCGAACCGTCGTCCTTGCGGAATTCCGGGCGGCCATCGCGGATCAGACTTTCCAGCGCCTCGGCGGTGGCTTGCACGCCGAGCGCTTCCATCTTGTTGCGCGGCGGGCGGGCCAGTTCCGCTTCGTCATCCTCCGCGGTCGGCAGGCCGAGTTGCCGCGCCAGTTCGGGATCGAGCGTCGGAATGGTCGCGCTGGTGCCGTAATTGGCCTGCGGCGCTTCCTCGAAGCTGCCTGCGTCCCCCGAAGGGGAAGGGGGGAGCATGTCGGGTTGCTGCGCGCCCGCATCGTGTTTCGCGGCGGCTTCGCTTTTGCCGCGCGTCGAGGCACGGGCGCGATGCGCAGCGGCTTCGCCGCCGGTGCGGCGGTCCCAGGAATTGTCCGGCGGCGGCTGCAATCCGGTGCCCGAGCCCATCCCCGCATCGCCACGATTGATCGCGGGATTCAAAAGCTCCGCCAGAGCCGGGCCGATCGGTTTCACATCGGGGCGGTGGGCCTTCGATTTGGGGGATTTACCGGGCTTTTTCGGATTGTCTGGATTCTTCGCCATCGGCGGAATATGGGATGAGTCCGGCGGCGATAAAAGGGCAAAATCCCCAAGGAAACCGTGAAGGAAACCCGCGATGACCGCTCGTCACGATAACGATGCGGAGAACGACGCCTCGCGCAGCTTCTGCGTGTTTGAACGCGACCGCGCGCAGCCGCGCCCGACGCCGTGGCGGCCGTTGATGACCGATGCGCCGGTGCGACCAAAGATGTCCGTGACAACCTGGTGGGCCGGCTGCGTGGCGACGATCGCCAGTCTGGTGCAATCGCGCCGACGGTGAAAGCAAGCGAAGCCTAGAGGGCGGTTGTCAGAGGCCGTGCGTCACGCTCTCGTCGCGTTGGTCGGCCGCAAGCGTCGCAGCGGCTCCGGCAGGATGCCGTCGAACCAAGTGCTGATCGTCGCCTGCCGGCGGTAATACCAAAGACCTGCGGCGATGACGCCGATGCCGATGAGCGACAGCACGAACGGAAACAGCATCGAGTTCTTGAATACCTTGTCGGCGAGGTCGCCGAGATAAATCGCGATGCCGAGGGTGCCGAACACCGCGAACACGCGCCGCCCCAGATAGACCGCGAGGAACAGGAAACCGATGTTCATCGCGCAATAGAGCGCTTTCTGCACGGTTGTGCCGTCGGACGCCGCGGTGATGCCGCCCCAGAATGTCAGGACGCCGAACAGGTAAAGCCAGAAGGCGAAATCGCCCGCGCGCTGCCAGATGTTGACGGCAAAGGCGACGATGAGCATCGCCAGTCCGAACGCGATGGAAACCTGCCGCGCGGTTTCCCAGTTGCCGTAGCGAGAACCGGTGATCCACGGCACGATGTCCATCGACAAGAACCATAGTGCGATGCCGATGATCAGTACGATAAATGGAAAGCGATAGAACCACAGCGCGACGACCGACGCCACGATCGCCGCAAGCTCCATGAACACCCAGCTTCCCTTCACCCAGACGTAGAAGTCATGCGTCGTGCCGGGTTTGCCGAAGGTGCCCCACAGGTTGAGCGCGTCCTGAATGCCGTAGGCTGCAAGCGGCGCCATCGCGACCGCGACGGCGATCAGCAGGCCGCCCGGCGTGCGCAGGTTGCCGGCGTTCCAGAGATAATGACCGGCCAGCAGAAACAGCACGGCATAAACCGCGGCGGTGATGGCGAGCGCCCAGCCACCCATCTGCGAGAACGCCAGCGTCGAGAACAGGCCCATCGCCGACATCACGATCAGCGCGCCCGCATACCACAGCAGATGCGCGACATCGAAAGCTTTGGTCGGTGCGCTGGCCTGAGTGCGACTTGAGAGAAATGCCGTCAGACGGCCGAGGTCGCTTTCCGAGAGAATGCCGGCGGCGGCCGCGGCCTTCAGGTCATCAATGGAAAAGGCCATGCATCATCTCCGGCATCCGCGACAGTGGCGCGTGGTTGTGTCGCCTCCGTGAGGTCGCAGGTTCAGCACACGAAACTTCGCGATGCAAATCCGCCCCGACAAAGGTGCGAAGTCTGCCGTTGACTTCGGCGCAGCGATGGTCCCATATTCATGCAAATGCATGAATATGGCGGAGCACCGCCGCGAATGAGGCCCACAACATGATCGACCTGCATTATTGGACCACGCCGAACGGTCACAAGATCACGATGTTTCTCGAGGAAGCGGGGCTGCCCTACACCATCTTCCCGGTCAACATCGGCAAGGGCGACCAGTTCAAGCCAGACTTCCTTGCGATCGCGCCGAACAACCGCATCCCTGCGATTGTCGATCACGCGCCGAAGGACGGCGGCAAGCCGATCTCGATCTTCGAATCCGGCGCCATCCTGCTCTATCTCGCCGAAAAGACCGGCCAATTCCTGCCGGCGGATGTGCGTGGCCGCTTCGATGCGCTGCAATGGTTGTTCTGGCAGATGGGCGGGCTCGGCCCGATGGCCGGGCAGAACCATCACTTCCGCAACTATGCGCCGGAGAAGATTCCCTACGCGATCGATCGCTATGTCAACGAGACCAACCGGCTCTACGGCGTGCTGAACAAGCGGCTCGCGGATCGCGCGTTCATCGCCGGCGACTATTCCATCGCCGACATGGCTAGCTATCCGTGGGTGGTGCCCTACGCCAACCAGGGCCAAAACATCGATGACTTCCCGCATCTCAAGCGATGGCTGGAGACGATTGCCGCGCGCCCGGCGACGCAGCGCGCATATGCCAGGGCGAAGGAGATCAATCCGAACTTCGGCCAGCCGGCGATCCGCACCGAAGAGGAGCGCAAACTGCTGTTCGGTCAGACCGCGAGCGTGGTGAAAAATTGACGGTGCAAGTGACGGGTCGATCCATGTCTTTCAAACTCTATGAACTCGTCGGCACCGATGCGATGCGGCCGTTTAGTCCATTCTGCTGGCGGACGCGGATGGCGTTGGCGCACAAGGGGCTGAGTTCTGAAACCATCCCGTGGCGCTTCACGGAGAAGCCAGCCATCGCGACGCATGGCTCGGAGAAGGTGCCGGTGCTGCTCGACGGGGAGACCGCGGTGGCCGATTCCTGGGCCATCGCCAATTATCTGGAAGACAGCTATCCGGATCGCCCGTCGCTGTTCGGCGGCGAGGGCGGTCGCGCCATGGCGCGGATGCTCAATTGGTGGGGCGATGTCGTCGTGGTCGGCGGCATGTTTCCGCTGATCGCGGCCGATATCGTCACGCGGCTTGCCCCGGACGATGCGGCCTATTTCCGCAAGACGCGTGAGGCGCGGCTCGGTGGTATGCGGCTGGAAGATGCCGCCGCCAATCGCGACAAGGACGTGCTGGCATTCCGCAAGAGCCTCGATCCGATGCGCTTGACGTTGAAGACGCAAGCCTATCTCGGCGGCGCCGCACCGAATTATGCCGACTATATCGTGTTCGGTTGTTTCCAGTGGGCGCGCGTGGTGAGCGAGTTCAAACTGCTCAAGGACGATGATCTCGTGTTTGCGTGGCGCGAGCGTCTGTTCGACGCGTTCGACGGGCTGGCGCGCAAGTCGCCGGGATTTGCCGTCTAGAGTAATGCGTCAGGCGCGCGTGAACACGCGCTTGTCATGCAGCATGGTCAGCACCGCGTGCAGGTCCTGCAGAACGGCCGCGCATTTGGCGCGAGTGTCGTCGCTCGGCGGCACGATATCGGGCACCATGATGGGAATGGTGCCCGCGTTGTGCGCGGCCTCGATGCCGGGGCGCGAATCCTCGACCGCGAGGCAGACCTTTGGCGCGAAACCGAGACGCTCCGCCGCCAGCAAATATAGGTCCGGGCTGGGTTTACCACGCGCGACGTCGTCGCGGGTGAGCACCGTGTCGAAGCGGTCGCGAATGCCGGCGAGCGCGAGATGATGCTCGGCGTTGTGCCGCGTCGACGATGTGACGATGGCTGCCGGGCAATCGAATTCCCGCAACGCCGCGACCAGTTCCAGCGTGCCTGATTTCAGCGGCAGTCCGTCGCGCAACATGCCGTCACGATGGACTTCGTAAGCCGCGCGCACATCGTCGATGCGGAAGCCCGCGCCATAGTGATCGCGCAGCATGATTTCGCATTCCGTCGCCGGAATGCCGATCATGGCGTGGGCGATCGCGGTGCCGTCGCCATAGCCGAGGTCGGCCAGCGCGTTGCACAGGCTGGTGCGATAGACGCGCTCGGTGTCGAGCAGCGTGCCGTCCATGTCGAGCAGCACGGCGTTGATGGTGTGGTCTTGCAGCGATGCAAGCACCGCCACCGCGCGCAAGCAGTCTCGACAGAGGCAATCCGCGAAGCCGGTGCCGGATGTCGGCAGCGGCAGCGGCAGCCGTACGGCTTCCTCGCCGCACCAGCAGTCGGTCGACAGCGTGCAGCCGAACGCCGTGCCGCAGCGTGCGCAGGTGAGCTGCCTCGGCGATGGAACTGGTTGACCTAACGGATTTGTCATCGCACGGACCGGCGCATCTTTGATATTTTCATCGCCTGTTCATCTCGGCGAACCGACATTGGGCGCGTCAGTGCCTCATGGAATATCAGAGTTAGTCCGATGGCTCGCGATCCGCAAGCGGCGCTTGTCGCTCTCAATCGGTTTGGTTTCGGGGCACGGGGCGGCGCATCCGGCGATTTCATCAATGCGGCGTCCGATCCACGCGGTTTCGTCGCGGCGGAACTGCAACGCCCGGCGGCGGCGCTGATCGAATCGCCGGCGTTGCAATCGACCTCGGTGCTGGCGTCGGAGTTGTTCGATTTCCAGCTCGAACAGAAGGCGAAGCGCGAAGCCGATGCCAAGGCCGCGGCGGCGAAGACGGCGATGGCGTCGCAAGAGCCCGCCGCGATGATGGGCAAGGCCGCACCGACGCCGACGAATGTGCGTCCGCCGAAACCCGCACCCAACGTGATTCAGCGAACGTTCCGCGCCGAGGCGCTGGCGCGCATCCAGCGCGCGAGTATCGCCGAGTGCGGATTCCTCGAGCGGCTGGTGACGTTCTGGTCGAACCATTTCTGTGTTTCAGTCAGCAAGGGGCAGCCGGCGCGCATCTGGGCGGGGGCGTTCGAACGCGAGGCGATCCGCCCGCATGTGCTCGGACATTTCGCGGATATGCTGAAGGCGGTGGAGCAGCATCCGGCGATGCTGTTCTTTCTCGACAACCAGCAGTCGATCGGTCCCAACTCCCGCGCTGGTCAGCGCGGCAAACGTGGGCTGAACGAGAATCTCGCGCGCGAAATCATGGAACTGCATACGCTCGGTGTAGGCAGCGGCTACACGCAAGCTGACGTGGTCGCGCTGGCGAAGATTCTCACGGGCTGGACCTATGCCGGGAGGCAAGGGCGGTTGGGTGAAGCCGGCAGTTTCATTTTCAATGTCAACGCACATGAGCCGGGCACCATCGTTCTGCTCGGCAAGAGCTATCCTGACAACAACGTTGCGCAAGGCGAGGCTGCGCTTGCCGATATCGCGCGCCGGCCGGCGACCGCGACATTCATCGCGACGAAATTGGTTCGGCATTTCGTCGCCGACGATCCGCCGCCGGCACTGGTGACGCACCTCGCCGATGTTTTCAGGAAGACCGACGGCGATCTTCGCGCGGTGTCCCATGCGCTGGTGGGGGCGGATGACGCGTGGCGTGCGCCGATGACCAAGATGCGGTCGCCCTATGAATTTCTGATCGCGACGGGCCGCCTGATGGCGCAAATCCCGGAAGACCCCGGCCGCTATCTGTACGGGCTCAACGTGCTGGGCCAACCGCTGTGGACGCCGGCGGGGCCGAACGGCTTTGCCGACACCAATGCCGCCTGGGCGGCGCCGGAGGGCATGAAATTGCGCCTCGATATCGCCGCGCAGGTGGCGTCGCGCATCGGCGACAACCGCGATCCGCGCGAGATGCTCGATCTGATCGCCGCCGACGCCGCGTCGTCGGATACGCGGCAGACCATCGCGCGCGCCGAGACGCGTCAGCAGGCCTTCGCGCTGTTGCTGATGTCGCCGGAATTCCAGAGGAGATGACGATGGAGTGCTGCGAAAGCCGAACGTCGCTCGCGGTTACGCGTCGCTGGCTGCTGCTCGGCGGCGCGTCGTTCGCCGCATGGGCCTATCTGCCGAAGTTCGCGCGCGCCGCAGGCGGACGCGATCCGCGTCTGATCGTGGTCATCCTGCGCGGCGCGCTGGATGGCCTCGCCGCTGTCGCGCCGGCGGGCGACCCGGACTATGCAGATCTCCACGGCACGATTGCGTTGACGCGGGACGGGCCGCATGCCGCGACCGAACTGGATTCGTTTTTCGTGCTGCATCCGTCGATGCCGCAATTCGCGCGGATGTATCGCGAGAAGCATGCGGCCGTCGTTCATGCGGTCGCGACGCCCTATCGCGAGCGCTCGCATTTCGATGGGCAGGACGTGCTGGAAAGCGGCTTTGCCGGCCCCGGACGCGTGCAGTCCGGCTGGCTCAATCGTGCGCTTGCGGCGTTGCCGCGTGGCGAACGCGTCAGTAGCGCGCTCGCGGTCGGAGCCACCGCGCCGCTGGTGTTGCGGGGCGCAGCGCCGACGGTCGGCTGGGCGCCGGTAAATTTGCCGCAGGCCGCCGACGATACCGCGATGCGGCTGTTCGATCTCTACAAGCATCGCGATCCGGTGCTGGCTCAGGCGTTGTCGCAAGGTCTGCAACTCGACAAGATCGCCGCGCGTGGCGAGGACATGCGGGCAAAGCCGCGCAACGGCATAGGCGCGATGCAGATCACCGCGCGCGGCGTCGCCAAACTGATGGCGGAAGAGGATGGCCCGCGCATTGCCGCGCTGGCCTTCGACGGCTGGGACACCCATGCCAATGAGGGCGGCCCGGTTGGCCGTCTGGCGCAACTGCTTTCGGGATTGGACGGCGCTTTCGCGGAGTTCGAGTCCGGGCTTGGCGCGCACTGGCGTGATACAGCCATCGTGGTTGCGACCGAATTCGGCCGCACGGCGCGCATCAACGGCACGCAAGGCACCGATCACGGCACCGGTACGGTGGCGTTGTTGGCCGGCGGTGCCGTCAAGGGCGGCCGCGTCATTGCCGATTGGCCGGGTTTGAAGACCGCGAACCTCTATCAGAATCGCGATCTCGCGCCGACCACCGATCTGCGCGCAGTCCTCAAGGGGCTATTGCGCGATCACCTCGGCATCAGCGAGCGTGTTTTGGCCGGCAGCGTGTTTCCCGACAGCGCGGCGGTGAAGCCGATGCAGGGATTGTTGGTGTAACGACAGCAGTCTCTACACCAGCGTGATCCGGTCGATCTCCGCCAATTCATCAGGCGTGAGTGCCCAGTCGATCGCCTTGACGTTGGCTTCGATCTGCTCGACGCGTGTTGCGCCGGCGATGACGCTGGAGACTTGCGGCCGGGCCGCCAGCCACGAGAACGCGAGTTCAAGCATGGTATGGCCGCGCGCCTTGGCGAAGGCCTCGAGCTTCTCGACGATGTCCTCGTTGCGCGGCGTGACGTAACGGTCTCGCAGCGCCGGCATTTTTGCGAAGCGCGTATCGTCTGGAGCGGTCGCGCCGCGCTGGTATTTGCCGGTCAATAGTCCGCTCGCCAGCGGGAAGAACGGTAGCAGGCCGAGATTGTAGTGCTGCGCGGCGGGCAGCAGGTCCTTCTCGATGCCGCGCACCAGCAGGCTGTATTCGTCCTGGCACGACACGAAGCGCACGGTGTTGGCGGCACGTCCGACCAGTTCGGCCTCGACGATGCGCCATGCTGGAAAGTTCGAGTTGCCGACGTAGCGGACCTTGCCCTGCCGAACCAGATCGTCGAGAGCCCGCAAGGTTTCCTCGATCGGCGTCAGCGGATCGCAGTCGTGCTGCTGGTAGAGGTCGATATAATCTGTCTTCAGCCGCCGCAAGCTGTCTTCCACCGCCGTCATGATGTAACGCCGCGACGCGCCTTGCTTGGCGCCGTCATCGCTCATCGGCTTGGCGTATTTCGTCGCCAGCACGATGTCCTTGCGGCGCGGGCCGAGCACTTCGCCGAGCACGGTTTCCGAGCCGCCGCGTCCGGCGTAGATGTCTGCGGTGTCGAACAGCGTCACGCCGAGATCGATCGCCTTGTGGATCACCTTGCGCGAAGTTTCCAGATCGGTGCGCTGCCCGAAGTTGTTGCAGCCGAGTCCGACCGCGGAGACGCGCAGGCCGGAGCCGCCGAGATTGCGAATTTGCATGAGATGATCCTTCAACAGAGCTTGAATTGCCGGCACTCTGGCGCGTGGCGTACCATGTGACAAGTCGCCTGCATCGATGGCGGGCGTGCGATGGCGTCAATGCCCCGATGAGGTGGGCGTATTGTCTTCATTCTCGATTGCGAAGCGATAGTTTGAGAGGAGCATTGCATGTCCGAGGCGGAGCACAATGCGCTCATCAAGGTTCCTGCGGTCACGTTGGGTTTCTGGGTCATCAAGATTGCCGCGACGACCCTGGGCGAGACCGCCGGCGACGCGGTGTCGATGTCGCTCAATCTCGGTTACGCGGTGAGCAGCTTGATCTTTGTCGGCTTGTTCGCTGCTGCGGTGGCGGGACAAATATCGGCGAAGTCTTTTCATCCCATCTTGTATTGGGCGGTGATCGTGGCAACCACGACGGCGGGAACGACGATGGCCGATTTCGCCGACCGCTCGCTGGGCATCGGATATGCCGGCGGATCGAGCATTCTTCTTATGCTGTTATTGCTTATGCTCTATGTCTGGCATCGGTCGACGGGATCGATTGCCGTCGATACCGTCGCATCGCCGAAGGTTGAGATGTTCTATTGGGGCGCGATCCTGTTTTCGCAGACGCTCGGTACGGCGCTGGGCGATTGGATGGCCGACAGTAACGGTCTTGGCTACGAACGCGGCGCGGCCGTGTTCGCGGCCGGGCTGGGTGTCGTGATCGCGGCTTACGCCTTCACCTCTGTGTCGCGCACGGCGCTGTTCTGGTGCGCGTTCATATTGACGCGACCGTTGGGTGCGACATTGGGTGACTGGCTTGACAAGCCGGTCGCCAATGGCGGTCTTGCATTCAGTCGCTTTACCGCATCGGCGGTATTGGCGGCGTTCATGGTTGCCTGCGTTCTGTTACTTCCGCAAAGGGCGGACCACCTCTCCGGCGAGTGTGAAAAGGGATCGTAACTGCCGGCCGCTGCGACGGAATTGCGCGCAGTGCGGCGGCGGTCATGCGGCGCACGGCGGCTTCCGCGTCGCGCGTCACCTGCTTGCGGTCGGTCTCTGCGTTGAGCGCAATGGCGTCGCCCCAGCTCAACGTGACGTCGGTGGCGCCGGAGGCCAGCACGCGGATGAAGTGCGGGATGAGATCAGCGTCGCCGTACCACGCCACACGTTCGCGTAAAGCGCGTCCGACCGGCAGGCCGTCGAACCGGGTATAGGCCAGCGACAACGGCTGTACCGCGATCGAGTCATGTCCGTGCGAGGTGCCGAGCGCCTGATGCACCGATCCGACCAGTGCCGATTTGAACGGCAGGACGCGGATGCCGTCGCTCGACGTGCCCTCGGCGAACAGTACCACGGCTTCGCCGCCGAGCAGGCGGCCGGCGATCTGCGCGGTGGCCTCTCCGGTCTGCTGCCGCCGGTCGCGGTCGACGAAGACGGTGCGTTGCAGTTTCGCCAGCGTCCCGAACAGCGGCCAGCGCGCCACTTCGCTCTTGGCGACGAACACCACCGGCGTCGTCGCGGTGATGATGCAGATATCGAGCCACGAGGCATGGTTGGCGAGGATCAGGACCGGCCGCGCGGAGGTCCGTTGCCCAACCTGCCGGATGCGCACGCCAGCCAGCATACACAGGATGCGATGATAGAGGCGGGGGATCCGCCGCTGCCAGTCAAGGTCGAAAGCAATCGCGATCAACTGAAACGGCAGCAGAACCAGCGTCAGGATTGCTAGCGCCAGAATGACCAGGGTGAAGCGGATCATGGACGCTCGTTAACCCGATTTCACAAGCCGGGCAATGGACCAGCGATTGCGGCGAACGTTGCTGTTCGTCATGGCGTCTCGCAAAAAAGCGGCCCCGCTCAGGTGGATGACTGACGGGACCGCGGGAGCATTGATCCGTATCGGGGGGCTCCGGATCAAGCGTGGCTGGAGCCTATCCAGGGATTATTGCAGGCGGATGACAGGTGCGGCGCGTCCCTATTCGGCGGCGCGCAAATCGGTCGATGCGAACACATCGCCGCCGCCGGCGCGCAGCGACCGGTAATACTCGGCCAAGGCGGGGTCGTCGTTGCGGCGGATCAGATCGGTGATCGGGGTATAGCTGAGCATCCGGCCGCCGTTGGGCAGCGCCGTGCACTGGAAGCGCATCACCTGGCCGTCGGCCAGCTTGATGTTGATCGGCGTCGAGTCCCCGGTGCGCATCTTCTCGATCCGCTCGGAGATGAAGTGCGCGAGTTCGTCCTTGGGCAATTCGTAGCAGCCGGCGTCGCGGCCATGATACATCAGTGCGATGAACGGCGGCTTGCTGTCGGCCTTGGCGTCGGGCAGTGCGAAGTATTTGCGGAAGGCGCGGTTGATGAATTCGGCGCGGGTGTCTGCATCCAGCAGCACCACGCCGATGTCGATCTCGTCGAGCGCGGATGCGAGCCGCGTCGCGGTGGCATGGCGGTTGCGTTCCCACGTCATGGCGTCGCGCATTTTTTGACGGAGCAAGCCGGTGACTACCGCGGTTGCGGAAGCTGTGGTCGCCAGCAGGCCGAGTCGCAGCAATTCCGGCACGTCGAAGACCGCGCCGGGGCCGTGATGCCGCATGAACAGCGCGTTGGTGGCGACCGCGATCACCGCGCTGACCAATCCGGAACCGATGCCGGCGAGCGCGGCGGCCATCGCCACGATGCAGACTTGCAGCGGCGCAGGATTGGGAACGCGGCCATAGGCGTGGTCGGCGGCAATCGCGGCGAGCGAAATCGCCGTTATCAAGACAGGGCCGGAGATCGCGCGCCATTCAGTTCGCATGGACGGAACCCTTGTGTCCTCTCAATGTAAGGGTAACTCCGTGAAAATTGTTCACGGCTTCGCGGTGGCTTTTCACGACACCATCAACGCCCGGTAAACGGCGACGCCTCGTACTTCGATAAATTCGATTTGAATGCGGGCGGCGCGGCTGAGTGGGGCGCTCAGTCGGCGTTCTGGCACGCCGGGGTGCAGGACGCGGCATCGCAATGCGGCGGCTGACAATCCGGTGAGGCGTGAACAGGTGCGTTGATAGCACTCGATTGCTGGAACTCGGGGCGGGTGTTGCTACGCGTGGTGGTGACGATCAGCAACGTCGCCGCCAGCGCGGTGGCGGCCGTCAGCGAGCTGGTCACCCAGAGAACGGGGCTTTTCATGTTGGCGGCCTTTGCGGCGAGCGCGATGAAAATGATCTTTTGGCGGCGGCGCCGCCGTTACGCTCAGGCCGGCAACGGCAGGTGCGTGTTGATCGTCAGCAGCGTGAAGGTCATCATCAGGCATACCGACAGCGCGATCGCCAGCGACGCGGCAACCGCATGAGTCAATCCTGAAGACGCAACCGGAGTGGGTTTCTCGGCGAAACCCGGCCCGGGACCGCGCGACCGCGACATGGTCGTGATTCCTTCATTTCACGGGCGAATCACCCGTGAGGTGGAAATTGCCGATTCGGCGCGGCAAGATTTTGGCGGCGAAAGCCCCGAAAATGGCCGAAACGTGGCGAAGAATCAGCACTCCGTGATCGATAACTTCCGTTCGCCAAGACCCCTCAGCCGACGTGAAGGCGTCGATCTGCTCGCTCAGCGCGGCGATGACTTCGTCCACTGGGCCGCATTGCCGGCAGCGGGAACAAATCTCAGGCGTCGGCGGCAGTGTCCGCCGGCCGCCAGTCCATTGTAACGAAGCCGGGGCTGTCCTCGACGCGCGCCAGCCAGTCGCGAATGGCCGGGAAGGTTGCGAGGTCGAAATCGCAACGGTCGGCGACGTGGGTGTAGCCATAAAGCGCGATGTCGGCGACGGTGAACTGACCCGCGGCGAAGTAATCATGCGCCTTGAGGTGATTTTCCATCACCCGCAGTGCAGCGTAGCCTCGCTCCATCCAGTCGTCGAGCGCGTGGGTCTGAAGGTCACGGCCGCCACGCACCAGCGCCAGCCAGAAATAGGCGGCGCCGATATTGGGCTCCAGCGCGTGCTGCTCGAAAAACATCCATTGCAACGCTTCGGCGCGGCCGAGACGGGTTTCCGGCCGGATCGAGGTGTCGTTGGCCAGATACCAGAGGATGGCATTGGATTCGGCGATATAGCGGCCGTCCTCGACCTCAAGCAAAGGCACCTGGCCGCTCGGATTCTTGGCAAGGAAATCCGGCGTGCGGCTCTCGCCCCTCAGAATGTCGATCTCGATGGCGCGATAAGGAATGTTGAGCACCGCCAGGGCCAGCCGGACCTTGTAGCTGTTGCCGGAACGCTGCATCGAATAGAGCTTGTACATTCGCGTCGTGGACCCTGTTGCCGGCGCGGCAAGGCCGCCGGATGCGCGGCCTGAGAATGAGGTTGGCAGCGATGTGTCGCAAGCCCTGCACTCTGGAGCATCTCCAGTTGGCGAACAAGCGGCAGGGCAAAAATAGTCGGAAACTGCGGCTACGGCCCGATTTTGGGGTAACTCATGCCAACAGCGTTACGGTCAACGGATCACGTTGCCTTGAGCGACTTGCGAGAAGCCGGCTGCGGTCGTGCTTGACTGGGGTATCCCGTCGCGGTGTCGGCGCCCGGGGCGATCGATGGCGCATCGGCAATGTCGATTTCACCTGCGGCTGCGAAGCGCCGTCCGTCGACGCAACGCGTTGCCGCCAACCAGCACAGGGCGGCGATCGCAAGGCCCGCGACGATGTCCGAGAAGTAGTGTCCGCCGTCGATCGGCGTCGCCGCGATCATCAGGACGTTCAGGACAATCATGGCCCAGCGCAAATAGGGGATTGGCCAGACCGCCACCATGAACAACAATCCAAGTGCGGCGTGCAGGCTGGGAAAAGTGATGATTCCCTCCGAACCCAGAGCCATCAGCGTGCGAAAGCTGCCGTCGCGAAGTCCATGGAATACCGCCAGATGCATGCTCTGTGTCGCCGGGTCGATATTCGGATAGTTGCTGGTTGACAGATGCAATTGTCCCCAGACGCCTTGCGCCGGCATCAATGCTGACATCGCGATGGTGATGATGCTGGCCAGCATGAAGGCGAAGATAAAGCTGCGCAGACGTGCGAGACGGTTGGTGAAGGCGAGTGCCAATATGGCGACCGTGGCCTGGAGCGTGAAGCTGAGATAGGCGAAGCGGAACGCCAGATGCAGCTTCGGATGGGCATTCATCGCAGCGAGCCACGCCATCCAATCGAAGCCGAGGTTACGATCCCAGGCCACGAAGTTGCTGTCCCAGAGCGGCAGCCCGGCGCTCGCCGCGATGTAGGACAGAGGTGCACCGACCGCAGCGAAGGCCGCCAGTTGGGCCGTGCCCGTCAGTGCCGACGCCAGCTTCGGGTCTGGCCGGAACCGCGAATAGAAACTCGCGATGGCCATGATGAATGCGCTCGCGGCCGCTACCCGTAGATAGGACGAAAGATCAATATGGAACGGTCCAATGATTCCGGCAGTGCCGACAATCAGCGTGACTGCCGCGATGACTGCCCAAATCAGGCAATCTGCGCGACGTAAGGCGGCGGTTTCGTCGAACATGACCGTTATCGCTGGTTCTGCAATTCTCTCTCTGCCTGATAGCAGTCGCGGCTTTGCGGGACGTTAATGGCAAACACGGGCGAAACCCGGCCATGCACGGTTTTCGCTTGCCGCTGCAATGCAGCAGCCTTAGATACGTTGGCTGCGATTTTGCGCCTTTTTTCGAGGAGATTGAGATGTCGTTTCTGTCCGCCGCGCTTGACCGTGTGAAGCCGTCCGCGACCATCGCGGTCACGGATAAAGCACGGCAGCTCAAAGCCGCGGGCCGCAACGTCATCGGTCTGGGCGCCGGCGAGCCGGATTTTGATACGCCCGCCAACATCAAACTGGCGGCGGTCCACGCCATCGAAGCAGGCAAGACCAAGTACACCGCCGTGGACGGCATTCCCGAGCTGAAGGAAGCGATCATCGCCAAGTTTCAGCGTGAGAACGGCCTGACCTATACGCCGAACCAGATCACGGTCGGCACCGGCGGCAAGCAGGTGCTCTACAATGCGCTGATGGCCACCATCAATCCGGGCGACGAGGTGATCATTCCCGCGCCATACTGGGTCAGCTATCCGGAAATGGTGGCGCTGGCGGGCGGCGAGTCGGTGCCGGTGGTCTGCACGGCGGAGTTCGGCTTCAAGCTGCAACCCGAGGCGCTGGAGCGCGCCATCACGCCGAAGACCAAGTGGATCATCCTGAATTCGCCGTCGAACCCGACCGGGTCGGCCTATACCCGCGCCGAACTCAAGGCGCTGACCGACGTGCTGCTGAAGCATCCCCACGTCTGGGTGATGACCGACGACATGTACGAGCACCTGGTCTACGACGACTTCGAATTCACCACCCCGGCGCAGGTCGAGCCGAAACCGTTCGACCGCACCCTGACGGTGAACGGCGTCTCGAAAGCCTATTGCATGACCGGCTGGCGCATCGGCTACGCCGGCGGCCCGGTGCAGCTGATCAAGGCGATGGCGACCATCCAGTCGCAGTCGACCTCGAATCCGTCGTCGGTGTCGCAATGGGCGGCGGTGGAAGCGTTGAACGGCCCGCAGGAGTTCATCACCGCCAACAACAAGGTGTTCAAGGAACGGCGCGACCTGGTGGTGGCGATGCTCAATCAGGCGACGGGCATCGACTGCCCGCGTCCGGAAGGCGCGTTCTACGTCTATCCGTCCTGTGCCGGTACCATCGGGAAAACCGCGCCATCGGGGAAGACAATCGAGAACGACCAGGATTTCGTCACCGAGCTGCTGGAAGCCGAAGGCGTTGCAGTGGTGCAGGGCTCGGCCTTCGGCCTCGGTCCGGCGTTCCGCATTTCCTATGCCACCAAGACCTCGGACCTCGAAGACGCGTGCAAGCGCATCCAGCGCTTCTGCGGGAACTTGCGGTAGGCACAATCGTTGGTGGAGCATTCGGGCGATCATATCGTCGTGATCGCCCGGTTCGCCGCAATTTTTTCCGTTTTTCACATGGAACTGCCATGTTTTGGACACGGCTGGACCCTCCTGTGCGCCAGCATTCAAAGCGTGGCCGTCAAGGACCACACAATCGGAGACCAAACTCAGATGCGTATGATGAAGATGTTGGGTATTGGCGCCGCGGCGCTGGTTGCCTCGATCGCCACCGCAAATGCCCAGCAGGGCCAGCTTCAGGTTGGCGTGCTTTCTTGCGAAGGCGGCCAGAATGTCGGCTATGTGGTCGGCTCGACCACCGATCTGACCTGTACGTTCGAGAGCGCCGGCCGCCGTCCGGAAGCCTATGTGGCCACGATCAAGCGTTTCGGCGTCGATCTCGGCTTCACCCAGCAGACCGGTCTCGCCTGGGCGGTCTATGCGCCGACCAACCGGATCGGTCGCGGCGACCTTGCCGGTCACTTCGGCGGCGTCGGCGCCAATGCGTCGGTCGGCGTCGGCCTCGGCGGCAACCTGCTCGTCGGCGGTTCGAACAATGCGTTCTCGCTGCAGCCGCTCAGCCTGCAAGGCCAGACCGGCCTGAACGCCACGGCCGGCGTCATTGACGTCGAGCTGCGTCCGGCTGCCGTGCAGCCGCACCGCAAGGCGCGCAAGCATCGCAAGCACCATCGTCATCATCGTCACCACCGTTAAGCGCGGCGTGACGTGACATTAAAGGCCCGCGCAAGCGGGCCTTTTTTGTTGGCTTTTGCAACGTCAATAGTGGGGCTGGACCAGTTCGCGCGCTCTAGCCGCAGCAGGTGCCCGATTGCATCGGCGGGCAGGGTGCGGAGCCATAAGAGCAGAACACGCAGCAGTCGCCAGCCTTGGGTTTCAGACGTTGTCCGCATCCCTTGCAGTCGTAGAAGAAAACGCAAGCGTCGGTCGGCATGATCTCGATCGACTCATGACCGCAAGACGGACAGTGTATGATCGATTGATGCTGCATTCTTCTCCATCATGGAAATGTCAGGCTGCCTGCTCACGCGCCGGCCGACGTTGACGGGGATAGTGTCGCCTGCGACCTCTCGCCGGTCACATCTTCGATATCAAATTGTTGCCGTCGCGTGTAACATCATGCGTACCCGCCGTTTGCTTTTCCCTCCCGCCGGAGAAGATATGTCATGCGCCGTCGTTCTATCCTTCTGGGCGTGGCCGCCGCCGCGCTGATCTCCAGTGCGGCCCAAGCCCAGCAATCGCAGCGTGTCCAGATCGGTGTGCTGGAATGCCGTGGCGGCGCCAGCATCGGCTTCATCGTCGGCTCGGTTACCAATCTCGGTTGCCTGTTGCACGCGGACGGCAGGCCGGACCAGCCGTATGTGGCCACCATCCGTAAGGTCGGCATCGACCTCGGCATCACCGAGCAATCGACACTGACATGGGCGGTATTCGCGCCGGTGGAGCGCGCCGGCATCGGCGACCTCTCGGGCAACTACGCCGGCGCGCAAGGCAGCGCTAATGTCGGGATCGGTCTTGGCGCCAACGTGTTGATTGGCGGTTCGGCGAATTCGATCGCGCTGCAGCCGCTGAGTGTGCAGGGCTCGACCGGTATCAGCGTGGCTGTGGGACTGGCGGGACTTGAGTTGCGGCCGGGCCGCTAATGCGCTGCGATCAAGTTCCTGCTTGCCAATAGCCGGGACCCCTGAGACCATTCCATCGCCGACCCAATCACGGGCCGAGCTCCAGATCAGGAGGCGGCAATGGGACATGACGTCAGAAGTCCCCGCGGTCCACGATGCATCGCGCTCGTGGGCCCTTTTCAAAGCGGAAAAACCACTCTTCTCGAAGCTATCCTCGCCCGCACCGGCGCGATCCCGCGTGCCGGCAGCGTCGAAGCTGGCACCTCAGTTGGCGATGCCGGCGCGGAAGCGCGTCTTCACAAGATGGGCGTCGGCCTCAACGCCGCGACCGTCACCTTCATGGGCGACACCTATACGTTCCTCGATTGTCCGGGCTCGATCGAATTCGCGCACGACATGCGCGCGGTGTTGCCGATCGTCGATGCGGCGGTGGTGGTCTGCGAAGCCGATGAGCGCAAGCTGCCGCAGTTGCAGGTGATCCTGCGCGAACTGGAAGACATGCGGGTTCCGCGCTTCCTGTTTCTCAACAAGATCGACAAGGCGGCCAAGCGAATCCGCGAAGCGCTCGCCGCATTGCAGCCGGCGTCGCGCGTGCCGTTGGTGCTGCGACAGATTCCAATCTGGAACGGCGATCTGATCGCGGGCTTCGTCGATCTCGCGCTGGAGCGTGCCTTCGTCTATCGCGAACATGCAGCCTCCGAAGTCGTCGCGCTCGACGGCGGCAATCTCGACCGTGAGAAAGAAGCGCGGTTTACCATGCTGGAATATCTCGCCGATCACGACGACGCGCTGATGGAGCAACTGCTCGACGACATTCCGCCACCGCGCGATGCGATCTTCGATGATCTCGCCCGTGAATTGCGTGAAGGGCAGATTTGTCCGGTGCTGCTCGGCTCCGCCACGCGACAGAACGGCGTCGGGCGTTTGCTCAAGGCTTTGCGGCATGAAGCGCCCGGCATTAGCGAGACAGTAGCGCGGCTCACAGCGACCGGAGACGGCGCAGCGCTCGCTTACGTCGTCAAGACCACGCATTTGCAGCACGGCGGCAAGCTGTCGCTGGCGCGGGTGCTGCGCGGCCATCTCGACGACGGTGCGACGGTACAATCCTCGAGCGGCGGCGCCGGGCGCATCTCCGGCATCCTCGCGGCGAACGGCGCTGGCGACAGCAAGCGCGCCTCGGCGGAGGCGGGGGACGTGGTCGCGCTCGGCAAGCTCGATGCGATGAAGACCGGCGATACGCTGACGACGGCGAAGACCGCGCCCGCGCCGCTCGCAGAGATGAGTGCGGCACCGGCGGTATTGGCAATCGCGTTGGCGGCGAATGACCGCAAGGACGACGTCAAGCTCGGTCAGGCGTTGCAGCGTCTCACCGAGGAAGATCCCTCACTCACGGTGCAGCACAATCCCGCCAACCACGAGATGGTGTTGTGGGGGCAGGGCGAGATGCATCTGCGCGTTGCGATGGAGCGCTTGCAGGAGCGCTACGGCGTCAACGCCAAGTCGCATCCGCCCGGCGTCGGCTATCAGGAGACGATCCGCAAATCCGCGACCCAGCGCGGCCGTCACAAGAAGCAGTCCGGTGGACACGGCCAGTATGGCGATGTCGTGCTCGACATCAAGCCGCTGCCGCGCGGCGACGGTTTCCGCTTCGAGGAAACCGTCGTCGGCGGCGCGGTGCCGAAGAACTACATCGGTGCGGTGGAGGAAGGTGCGAAGGATGCGCTGATGCGCGGGCCGCTCGGCTTC
This sequence comes from Hyphomicrobiales bacterium, assembly GCA_017305595.1. Classification (GTDB taxonomy): domain Bacteria; phylum Pseudomonadota; class Alphaproteobacteria; order Rhizobiales; family Xanthobacteraceae; genus 62-47. The sequence continues at coordinate 222 of JAFKKL010000046.1, read as the reverse complement.
CCGGTGATCGACCTGCAAGTGACGTTGACCGACGGCTCGTATCACAGCGTCGATTCATCGGATCAGGCATTCCGCACTGCTGCACGAATGGGCGTTGCCGAGGCTCTGGCGCAATGCGCGCCGGTGCTGCTGGAGCCGATCCATCTGGTCGAGATCGTTTGTCCCAACGAGGCAACGGCGAAGGTCAACGCCATCCTCTCGGGCCGGCGCGGCCAGATCCTC
>JAFKKL010000363.1 GCA_017305595.1 Hyphomicrobiales bacterium | reverse complement strand
AAAGTTTTGTTTCTAGCCTCGATCAAGTCGATATTCGCTCCTTGGGAGTTGGTGGCAGAGATCCGAAGGCTGGCCAACAGGTCTGCTTCATCGCGCGACGACCGATAAGTCAATCTCCCACCAAGGCCGACGCTGGCCTCCATGAGCGTGGCTTTCACTGTCGCCAGATAGAGATCGGTCCCGGGGCCGCCGCCGGCACCATCGGAACGACACCCCAGAAAGATTTCTTCGGCCGCAATGCCTCCGAGCAGGACCGCGATATCGGCAAGATAGGTTTCGTGCGTACAGTCATTTCGCCGCAATGTCCTCGATCTTTCTCCCGCGCGATATCGCAACTATCATCAAGTACGTAGGCGCATTCGCCAAGATTTTCTGCGGGGTCTTGAGAGAGATCGCATTCTAAGGAGCAAGTGTTGCGGGATTTTCTCGAAAGACATCAAGTCTGGCTCTATTTTGCCAGCGTTGCCGCAGGTGCAACGGCTGCGTGGAATATTTCCGGAACGGAATCGCTGGAAACATTCATCAATCCGGCACTCGCGTTGATGCTTTTCGTCACTTTCCTGCAGGTGCCGCTTGCCGATATAGGCAAGGCCTTTCGAAAGGTTCGCTTCTTGACAGCGCTCCTCGTCGCGAACTTCGTCGTCACCCCTCTGCTCGTATTTTTCCTGATCCGATTTTCACCCGGCGATCCCATGGTTCGTCTCGGCATGCTGATGGTGCTTCTGACCCCATGCATCGATTACGTCATAACCTTTTCTCATCTCGGGCGGGCGGACGCGCGTTTGTTGCTTGCCTCCACGCCGCTTTTACTCGTCGCCCAAATGATCTTGTTGCCGCTCTACCTAGCGGCATTCCTCGGGGATGACGCTTCCGCATTGATCAGCGCCGGTCCCTTCCTGCATGCCTTCATCTGGTTGATTGCCGTCCCACTTGCCCTCGCGGCACTGGTCCAGGTCTGGGCGTCTCGCAACAGCACCGGAATGCTTATTTCCGAGAAACTCGGCGTGCTGCCCGTTCCCTCCACGGCACTCGTCCTGTTCCTTGTCGTTGCCGCTACGGTCCCGTTGCTGGGAAGCGCGATCGACCGCGCGTTGGCGGCTGTACCCGTCTACGTCGCCTTTGCGGTCATTGCTCCTATGCTCGGATGGGGGACAGCACGCGCCTTCGGGCTGGGCGCGGCGGCTTCGCGTTCGGTCGCGTTTTCAAGCGCCACACGGAATTCGCTGGTCATTCTGCCATTGGCTTTGGTCGTGCCGGGCGCCATTCCCGTCCTTCCTGCCGTCATTGTCGCGCAGACGCTCGTAGAGTTGCTTGCGGAGATGGTTTACATCCGGACTGTGCCCCACATCGGACGAATGGTCGAGACGGCCGAAGACAACGCCTGATCCTCAGCACCGACAGCCCCGCTTGCCTTCGGCAAGATCCTCGAGGATGACGCACTCAGCGGCAGGTCCTCCAATACATTCGCCGTCGCAACGCTCGACAAACTCCTCAAGGGCGCGCTCCAACTCTTTCATTTCGGCGATCTTATCCTGAACGCTTTGAAGATGGCCGCTCGCGAGGTTGCGCGCCTCGTTACAATTGCGGTCACGGCTGACCGACAGCGTGACGAGGTCACGAACTTGTTCGACCGAAAAGCCGAAGTCCCGGCAACGTCGAATGAAGGTCAGCAATTTCGCATCGGAATCCTCATAAATCCGTCTCCCGCCTGCGGTCCGGGCGGCGTTCCGGATGAGACCAATCTGTTCGTAGAAGCGGATCGTCGGGACTGAGCAACCTGTGCGTTTCGCCAGGTCGCCGATACTCAGATCACCGGTCATCACCTTTTCGTGTCGCATTCACGCTTGCTCCTCAAGTTACTTGAGGAAGTAGCCTCCGGACATCGATGAATCAAGACTGGAGGCCAGCCATGAGACCAATGACCGCGGCACTGGCCCTTGGGGGCGCAGCATGTGCCGCCTGCTGCGCCCTTCCGCTTGCATCCGGTCTCAGCGCATTCGCGGCGAGAGCAGCTTCAGTCGGCGGCCCAACGGAAATCGTGGCCGCCACCGCAGTCGTACTCGCCTGGTTGGCTCCCCGCCTGCCTCGGATTCTCGCACGTCCAATCGGTTATGCATTCGCCTGCGAATGCGCACCGTCATCCTTGAGCAAGGACGAGAGCGGGGACAAGGTAATCGCATGCACGCTTCAGCTCGATGATTTCTCGAAGCGTGCCGCCGAGATCAGAGCCATCGCAGAGCGACACCTCCGGAAGTCGATGCGCTCGCCACTTTCCCTGCATCTCGTCTACGGACCGGAAGCGGCAGACGACGTTCGTGAGATGGTTCGCAAGGAACGCGAATGCTGCGCATTCCTTCATTTTGACCTGTCAGTCGGTGACGAAATCCACCTCCTGATCACTTCCCCGAAGGAGGCAAAAGAGGCAGCAAACACTCTCTTCGATCATTTTGCGCCGAATCTTGCATCGGTGACGTCAACCCGTACGGAAGGAAATACCTAATGATGAATAGACGAACGGTTCTCGTGGCGGCCGCGATATTCGCCCTGACGACGGCGGTTCAATCTGCGGAGCTTACGCCTTTCAGCATTGCCACCTTCGAGAAGGCGCAGGCGGAAGGGAAGCCCATCATTGTACACCGCCCCGTGGTGCGGCACCTGTCACGCACAGAAGCGAATTCTTCCCAACCTGCTTTCATTGCCGCCGTTGTCCGAAGTTCTTTGGCTGGACGTCGACTTCGATTCCCAGCCCGATCTCCGGCGAACGTTCAACGTCAGGCAACAAAGTACGATTGTCGTATTCAAGGGCCGTCAGGAAGTCGCGCGATCGGTTGGCGAAACCCGTCCTGACGCGCTCCGCAAGATACTTTCCAAGGCGCTGTAATGACGTTTGTACTGGCGTTCCTCGCGGGCGTGCTCTCAATTCTCTCACCTTGCGTACTGCCTCTGGTGCCGATCGTCCTCGGAGCGGCCGCTTCGGAGCATAAATGGGGACCTGCCGCGCTGGCGGCGGGGCTTGCTATTTCCTTCGTCACGATCGGAATTTTCGTTGCAAGCATTGGTTTTGCCATCGGTCTTGACGGGGCATTCTTCCGGATAATCGGCGGGTTGCTTTTGACCGCACTCGGATTGGCTCTTCTCGTGCCACGCCTTTCGGCACGAATGGCGACTGCGTCCGGTCCCATTTCCGGATGGACCGATCACTGGTTCGGCGGCTTTTCCCGGAAAGGGTTGAGTGGGCAGTTCGGTCTCGGCATCCTGCGCGGTGCGGTATG
>JAFKKL010000045.1 GCA_017305595.1 Hyphomicrobiales bacterium | reverse complement strand
GGCTCGATGTCAAGTCTGCGGATTCCGCCGACGGGCCGTTGACGTCGGTGACTTTCGACGTCGGCTGGTATTCGGACGGCAGCGCCGACACGCCTGACCTGCTGGAAACCTCCATCGACAAGCCGCAATATGCGTCTGGCGATACCATGACGGTGTCGGTCAATGCCCGCACCGCCGGCAAGCTCACCGTCAATGTGCTGGGCGATCGGCTGCTGACGACGCAAACCCTCGACGTCAAGGAAGGCACCTCGCAGGTGCGTATTCCTGTCGGCTCCGACTGGGGCACCGGCGCTTATGTCGTTGCCACCTTGCGCCGGCCGTTGGATGCGGCGGCACAACGGATGCCCGGCCGTGCCATCGGCCTGAAATGGTTCGGCATCGACAAGGATGCGCGCACCCTCAAGGTCGAATTGTCGCCGCCCGCGCTGGTGCGCCCCAGCACGACGATGGTGCTGCCGGTGAAGATCGGCGGCTTGAGCCCCGGCGAGGACGCCAAGATCGTGGTGGCTGCCGTCGATGTCGGCATTCTCAATCTCACCAATTACAAGCCGCCGGCGCCCGACGATTATTATCTCGGCCAGCGCCGTCTCTCGGCGGAAATCCGCGACCTCTACGGCCAATTGATCGACGGCATGCAGGGCACGCGCGGCCAGATCCGCTCCGGCGGTGACGTGGCCGGCGCGGAGATGCAAGGCTCGCCGCCGACGCAGAAACCGCTGGCGCTGTATTCCGGCATCGTCACCGTCGGCCCCGACGGCACCGTGAATATCCCGTTCGATCTTCCGGAGTTCGCCGGCACTGCGCGAGTGATGGCGGTGGCCTGGACTGCGACCAAGCTCGGCCGTGCGACGACCGACGTGACGGTCCGCGATCCGGTGGTGTTGACCGCGACCTTGCCGCGCTTCCTGCTCAGCGGCGATCGTGGCAGCATGAATTTCGAACTCGACAACGTCGAGGGCGAACCCGGCGACTACAGCATCAACGTCAGCGCTTCCGGTCCCATCAAGGTGCCGGGCAATGCCACCACGACGGTCAACCTCAAGGCCAAGCAGCGTTCGTCGATGGCGCTGGCGCTCGATGCCAACGGCACCGGCACCGCGCAGATCGACGTTGCCATCAAGGGACCGAACGGCATGACGCTAGCGCGGCACTACGCGCTCGACGTCAAGGCGGCGACGCAGATTCTGGCGCGGCGCTCGGTGCGGACCTTGGCGAAGGGTGAAAGCCTGACGCTGACGAAGGACATGTTCTCCGACCTCGTTGCCGGCACCGGCGGCGTGTCATTGTCGGTGAGCCAGTCCACCGCGCTCGATGCCGCCACCATTCTCAAGGCGCTGGATCGCTATCCGTTCGGCTGCTCCGAGCAGATTACCAGCCGCGCGATGCCGCTGCTCTACGTCAACGATCTCGCGGCGGGCGCGCATCTGGCGATGGATACCGCCGTCGATCAACGCATCAAGGACGCCATCGATCGGCTGCTGTCGCGGCAGGGCTCGAACGGCTCGTTCGGCCTGTGGTCGTCGGGCGGCGACGATGCATGGCTCGACGCTTATGTGACCGACTTCCTCAGCCGTGCCCGCGAGAAGGGGTTTGCCGTGCCGGACATCGCGTTCCGCTCGGCGCTCGATCGCGTGCGCAACTCGGTGGTCAACGCCAATGAGCCGGAGAAGGACGGTGGTCGCGATCTGGCTTACGGGCTCTATGTGCTGGCGAAGAACGGCACCGCGCCGGTCGGCGACCTGCGCTATCTTGCCGACACCAAGCTCAACAATCTCGCAACGCCCATCGCTAAGGCGCAGCTTGCCGCGGCGCTGGCGCTGGTCGGAGATCGCGGCCGTGCCGAACGCGTCTATGCGTCGGCGGTCGAGAGCCTCAACCCGAAGCCGGTGCTGGAATTCGGCCGCACCGACTACGGCTCGGCTCTGCGCGATGCGGCGGCGCTGGTGTCGCTCGCCAGCGAAGGCAACGCGCCGCGCGCGACGCTGACGCAGGCGGTGCAGCGGGTCGAAGCTGCGCGCGGTCTGACGCCCTATACCTCGACGCAGGAAAATGCGTGGCTGGTGCTGGCGTCGCGGGCGCTTGCCAAGGACGCGGGCAACATCTCGCTCGACATCGACGGCTCGCAGGTCAAGACCGTGGTCTATCGGAGCTACAAGGGCGCCGATATCGACGGCAAGCCGGTCAAGATCACCAATCTTGGCGATGTGCCGATGCAGGCAGTGGTCTCGGTCACCGGCGCGCCGGTGACGCCGGAACCGGCCGCGTCCAACGGCTTCAAGATCGAGCGCAATTACTTCGCGCTCGACGGCACGCCGGCCGATCCGGCACAGGCCAGGCAGAACCAGCGTTTCGCCGTGGTGCTCAAGATCACCGAAGCCAAGCCGGAATACGGTCACATCATGGTGGTCGATTATCTCCCGGCCGGTTTCGAGATCGACAATCCGCATCTGGTGTCGTCGGGCGATACTGGGACGCTGGACTGGATCGAAGACGGCGAGGAGCCGGAGCATACCGAGTTCCGTGATGACCGCTTCAGCGCGGCCATCGATCGGACGGCGAAAGACAAGTCGGTGTTCACCGTCGCCTATGTTGTGCGCGCGGTGTCGCCGGGAAAATACGTGCTGCCGCAGGCTTACGTCGAGGACATGTATAATCCTTCGCGCTATGGTCGCACCGGCACGGGAGCGATCGAGGTGAAGGCCGCGAAATGACGGTGTCCGAGGCCATACACGTCAAACCCCGGCGCCGCTGGCGCTGGGCGAAGCGCGTGGCCTTGGCGAGCGTTGCCGTTCTGGCGGCGTGCGGCATCGCCTTCGCGTCGTGGGTAGCGTCGCTGGGGCCGCTGCCATTCAAGGAGGCCCGCCAAATCTCGACCACCGTGGTCGACCGCAACGGCAAGTTGCTGCGCGCCTTCGCCATGGCGGACGGTCGCTGGCGGTTGCCGGTCGATGCAAAAACCGATGTCGATCCGGGCTATGTCACGCTGCTGCTGGCCTATGAAGACCAGCGCTTCTACGCGCACGGCGGCGTCGATCCGTGGGCGCTGGGGCGGGCCGCGTTGCAACTCGTGACGCGTGGCCACATTGTCTCCGGCGGCTCCACCATTACTATGCAATTGGCGCGGCTGATGGAGCCGCGACAGCGCCGCTCGCTTTACGCCAAGCTGCATCAGATCGTTCGCGCCATCGAGATCGAGCAGAAACTCAGCAAAGACGAGATCCTCAATCTCTACCTGACGCTCGCGCCGTTCGGCGGCAACCTCGAAGGCGTGCGCGCCGCATCGATCGCCTATTTCGGCAAGGAGCCGAAGCGGCTGTCGCTGGCGGAAGAAGCGCTGCTGGTTGCGCTGCCGCAGTCGCCGGAAACGCGCCGCATCGATCGTCATCCGCAAGCGGGGCAGGCGGCGCGCGATCGCGTGCTCGACCGCATGATCGAGGAGGGCAAAGTCTCGGCGGAGGATGCCGCGCAGGCCAAGGCGGTGCCGGTGCCGCGCTTCCGTCATCCGATGCCGCTGCTGGCGCCGCATTCCGCCGAACGCGCGATGGCGACGGTGAAGGACGCGCCGCTCATCCATCTGACGCTCGACGCCGGGCTCCAGCACAATCTCGAAACCCTGGCGCGGGATCGCGCCGTCGCGCTCGGTCCCGATATCTCGGTTGCCATCGTCGCCGTCGACAATGCCACCGGCGACGTGTTGGCGCATGTCGGCTCGCCGGATTATGTCGATACGCGGCGCGCCGGGCAGGTGGACATGACGCGCGCGGTGCGTTCGCCCGGCTCGACGCTGAAGCCGTTCATCTACGGGTTTGCTTTCGAGGATGGCATCGTTCATCCCGAAAGCCTGATCGACGACCGGCCGATCCGTTTCGGCGCTTACGCGCCTGAAAACTTCGACATGACCTTTCAGGGCACGGTGTCGGTGCGCCACGCCTTGCAGATGTCGCTCAACGTTCCGGCCGTCGCGCTGCTCGATCGCGTCGGCGCCAGCCGCATGACGTCGCGGCTGCGGCAGGCGGGAGGTCATCTCACATTGCCGGAAGGCGAGGTGCCGGGGCTGGCGATGGGGCTCGGCGGCGTCGGCGTTACCTTGCAGGACCTCGTGCAACTCTACAGCGGCTTTCCGCGTCTCGGCAGCACGGTGCCGTTGCAGGAAATTCGGCAGGCCGGCGACAAGCCGCCGGAGCCGCTGCGGCTGATGGACCGCGTCGCGGCGTGGCAGGTCGGCAACGTACTGATGGGAACGCCGCCGCCGGACAACGCCGTCCGAAACCGCATCGCCTTCAAGACCGGCACCAGCTACGGCTATCGCGATGCCTGGTCGATCGGCTTCGACGGTCGCATGACGATTGGCGTCTGGGTCGGTCGTCCCGACGGCGCGCCGGTTCCCGGACTGGTCGGGCGCAGCGCCGCCGCGCCGATCCTGTTCGACGCCTTCGCTCGGTCCGGCAAGTTGCCCATGCCGCTGGCGAAAGCTCCGCATGGAACGCTGATCGCCAGCAACGTGAAATTACCGCTGCCGCTGCGCCGGTTCCGGCAGGCCGGCGATCTGGTCGATCTGAGCCGAACCCGGCCGCTCCATATCCAATTCCCGCTGAATGGCTCGCGGATCGATGCGATGACAGGCGGAAAAGGTGAGGCCAACGCACTTCCGGTCAAGGTCGCCGGCGGCGTGCTGCCGATGACGATGCTGGTGAATGGCGTCTCGGTCGGCGACTTCGACAGCCGGCGGCAGCGGCTCATCGAGCCGCCGGGACCGGGTTTCGTCCGCCTCACCGTGATGGATGCGACTGGCGCGGCGGACACAGTCGTCGTCAGAATTCAATAACGCCCGGCTAACCGGTTGTCGCTTCGTCGGTTTCATCGTATGCGGAACCGATGGTCGAGAATGTCTACCAGTCCAGATTTGGCGCGCCGCGTGAACCCAATAACCGGGTCAATCCGGGTCGGGGGCTCGTGACCGTTCTTAACTTCGTTACCGTCAGCGACTGGCGCGCCGTTCTGTTTCTGCTGGTCTGCGGCTTCCTGATGTTTCTGCCGGGATTCTTCAACATCCCGCCGATCGATCGCGACGAGGCGCGCTTCGCGCAGGCCACCAAGCAGATGGTGGAGACCGGCGATTTCGTCGACATCCGTTTCCAGGACGAGGTTCGCTACAAGAAGCCGGTCGGCATCTACTGGTTGCAGGCAGCGGCGGTGGAAACGGCGTCGTCGCTCGGCCTGCCGCGCGCGCAGGTACGTATCTGGCTCTATCGCGTGCCGTCGCTGTTCGGCGCCATCGGCGCGGTGCTGCTGACCTATTGGGCGGCGCTGGCCTTCGTGACCCGGCGCAGCGCGGTGCTGGCGAGCCTGTTGTTATGCAGTTCGGTGTTGTTGGGCGTCGAGGCGCGGCTGGCCAAAACCGATGCGATGCTGTTGCTCACCGTGGTCGCCGCGATGGGCGCGTTGGCGCGGGTTTATCTGTCGTGGCAGCGCGGCGAAGACCCGGACCGGCCGCCATGGGCCTGGCCGGTGATTTTCTGGACGGCGATTGCGGGCGGCGTGCTGCTCAAGGGGCCCCTGATCCTGATGTTCGTCGTGCTCACGGTGGGCACGCTCGCCATCATGGATCGCTCCGCCAACTGGCTATGGCGGCTGCGGCCGCTGTGGGGCCTGTTGTGGCTGCTGGTGCTGGTGCTGCCGTGGTTCGTCGCGATCTTCTGGCGCGCCGGCGATGCCTTCTTCTCCGACTCCGTCGGCGGCGACATGCTGAGCAAGCTCGCCAACGCGCAGGAATCCCACGGCGCGCCGCCGCTGACTTATTTCGTGTTGTTCTGGGTGACGTTCTGGCCCGGTGCGCCGCTGGCAGGCATGGCGGCACCGGCGATCTGGCGTGCGCGCCGCGAACCCGGCGTGCAGTTCCTGCTGGCGTGGCTGGTCCCGTCGTGGATCGTGTTCGAACTCGTCATCACCAAGCTGCCGCATTACGTGCTGCCGCTCTATCCGGCGATTGCCATCCTGATCGCGGGCGCGCTGGAGCGCCGCATCCTGTCGCGCTCGTGGGTGATCCGTGGCGCGGCGTGGTGGTTCGCTGTTCCGGCCATCACCTCGGTGATCGCGGTGGTGGCGGCAATCAATTTCACCTATCAGCCGGTATTCCTGGCGTGGCCGTTCGTGGCGGTGTCGCTGATCTTCGGGCTGTTTGCATGGTGGCTCTATGATGACTATCGCGCCGAACGCTCGCTGCTCAACGCGGTGGCATCGTCGCTGTTTCTTGGGATGGCATTTTACGGCGTCATTGTACCGGCGCTGACGCCGCTGTTTCCCAGCGTCGAGATTGCGCGTGCTTTGCGTAACGTGGTGTGTGTCGGGCCGAAGGCCGCCGCCGCCGGCTATCACGAGCCGAGCCTCGTGTTCATGACCGGAACGTCGACGCTGCTGACGGATGGATCGCGCGCCGCCGATTTCCTGTTGCAGGGCAGTTGCCGGTTCGCGCTGGTGGAGTCGCGTTCGGAACGTGCGTTCGCGCAGCGCGCCGAGGCCATCGGACTGCGCTACAACGTGGCGACGCGCATCGACGGCTACAACTATTCGCAGGGCAAGCAGGTCTCGATCGCGGTGTTCCGCTCCGAAGGCACCCGGTGAGATGACTGCACCCGCCGGCCTTGAGGCGACATCGTCCTATCCGGTGCGGCTCCTCGCGACGCTAGGTCAGACATGGCGACGGTTGACGCGCACGCCGTCGCATTCGCGCCGCGCGGAAGCGGCGCGCCGTTCCTCGCGTCACGCGTTGGCGATCACTGCGGTGATCGCCATGGTGATCGTCGCATTGATGTTCATGCTCGATGCATCGGTGATCCAACTGATGCCGCCGCGCGGCACCAAGAGCTTGTGGCCGGTACGCATCATCTCCGACTTCGGCAAGTCGGAGTACGTGTTGTGGACGCTGCTCGCGACACTGGCGATCACGGCGCTGACGTTGCCGCGTCTGTACGGCCGGCCGCGCGCCATCCTGATCGGGTGGGGCGATCGTCTCCTGTTCCTGTTCATCGCGGTGGCAGTGCCGGTGCTCGTCGGTGATGTCATCAAGGGGGTCGTCGGGCGCGGGCGGCCGTTCGTCGGCGGCCACGCCAATCCGTTCAACTATTCGCATTTCGCATGGACTGAAGCCTATGCGAGCTTTCCATCCGGCCACGCCATGACCTCTGCGGCGCTGGCTTTCGCCGTCGCATCGCTGTGGCCACGGCTGCGCTGGTGGATGACGGGCTACGTCATAGTGATCCTCGCAACGCGGCTGGTGTTGCTGGCGCATCATCCCAGTGACGTGGTCGCGGGCGCGCTGGTGGGCGTCGTCGGCGCCATGGCGGTTCGGCACTGGTTCGCGGCGCGCCGTCTGGTGTTCACGATTGCCGCCGACGGGACGGTTTCGGCGCTGCCGGGACCCTCGGCCGCCGACCTCAAAAAGGTTGCCCGCGCGGCGTTTGCGCCATATGAAGCGCCATCCGCGAGACGCCTCTGACCGGCGCTGCGGCGGATCGCCAATCAACCCGAAGTCCGTGAGTGGTTCCGTGCCGCCGTCCGATACGCCCCCCGTCGAGGTTTCAATTGTCGTTCCGGTACGCAATGAAGCCGACAACATCGCGCCGCTGGTGACCGAAATCGCCGCCGCGCTGGGCGACCGCTGGCCGTATGAAATCATCTACGTCAACGACGGCTCCACCGACGCCACGGCGGATCGCCTGGCGGCTCTCATGCAGCAGCGGCGCAATCTGCGGCATATCCGCCATGCGGAATCGCGCGGGCAGTCCGCGGCCGTACGCACCGGCGTTCGTGCGGCGCGCGGCGCCATCGTCGCAACCCTCGATGGCGACGGTCAGAACAATCCGGCCTTCCTGCCGGACCTGATCCTGGCGCTGGAGCATGGCGGCGAGGGCGTCGGGCTCGCGGCTGGGCAACGGGTCGGACGCAAGGATACTGGCTTCAAGAAATTGCAATCGCGCATCGCTAACGGCGTGCGCAACGGCATTCTGCGCGACGGCACCCGCGACACCGGTTGCGGCCTCAAGGCAATCCGCCGCGACATCTTTCTGGCGCTACCATATTTCGACGGGTTGCATCGTTTCCTGCCGGCGCTGGTGCGTCGGGAGGGTCACAACATCGCCTATATCGACGTGATCGATCGGCCGCGCCATTCCGGCGTATCCAATTACGGCTTCTTCGACCGGCTCTGGATCGGAATCATGGATCTCGCGGGCGTGTGGTGGTTGATCCGCCGCAAGAAGTCGAATCCGGTCGCAACCGAGGTTTTCCGGCATGATTGAACTGATCCATTCGATCAGCAATTATCTGCACGACGTCTTCATCATCAAGTTCGACGGCTGGGTCATTCTCGGTTTCGTCGCGCAGGCGTTCTTCACCATGCGCTTCGTGGTGCAGTGGATCGCGTCCGAGCGCGCGCGGCAGAGTGTCATTCCCATTGCGTTCTGGTTCTTCTCGATCGGCGGCGGCGTGCTGCTGTTGATCTACGCGCTGTATCGCCGCGACCCGGTATTCATCGCCGGGCAGGGACTCGGCCTGATTGTCTATATCCGCAACCTGTACTTCATTCTGCTGAATGGGAAGCAGACTTCGCAGCCGTAAGATTCTCGCGGCGTCGAGGTCCTCAGCGTTTGACGGAGTGACGAGCCGTCATGCGCGGACTTGATCCGCTTATCCGCCTTCTTCAAAGGATGGATTGCCGGGGCAAGCCCGTCAATGAGGCTGTGAAGGCCGCATATGATGTCGCATCAGTTCGCCGATGGGTGCGCGGTCGAATGTGACGACGGCAACAACTGGCTCGCCGCTTCCGTGATTTCGCCGGAAGCTTTGGCCGCGTCGAGTACCGGATAGGCCACCGAGCAGATGTGCGAATGAATCCGTTTGAGGTCGCGCAGCACGTCGAGATGCAGCGATGTCGTCTCGATGGATTCAGGCCGTCCTTCGCGCAGCCGCTCGAGGTGGCGCTCGGTCGCCGCCAGTTCTTCGTTTCGTAACGTCGTTTTTTCCGCGAGCAGCTTCCGCGCCTCGGTGACGTCACCTGACATGAAGACACCGAAAGCGATGCGCAGCGATTCCATCGTCCGACGGTGAAATTCCGACAGTTCCGCGGCACCCTCCGGCGAGAACTGGAAGCGGTGCTTGATCTTCTTGGTGGCGAGTTCGCACAGGTTCTTGTCGACGATATCGCCGATGTGTTCGAGGTTGATGGCAAACGAGATGATTTCCATCGCCCGCTGCCCTTCGCGCTCGTCGAGACTGCCGCGCGTCAGCTTGGTGACATAGAGCTTGATCGCCTCGTCGAGACGATCGACGCCGTTGTCCATGCGCGAGACGTTGTCGACGAGGCCGCGGTCGTTGGTCATGATCGCCGCCATCACCTGCCGCAGCATGGTCTCGACGAGGTCGCCCATGTGCAGCGTCTCGCGAGCGGCATCGGTCAGCGCCAGCGACGGCGTGGCGAGCGCGCTTTCGTCGAGATAGCGCGGCTGCGCCGGGTCGACGGTCTGCACGCGTGCCGGGAACAGCCACGTCATCAGCGCGGCGACCCCGTCGAGCACGCCGACGAAGAGGAGAGCGGTCGCAACATTGAAGGCGATGTGAAACAACGCCGTCATCTTGGCGAGGTCGGGCTGCCAGGCCTGGAAGGCATCGGCCAACGGGTGCAGGAACGGCGCCACCAGCACGATGCCGACCAGACGGTTGAGCAGGTTGCCGACCGGCAAACGGTAACTCGCCGGATTGTCGCGGCGCGCACCCTCGAATACCGGATTGATGGCGCTGCCGAGATTGGCGCCGAGCACCAGCGCGAGCGAGGCAAACGGCGTGACGAAGTGCGCGTAGGCCAGCGACATGATCAGCAGCACCGTGGCGACGCTGGAATGCACCGCCCAGGTCACGGCCGCACCGATCAGGATGCACAGCACCGGATCGCCGGTGATCGCCGTCATGAAGACGCGCACCGCGGGCGCATTCTCGGCGGGCTCCAGCGTGCCGAGCAGGATGTGCAGCGCCAGCAGCATCAGGCCCAACCCGATGGAGACGCGACCGAGATCCTTGATGCGCGAGCGCGCGCCGCTGCGGAACGCGACGAGGCCGATGATGAACAGCGCCGGCGCGGCGGCGGAAATGTTGAACGACAGAACCTGCACGATCAGCGTGGTGCCGATGTTGGCGCCGAGCATGATGGCAAGCGCCGGCATCAAGCCGACGATGCCTTCGGCGGTAAAGGAACTGACGATCAGTGCGGTGGCAGTGCTGCTTTGCAGGAGCGCGGTGAGGCCGAGGCCGGCGGCGAGCGCGGAGACGCGGTTGCCGAGCGCGCGCGCCAGCAGCAACCGCAGATCGGAGCCGAACGCGCGCAGGATGCCACTATGGACCATATGCAGGCCCCATAGCAGCAACGCGACGCCGCCCATCAGGTCAAGCAGAACGATCGATCCCAATAGCCTCGTCCATCAATCCAAGTCAGACAGTTAAGGTATCGCTTAACTGCTCAGGATCAATGGTTTTGTGCGGCACATGGAACTACAGCCTGATTCTGCGAAACTGAATCTGAGGTCGTCACCCTGAGGTGCTGTCGCGTAGCGACAGCCATAGCAAGTTGGTAAGCCAACTTGCGTCCTTTCGACCCTATCTCGGGTAAACCCGAGATAGGCGGGCGACGGTCGCGATCCTTCGAGGCTCGCTTCGCTCGCACCTCAGGATGACGGCGGGCGCTTTAATTCAACCCGATCACGCACTGACCGGCTTGTCAGCGCGCTGCGTTGAAGGCTTCGAATCCGCGTGCGAGGTCGGCTTTGAGATCGTCGGTGTTCTCGAGGCCGATATGCAGCCGCAGCGTCGGGCCGTTTGGCGTCCATGCCGTCGCTGTGCGGTAAGAGGTGCAGTCGAACGGGATAACAAGGCTTTCGAAGCCGCCCCACGAATAGCCCATGCCGAACAGTTGCACGGTGTCGAGCAGAGCATCGACAGCCTTTTGCGGCGCGGGTTGCAGCACGATGCTGAACAGGCCGGAGGCGCCGGTGAAATCGCGCTTCCAGATCGCATGGCCCGGCGATGTCTCGAGTCCCGGATGAAGCACATCGGTGACCTCGGGACGCGCCGCGAGCCAGCGCGCCATTTCGAGCCCCGCGCGCTGATGATGCGCGAGCCGCACCGCCAGCGTCCGCAAGCCGCGCAGGGCGAGAAATACGTCGTCCGGTCCGGCGCAGACGCCGAGCTGGCGGACCCCGTCGGCCACCAGCGGCCACGTCTTCTCGTTCGCGGAGATGGTGCCGAACATGATGTCGGAGTGGCCGCCGATATATTTGGTCGCGGCCTGGATGCTGATGTCGACGCCTTGCTCCAGCGAGCGGTGGAACAGCGGCGTCGCCCAGGTATTGTCGTCGAGCACAAGAATGTCGCGGGCGTGCGCGGCCTTGGCGATGGCGGGAATGTCCGGCATCTCGAAGGTTTGCGAGCCGGGCGCCTCGACCAGCACCGCGCGGGTGTTGGGCTTGAAGTGCGCAGCTATGCCGTCGCCGATCAGCGGATCGAAATAGCTGGTCTCAATGCCGTAGCGTTTCAACATGCCGTCACAGAACAGCCGCGTCGGACGATAGGCATTGTCGCAGACCAGGACATGATCGCCGGTCTTCAACACCGCGAGCAGCGCCGTGGTGATCGCGGAGACGCCGGACGGCGTCAGGCTCACGCCGGCGCATTGCGGCCCTTCGAGCGCTTGCAGCGCCTCGCGCAGTGCCTTGGTGGTCGGCGTGCCGTGGCGGCCGTACTGAAATTCGCCGCGGTGCGCATGCAGGTCATCGGCAGTCGGATAGAGCACGGTCGAGCCGCGCACCACGGGCGGATTGACGAAGCCTTTTTGCGCCGCGGTATCGCGCCCGGAGGTGACGAGCGCGGTTTCGATGCGCAACGCTTGCGCGGAGACGGAATTGTTCGGATGTGTCATTCGCAGCCCTGTTCGACAGCTTTGGCCTGTTGCCGCAGCCGGCACGCATGTCGCGACCGGCGCGACCTCGGGCTGTGGTTGATCTTAATAACAGGACACATGAGATTGCCGTCAACCCCTTGACCCGGCTCACGAGTCGTTCTGTGATGCGGCGCGGCGAGATATCCGGGCCGCACCTTTCGATTGGCGACGTCGCACGGGCATCCTTGTCGATTCCCGATGGCGTGGACCGTTCAATCGAAAGACGAATCGGCCCGATCTTGCGCGAACCCAAATGCTGGTGTCTGCGGTGCCGGCGTCCGCGATGTTCCATGAAAGGGGTTGCCATGAAACGTGTCTATGTTGTCGCCGGTGTTGTCCTTGCCACGGCGCTTGGTGTGCAGTCAGTCGCCGCGCAAACGCTCAAGACGGTGAAGGAACGCGGTTCGCTGTCGTGCGGCGTCAGTCAGGGCTTGCCGGGATTCTCCACTCCCGACGACAAGGGCAACTGGACCGGGCTCGATGTCGATGTCTGCCGGGCGATCGCGGCCGCAGTGCTGAACGATCCGACCAAGGTGAAATTCGTGCCGCTGTCGGCGAAGGATCGCTTCACTGCGCTGCAATCCGGCGAGATCGATGTCCTGTCGCGCAACACCACATGGACGTTGTCGCGCGATACCTCGCTCGGCGTCAATTTCACCGGCGTGACATATTATGACGGGCAGGGCTTCCTGATCCGCAAGTCGCTGAAGGTCAATTCGGCGCTGGAACTGAATGGCGCCTCGATCTGCGTGCAGACCGGCACCACCAACGAACAGAACGTCAGCGACTACTTCAACGGCAATCACATGAAGTACGAGTTGATCGCCTTCGGCACCGCCGACGAAACCGTCAAGGCCTATGAGAGCGGCCGTTGCGACGTCTTCACGTCCGATATTTCGCAGCTCTATTCGATTCGTCTGAAACTATCGGCGCCGGGCGATCATGCCGTGCTGCCGGAAGTCATTTCGAAAGAGCCGCTCGGGCCGTTGGTGCGTCATGGCGACGACCAGTGGTTCGACATCGTGAAATGGACCCTGTTCGCGATGATCAACGCCGAAGAACTCGGTGTCACCCAGAAGAATGTCGACGAAATGGCCAAATCGACGAAGCCGGATCTGAAACGGATGTTCGGCACCGACGGCAATCTCGGAGAGCAACTCGGCCTGACCAAGGATTGGGTCACCCGCATCGTCAAGGCGGTCGGCAATTACGGCGAGTCGTTCGATCGCAACGTCGGCGCGGGTTCGAACCTCGGCATTTCGCGTGGTCTCAACCAGCTCTGGAACAAGGGCGGCATTCAGTACGCGCCGCCGATTCGCTAGCCGCGCGCGTCGCGTTCGATGGCCTCGGAAGCCCGCAAAGCGCCCCTCCAGTTCGGGATCAGGCTGCGCCGCATTCTTTGCGGCCGGGCCGGCTGGACGGGGCTTGTCTTGCAACTCGTTTTCGCCGCGCTGATCGTTTGGCTCGGGTACGAAATCTTCGCCAACGCGAAAGCCAACCTGCAAAACCAGAGGGTCGCGTCCGGGTTTGGCTTTCTGTCGCAGACGGCGGGCTTCGGCGTCAGCCAAAGCCTGATCCCCTACAGCGAGTCCGACACCTACGCGCGGGTGTTTTTTGTCGGCCTCGTCAATACCCTGGTGGTGGCCGCGGTCGGCATCGTGTTCGCGACGCTGATCGGCTTTGCCGTCGGCATCGGGCGGCTGTCACCCAATTGGCTGGTGGCGCGCATCAGCGGCGGGTACGTCGAATTGATCCGCAACCTGCCGCTGCTGTTTCAGATTTTGTTCTGGTATCTCGCAGTGCTCGGCGCGCTGCCGGGTCCTCGCCAGAGCATTTCGTTGTTCGACGAGATTTTCATCAGCAATCGCGGCCTGGTCATTCCGAGGCCGATCCCGCATGACGGCCTCATGGCGTTTCTCATCGCCATCGCGGTAGCGGTGGTGGCGGCGCTGGTGTTGCGTAGCTATGCGCGGCGTCGGTTATTCCGCGAGGGCAGGCCGATGACGATCTGGCCCTATGTGCTGGCGCTTCTAATCGGGTTGCCGCTGCTGGTGGTGCTGGTGTTCGGCACGCCGTTCTCGGTCGAAGTGCCGCAGTTGAAAGGCTTCAATTTCGCTGGCGGGCTGCGCGTGGTGCCGGAATTTGTGGCGCTGACATTGGCGCTGTCCACCTACACCGCGGCTTTCATCGCCGAGAACGTCCGCGCCGGCATTCAGGCGGTGCCGCGCGGCCAGATGGAGGCGGGGGAATCGCTCGGGTTGTCGCACGGCGCGACGTTGCGGCTGATCGTGGTGCCGCAGGCAATGCGTGTCATCCTGCCGCCGCTGACCAACCAGTATCTCAACCTCACCAAGAACTCGTCGCTGGCGGTGGCCATCGGTTATCCGGACCTGTTCTCGGTGTTCGCCGGCACGACGTTGAGCCAGACCGGGCAGGCGATCGAGATCATCGCCATCACGATGGGCGTCTATCTGCTGATCTCGATTGTCACCAGCGTGGCGATGGGTCTCTATGGGCGCCGCGTCAATCGGAGCCTGAGTCGATGAGCGATCAGGCGATCTCTTTCGTGCGGACCGAACTGGCGCCGGAACGCCAGGCGCCGGTGCGGACCACGGGCTTCATCGGATTCCTTCGCACGCGGCTGTTCAATACGCCGGGCAACGCGGTACTCACCGTGCTCGGCATTGCGTTGCTGGTTGTGTTGATCGTGCCGGCCGTGCGTTTCCTGTTGATCGACGCGGTGTGGACGGGAAGCGACCGCAACGCCTGCCTCGCGCAGAACGCGGGACATTCGCTCGGTGCTTGCTGGCCGTTCGTGCAGGCCAAGTTCACGCAGTTCATCTACGGCTTTTATCCCGAGCCCGAACGTTGGCGCGTGAACCTGACGTTCCTGCTGGCGGCGCTGTTGCTGCTGCCGCTGCTGTTCCCCCGGCTGCCGGCCAAGGCGTTCAACGCCGCGCTGTTCTTCCTCGCGTTTCCGTTCGTTGCTTTTTTCCTGCTTTACGGCGGCGGCCTTCAGGGTTTCGCCGTCGGCTCGGTGACGCATGTCGTCTCCACCTTCATTCTCGGCATCGGCGACGCCGGGGCGCGGCTCGCTGAACTCGGCCTGTCGTCGCCGTCGTGGTTCGGGTCGTTGCTGAAACTGATCGGCGACGGCATCGTCTGGTTCAGTACGGGATTGCTGTATCTGTGCTTCCCGCTGTTCTGGCTGCGCGATGAAATCGTCGCATCCGGCCAGCCGCTATGGGCGGATTTCGCGGCTACCGCCGTGATTGTGTCCATCGCGCTGTTTCTGCTTGGCGGCGGACTGCGCGGCGGCTGGCGCGTGCTGGTGACGAGCCTCGCGACGTTCGCCGGAATCGGCCTTGTCATCGTGATAATGGGGCTCGATCGCGGCGGACTGCCGGTAGTGGATACGCGGCTGTGGGGCGGCCTTTTGGTGACGCTGGTGGTCTCGGTCACCGGTATCGTCGCGTCAATGCCCGTCGGCATCGCGCTGGCGCTCGGCCGCCGCTCGACCATTCCGTTGATCCGGCTGTTCTCGGTCGGCTTCATCGAGTTCTGGCGCGGCGTGCCGCAGATCACGGTGCTGTTCTTCGCCACCTACATGCTGCCGCTGTTTCTGCCCGGAAACTTCACCGTGGATGGATTGGTGCGCGTCCTGATCGGCATCGCGCTGTTCGCCGGTGCTTATAACGCCGAAGTCATTCGTGGCGGCTTGCAGGCCATCGCCCGCGGACAGGAGGAGGCTGCGCATGCGCTCGGCCTGTCGTACTGGAAAACAACGCGGCTGATCGTGCTGCCGCAGGCGTTGCGCCACGTCATTCCCGGGCTGGTCAACAGCTTTATCGCGCTGTTCAAGGATACGTCGCTGGTGTCGATCGTGGCGCTGTTCGATCTGCTCGGCATCCTGCGCGCGGCCTTCGCCGATCCGGCCTGGGCCAGCCCGACCACCTTGTTCACCGGCTTCGCTTTCACCGGCCTGATCTATTTCATCGGCTGTTTCGCGATGTCGCGCTACTCGCTGTTCGTCGAGCGCCGTCTCAACGCGCATCGCCGGCACTAGATTGTGTTTTGACGCGTTTTCGTCACGCGAACCGCGCTTCGCTCGAAAACGCTATAGAGAGGTTTCCATGGCAGGCAGCCCCATCGTCACCGTCGCGGGCCTCAACAAGTGGTACGGCGATTTTCATGTGTTGCGCGATATCGATCTTGAGGTCGGGCGCGGCGAGCGCATCGTCATCTGCGGCCCGTCGGGCTCGGGCAAATCGACGTTGATCCGCTGCATCAACGCGCTGGAAGAATTTCAGGAAGGCAAGATCGTCGTTGACGGCATCGAGCTTGGCCCCAATTTGCGTCGCGTCCATGAAGTGCGGCGCGAGGTCGGCATGGTGTTTCAGAACTTCAACCTTTTTCCGCACCTGACCGTGCTGGAGAACTGCACGCTGGCGCCGATCTGGGTGCGTCATATTCCGCAGAAGGAAGCGGAAGCGAGTGCGATGAAATATCTCGAACGCGTGCGCATTCCCGACAAGGCGAAGAACTATCCGGGGCAACTCTCCGGCGGTCAGCAGCAGCGCGTCGCGATTGCGCGCGCACTCACGATGAATCCCAAGGTGATGCTGTTCGACGAGCCGACCTCGGCGCTCGATCCGGAAATGGTCAAGGAAGTGCTCGACACCATGGTCGACCTGGCGAAGGAAGGCATGACCATGCTGGTAGTGACCCACGAGATGGGCTTCGCCCGCGAGGTCGCCGACCGCGTGGTGTTCATGGACGCCGGCCAGATCATCGAAGCCAACACGCCCGCGAACTTCTTCGCCAACCCGCAGCACGCCCGGACGAAGTTGTTCCTCAGTCAGATTTTGCGGTGACGCCCGTCAAGCACAGCGTCATGCGCGGACTTGATCCGCGCATCCATCTTTTGAAATGATGGATTGCCGGGTCAAGCCCGGCAATGACACTTCGATGAATTCACACCTTCTCGAACGGCACTGTGATGTCGGTCTTGGCTTCCAGCCATTCCGGCACCGGCAGGTTCTTCGTGCGCATGAAGTCCGGATTGAACAGTTTTGACTGATAGCGCGTGCCGTAGTCGCACAGGATGGTCACGATGGTGTGGCCGGGACCAAGTTTCTTCGCCAGCCGTATCGCGCCGGCGACGTTGATGCCGGTCGAGCCGCCGAGGCACAGGCCCTCATGTTCGAGCAGGTCGAAAATGATCGGCACGGCTTCCTCGTCGGTGATCTGGAACGCGCCGTCGATGGTCGCGCCTTCGAGATTGGCGGTGACGCGGCCCTGACCGATGCCTTCGGTGATCGACGAGCCTTCCGACTTCAGTTCGCCCTTGGTGTAGTAGTTGTACAGTGCCGAGCCCATCGGGTCGGCGAGGTAAATCTGAATCTTCGGGTTGAATTTCTTCAGCCCCATCGAGACGCCGGCGAGCGTGCCGCCGGAGCCGACCGAGGCGACGAAGCCGTCGACCTTGCCGGCCGTCTGCTCCCAGATTTCCGGCGCAGTGGTTTCGACATGGGCCTGCCGGTTGGCGACGTTGTCGAACTGGTTGGCCCAGATCGCGCCGTTCGGTTCGGTCGCCGCGAGTTGCTGGGCGAGGCGGCCCGACAGCTTCACATAGTTGTTCGGGTTGGCGTAGGGCACCGCCGGGACCTCGATCAACTGCGCGCCGCACAGCCGCAGCATGTCCTTCTTTTCCTGGCTCTGGGTCTGCGGGATCACGATCACGGTGCGGAAGCCGAGCGCATTTGCCACCAGCGCAAGCCCGATGCCGGTGTTGCCCGCAGTGCCTTCCACCACGGTGCCGCCGGGCCGCAACTGACCACGCTTGACGGCGTCGCGGATGATGAACAGCGCGGCGCGGTCCTTCACCGACTGGCCGGGATTCATGAACTCGGCCTTGCCGAGAATGGTGCAGCCGGTTGCCTCCGACGCGTGATTGAGCCTGATGAGCGGCGTATGGCCGATGGCATCGACCACGTCATTGTTGATTTTCATGGAATGTCGGTTCTTGCAGCAAGTTGCGGGTGATGGTTCCAGCCTAATCCACGGGGCGGGACCACACAAGCAAGCCGGGCGTGGCGCATCTTCCGCATTTTCAGGCGATGCGAGACTGTTTTCCTTCAGAAGCAGGCAGATATGGAAGATCGTTGTTTCTGCTATCGATGACCCGATGCCTGCGTGATTCGATCGCTTGGGGGCGAAAATCCGGATGAACAAGGCTTCATCAACATGAAACCTTCGTAAGCGGTGTGGCGCTGTATCGGGGCGGCTCTCAACTTCGTCAATGA
The DNA here is from genome assembly GCA_017305595.1 of Hyphomicrobiales bacterium. Classification (GTDB taxonomy): domain Bacteria; phylum Pseudomonadota; class Alphaproteobacteria; order Rhizobiales; family Xanthobacteraceae; genus 62-47. Next base: position 4,804 of record JAFKKL010000045.1, on the reverse strand, counting down.
AATCGGGCCCTATTTGCACTGTGGCGGCTTCGACATCCTTGGATTAATTCGAAGCAATATGGCGTTGGAAAGCGCGCATGGGCCTGTCCGCTGTCATTGCGGACCGCTAAAATGAGCGAGTCTGGGCAACAGGGATTCGTCAGTTGAGCGTGGTACCGCCGATCGCCGTCGGGCACCTTGGGGTGTGCGCCGGCCAATCGAGCCTGTCGGATCGACAGGGCCGCCGGGGCGCGATGTGAGCAACTCCATGCAGCCCCACCTGACGCGCGCGCCGTTACGGGCTTTGGCGGCGGCGGCCGCCGTGCTCGGCCTGTCGGGCTGCATCCTTACGACCGATATTCCCGATCCGGCCTTGCAGGTGCCGGCCGCCTACAAGGATGCCGGCCGGGCGAGCAACGCGGCGCGACCGCAGATCGACTGGTGGCGCGGGTTCAAATCGCGCGAGCTGACCTCGTTGATGGAAGAGGCGCAGACCGTCAATCTCGACATCGCGGCGGCGGTGGCACGCATCGTCCAGGCCGATGCACAGGCGCGGATCACTGGCGCGGCATTGTTGCCGACGCTGAGCGCCGGTGATCAGGCCAGCCGCTCGAAATCGTCGGGCTCGAGTTCAAGCGGTCTCACCAACAGCGGCCGCGAGATCACCAACTTCTCGTCGTCGCTCTCGGCGAGTTACGAAATCGACTTCTGGGGCAAGAACCGCGACGCCGCGCTGGCGGCGAGCGAGAATGCCACCGCTAGCCGCTTCGACCGCGACGTGGTGGCGCTGACGACGATGGCCGCCGTCGCCAACGCCTATTTCCAGGTGCTGGCGGCGCAGGACCGTATCCGCACCGCCAACCGCAACATCGCCAGCGCCGAGCGTATTCTCGAAGCCATCAAGCAGCGGCTGAGTGCGGGGACCGGCACCGATCTCGATGTGGCCCAGCAACAAAGCGTGCTCGCCAATCAGCGCGCCGCAGTGCCGCCGCTGCGGCAGACACTGGCGCAGAACGCCCACGCGTTGGCGACGCTGGTGGGACGCCCGCCGGAAATGATCAAGGTGGCGGGCGGATCGCTCAACGGCATCGCCGCGCCACGCGTCACGCCCGGGTTGCCGTCGGAATTGCTGATCCAGCGTCCTGACATTCGGCGTCAGGAAGCCAATCTCGCGGCGGCGACCGCCAATGTCGGCAGCGCCCGCGCCCAGTTCTTTCCCAGCATCCAGTTGACCGGGCAGGGCGGTTTCCAGAGCGCCGCGCTGGCCTCGCTGTTCACGCCGCAGGCGGCCTTCTTCAGTCTCGCTGCCGGACTGACGCAGCCGATCTTCGACGGCGGGCGGATTCAGGGCAACTTCGATCTGACCAAGGCGCAGCAGGACGAACTGTTGCAGACCTACCGCAAGACCGTGGTGTCGGCGTTCGCCGATGTCGACAATGCGCTGGTGGCGGTGAAGCAGACCAGCGCAAGGCTGCGCCTGCAGCGCGAGGTGGTGGCCGCGTCGCGCCGGGCGTTTCAGCTCGCAGAGCAGCAGCTCCGGGCCGGGACGGCGGACATCGTCACCGTGCTCAACACGCAATTGACGTTATTTCAGGCTGAGGATTCGCTGTCGCAGGCCCAGTTGGCCCGCCTGCTGGCCATCGTCAGCCTCTACCAGGCGCTCGGCGGCGGCTGGGGACCGACAGCAGCAGGAACGACCAATGCTCTTTAAGCCCGACGAAAAGACGGGAGGCGCGACCGATGCGTCGACAACGTCGCCGGCGCGTAAGCGGCGGCGCGTGGTTCCGCTGCTGGTGACGCTGCTGATCCTCGGCGGGTTGGGGTATGTCGGCTGGAGTGCATTCCAGACCAAGCAGCCGACCCGGACCGGCCGCTTCCAGATGCCGGCCAGCGCAACCGTGCCGGTGCTGGCGGCGACGCCGCGCACCGAGGACGTCCCGGTCTATCTCGACGGCGTCGGCACCGTGCGTGCGCTCAACACCGTGACCGTGCGCGCGCAGGTCGACGGCAAGCTGCTCAGCGTCAATTTCACCGAAGGGCAGGACGTCAAGAAGGGCGACGTGCTGGCCGAGATCGATCCGGCGATCTATCAGGCGCAATACGATCAGGCGGTCGCCAAGAAAGCGCAGGACGAGGCGCAACTCGCCAACGCTCGTATCGATCTGGCGCGCTATCAGCAACTGGCGGCGTCCAACGCCGGCTCCAAGCAGCAGGCCGACACCCAGAAGGCGACGGTCGCTCAGCTCGAAGCGCTGGTGCGCTCCGATCAGGCGGCGATCGATAACGCCCAGACCACGCTCGGCTACACCAAGATCGTCGCGCCGCTGTCCGGGCGCGCGGGCCTGCGCCAGATCGATCAGGGCAACATCATCCACGCCTCCGACGCCACCGGCCTTGTCGTCATCACGCAATTGCAACCGATCGCGGTGTGGTTCAGCCTGCCGCAGCAACAGATCGTGCGCGTCAACGCTGCCTTCGCCAAGGGGCCGCTCGTCGTCGAGGTCTTTGGCAACGACGGCAAAACCGTTGTCGATACCGGCACCCTGAAGGGCCTCGACAATCAGGTGGACCAGACCACCGGCACGGTGAAGCTGAAGGCGGAGTTTCCCAATCCGAGCTATCAGCTTTGGCCGGGACAATTCGTCAGCGTCCGCCTCAAGGTCGAAACGCTGGATCAGGCGCTCGTTATTCCTACGTCGGCCGTGCAGCGCGGCCCGGCCGGCACCTTCAGTTACGTGATCGGCGAGGGCGACATCGCTCACGCGCGGCCGATCACGGTGACGCAGCAGAACGAAAAGGATGCGGTGATCGCCAAGGGTCTCAATACATCCGACCGCGTGGTCACCACTGGCTTCGCCAATCTGTCCGACGGCGCCAAGGTCAGCGTCAGCGCGGGCGATCAGGTCATCACGCCCGACCTCGCGCCGCGCAAGCGCGAACGCCGCGGCGAGAAGGGCCAGCGCGGCAATGGCGAACGCGGAAAAGGCAAAGGCGGTCACGCGGGCGAGCATACGAAGAACGGCGCCGGCGACGGAGCCCAGAAGGGCGCGCCGGCCGATGGAAATTCCAAGGCCCGGCAATAAGCCGCGCCGCGTCTTGAATCCGGACGTGCAGCATTGAGTGCGCAGCGATGAGCGTTTCCGAACCATTCATTCGTCGTCCCATCGCGACGTCCTTGCTCGGCATCGCGCTGATGATCGGCGGTGCGCTGGGCTATTGGGCGATGCCGGTGTCGGCGCTGCCACAGGTCGATTTCCCGACGGTGCAGGTAACGACCCGGTTGCCGGGTGCGGGCCCCGAGGTGGTGGCGTCGCTGCTCACCGCGCCGCTGGAACGGCAATTGGGGCAGATTCCGTCGCTGACCGCCATGACCTCGAACAGTTCCTTCGGCGTCAGTCAGATATCGCTGCAATTCGACCTCAATCGCGACATCGACGGCGCGACGCAGGACGTGCAGGCGGCGATCAACGCCGCCGCCGGTATCCTGCCAAAGAACCTGCCTTATCCGCCGACCTACGCCAAGGTGAATCCGGCCGATGCGCCGGTGATGACGCTGGCGCTCACCTCGCCGACGATCTCGCTGCGCGCGATGAGCGATCTCGCCGACACGCTGTTGACGCAGCGGTTAAGTCAGCTCACCGGCGTCGGCCGCGTGTCCGTGCTTGGCGGATTGAAACCAGCGGTGCGGGTGCAGGCCGACCTCTCGCGGCTTGCTTCCTACGGTATCTCGATGGAGGATCTCCGCGCCGCTATCGCCAATGCCAACGTGTCAGGGCCGAAAGGCTCGCTGGACGGTGCGCAGCAGGCCTACACCATCGCCGCCAACGACCAGATCACTGCGGCGGACGCCTATAAGCCGATCATCATCGCTTATCGCAACGGATCGCCGGTCACCATCGGCGACGTCGCCCGCATCGTCGACGGGTTGGAGAACGATCGCACCGCCGGCTGGTATCAAGGCACGCCCGCAGTCATCATCGACATCCAGCGCCAGCCCGGCGCCAACGTTATCGACGTCGTCAACCAGATCCAGGCGCAAATACCCAAGCTGCAACAGGCGATCCCGGCCGGGGTGAAGCTCACCATCGTCAGCGACCGCACCGTCACCATTCGCGCCTCGGTGCATGACGTGCAATTCACGCTGATCCTCAGCGTCATTCTCGTTACGTTGGTAGTGCTGCTGTTCCTGCGCTCGATGCGGGCAACGATCATCGCCGGCGTCGCGCTGCCGCTATCGCTGATCACGAGCTTCGGCATCATGTATTTCGCCGGCTTCAGCCTCGATAATCTGTCGCTGATGGCTTTGACCATCGGTACCGGCTTCGTGGTCGACGATGCCATCGTGATGATCGAGAACATCGTCCGCCATATGGAGAACGGCGAGGGAGCGATGGAGGCCGCGCTGAGCGGCGCGCGCGAAATAGGCTTCACTGTGATCTCGCTGACGGTGTCGCTGATTGCGGTGTTCATCCCGCTGCTGTTCATGTCGGGACTGGTCGGGCGTATGTTCCGCGAATTCGCGCTGACCTTGACCATTGCCGTCGTCACATCGGCCGTGGTGTCGCTGACGCTGACGCCGATGATGTGCTCGCGGCTGCTCAAGTATGCCGGCGAGGAGCGGCCAGTGCCCGGACTGGCGCTGGTCAGCAGCGGAATCGACAAGATGGTGGAAGCGTATCACCGCACGCTGTTGTGGGTGCTGCGGCATCAGCGCGCCACGCTGGTCGTCACCTTCGCCACCATCATCGCGACCTTGGCGCTCTACGTGGTCGCGCCCAAAGGCTTCCTGCCGTTGCAGGACACCTCATCGATCACGGCGGTGACG
>JAFKKL010000044.1 GCA_017305595.1 Hyphomicrobiales bacterium | reverse complement strand
GCCCGGCGCCTTGACGGCGGCAACCTTCAGGCCGCCGCGCAGACGGTTGACGACGAGGGTGGCGAGCGCTTCGCCTTCGACGTCTTCCGCGACGATGACGAGCGGCTTGCCCGACTGCACCACGGCTTCGAGCAGCGGCAGCAGTTCGTTCAGCGAGGAGAGCTTCTTCTCGTTGATGAGGATGTAGGCGTCGTCGAATTCAACGCGCATCTTGTCGGCGTTGGTGACGAAGTACGGCGAGATGTAGCCGCGGTCGAACTGCATGCCCTCGACGACGTCGAGTTCGGTGTCGAGCGACTTGGCTTCCTCAACGGTGATGACGCCTTCGTTGCCGACCTTGGCCATCGCCTTGGCGAGGAAATCGCCGATTTCCTTGTCGCCGTTCGCCGAGATGGTGCCGACCTGGGCGATCTCGTCGTTCGATGTGACCTTCTTGGAGTTCTTCTGGAGGTCAGCGACCACGGCTTCCACCGCGAGGTCGATGCCGCGCTTGAGGTCCATCGGGTTCATGCCGGCGGCAACCGACTTGGCGCCTTCCTTGACGATCGCCTGGGCGAGTACGGTGGCGGTGGTGGTGCCGTCGCCGGCGAGATCGGCCGACTTCGAAGCGACTTCGCGCACCATCTGCGCGCCCATGTTCTCGAACTTGTCGTCAAGCTCGATTTCCTTGGCGACGGTGACGCCGTCCTTGGTGATGCGCGGCGCGCCGAACGACTTGTCGAGCACGACGTTGCGGCCCTTCGGGCCCAGCGTCACCTTCACCGCGTTGGCGAGGATGTCGACGCCGCGCAGCATCTTGTCGCGGGCTTCGACGCCGAATTTGACTTCTTTGCTTGCCATGTAGGTTTTCCTTCGTGGTCTGTTGCGAGACCGTCATCCTGAGGTGCGAGCGAAGCGAGCCTCGAAGGGTGACAGCGTTGTGGTGATCGTCATCCTTCGAGACGCCGGCTGCGCCGGCTCCTCAGGATGACGGAGCAGGCGGATTAAGCGGCCTTCTTCTTGGCGGCGGTGCCTTCGAGAACGCCCATGATGTCGCTCTCCTTCATGATCAGCACGTCCTGGCCGTCGATCTTGACCTCGGTGCCGGACCACTTGCCGAACAGCACGATGTCGCCGACCTTGAGGTCGATCGGGATCAGCTTGCCGGCCTCGTCGCGGCCGCCGGGGCCGACCGAGAGGATTTCGCCCTGCGAGGGCTTTTCCTTGGCGCTGTCCGGGATGATGATGCCGCCAGCGGACTTCTCTTCGGCGTCGATGCGCTTGACCACGACGCGGTCGTGAAGCGGACGGAATTTCATTTAAGTCCTCCTAAGTTTTTGAAGGTATTTGAATTTCTGAATTAGCAATCACGGCCAACGAGTGCCACCGCAATTGTTACGGGACATAGGCCGGCGGGCGGTTTCCGGCAAGGGGGTCCGCGTAAAAATCAGCACTCAGGATGAACGAGTGCTAGTCGCGGCGTTCCGGCTGATTGCGGAATAGGGTGCAGGCGTTGTTAGCAATTGCGGTAAGTCGCTGCTAACGCTTGATATATCAACACATTATTAAACTTTTAAGCTTGTGATCGTCGGGTGTCGTGCGTCACATTTCGTTCACGTGAGCGCATTTTTCGAACCGGGTGTCGCTCGGTCGGCGACCACTCTGTCAGACGCGCTCCGGACAGGAGGTTTGACATGACTTCGAAGGAATTGGTCTCGAAGGGTTTGGTTGCCGCAGACGCCGCATCCAACAGTCGGTTCGCCAAAGGCGGCGAGGTCTCCGAGGATTTCCGCAAGGCGCTGCTCGGCTACGGCCTGACCACCGCCGAAATTCTGTATCGCCGGCCGGATCATCGCTGGCTGCTGCAATCCTACGTCTGGCAGGCCTACGACCTGTTTCCGAAATTCCCGGCGTTGCAGGATTTCCTCGCGTTCTGGACAAACTCGCTGGACGGACCGCTGGTGTCGGTGACGGTCGCGCATTCGCAACTGGTGAAGCCCGCGGAATTGCGCGCGGTGGACGGCGTGTTTCGTCTGCACTGATATGAGGCCGGCGCGCGTTGTTGTTCCCGCATCGCGCGATTAACCTCGCCGGATGTGAAGCCGACTCGCGCTTTGCGGTCGGCATCGCCAACAACGGCAGGGAGATCGTCGATGGCTAGAAAGCCCGCGAAGAAAACAACTGCGCGCAAACCGTCGCGCGCCGCAGCGAAGAACAGCAAGCGCAAGGTCGCGAAAGCCGGCAAGGCGAAAGCGGCCAAGACAAGGAAGGCCAAGACAAAACCGACCAAGACGAAAAAGGCGAAGGCCGGTGCGGCGCGCAAAGTTGCAAAGAAATCTGCGGCCAAATCCGCGCGTGGACCCTCGAAAAAGTCGACCGTCAAAGCGCGTGCGCCTCGCGCCAATCCGGCGCCTGCCGCGAAGTCGGTGCATCCGCCGCAACGTGTTGCCGTCAGCCATTACAACAACGCCGATTTCGAATCCGGGTTGCGGACCTACGCGCAATATCGCGATCTCGGCATCGTCGACGCGACGCATGGCATGGTGCGCGCGCATGTGCTGCGCTTCGTCGAGCCGTGCGATCCGGCCGTGGTGTCGAAGCTGCATTTTCACGATACCCAATTCCAGATGGTCTATGTCCTCAAGGGCTGGGTGAAGACCGAACTGGAAGGCGAGGGCGAAGTGACGATGCGACAGGGCAGCGCCTGGACCCAGCCGCCGCACATCAAGCACAAGATCAACGATTACTCCGAGGACGCCGAACTGCTGGAGGTCATTCTGCCGGCGGATTTCGAAACGGTCGAACTCGCGGGCTGAGCGTCTCGTCACAAGTGCTGCGTCGTCCTTGTCAGCCGTGGGGCGACGCAAGAGGCCCATCGCGCAGTCATGCGCATCGGCAAGCACGCTCCGCCATTTGCGACGGTCGCCGGATCCGAGGGCTATGCTATAGCGGTGGCCCCATTCGCCACGCCTTGCGAACCCATGCTGCTCACACATCGTCCGTTCCTGTTCTATGTCGGCGCGCGGAGTTTTTCGCGCTTCGCTTCACAGGTCGCGGCGGTCGCGGTCGGCTGGCAGGTCTATGAACTGACCGGTTCGGCATTTCAGCTCGGCATGATCGGGCTTGTGCAGTTCATTCCTACAGCGCTGCTGGTGTTCGTCGCCGGGCACGCGGCCGACCGCTACGATCGCCGCCGCGTGATGGCCGCGTGTCAGATCGCCGAATGCGCGGTCGCGGCGTTTCTGGCGTGGGGCACGCTCGGCGGCTGGATCACGGTGCCACAGATTTTCGCGGCGATGGCGGTGCTCGGCATCGCCGGCGGCTTCGAGAGCCCGGCGGTGTCGGCGCTGCTGCCCGGTGTGGTGCCGGAAGGCGAGGTGCAGCGTGGCACCGCGATCTCCACGGGAGCCGCGCAAATCGTTACCATCGCTGGCCCCGCCGTTGGTGGCTTCGCCTATGCTTTCGCGCCAAGTTTTCCCTATGTGTTGATGGCGGCGCTGTGGTTGCTTGGTGCGTTGTTGGCGGGTGCGATCACCCGCGAGCGCCCGGTGAGCGCGCCGGCTGTGCCGACGTTCCGCGCGCTGTTCGCCGGCGTCGCTTTCGTCCGTCACAACCCGGCGATCCTCGGCACCATCTCGCTCGATCTGTTCGCGGTGCTGCTCGGCGGTGCGGTGGCGCTGCTGCCGATCTACGCCAGCGACATTCTTCATGCGGGGCCGTGGGGGTTGGGTCTGCTGCGCGCTGCGCCCGCGGTCGGTGCGCTGGCGACGACGGCGGTGCTGGCGCGCTATCCGATCACCCGTCAGGTCGGCATGCGGATGTTCCAAGCTGTCATTGTGTTCGGCGTGGCGACCGTCGTCTTCGCGCTGTCGCAAACAATGTGGTTGTCGCTCGCAGCGCTGGCGGTGATGGGCGCGGCCGATACCGTCAGCGTCGTGATCCGGTTCTCGCTGGTGCTACTGGCGACGCCGGACGACATGCGCGGCCGCGTCGGCGCGGTGAACTTCCTGTTCATCAATGCCTCGAACCAGCTCGGCCAGTTCGAGAGCGGCGTCACCGCGGCGCTGCTTGGCACGGTGTCGGCGGCCGTCCTCGGCGGCATCGGCACCGTCGCGGTGGCGCTGTTGTGGATGAAGCTGTTTCCCTCGCTGCGCAAGGTCGAGCGGCTGGAGTAGGGATTATCCCCTTCCCACGAACGGCATCTTGGTGGCCATCACGTTGAGGAACATGACGTTGGCGTCGAGCGAGCGCGTCGCCATGAACACCACGGCATCGGCCACGTTCTGAACGTCCATGCGCGGCTCGATCATCTTGCGGCCGTCCGGCTGCAACACGCCGTCCGCCATCCGCGCCGTCATCTCGGTTTCCGCGTTTCCGATGTCGATCTGGCCGCAGGCGATGTCATAGGCGCGGCCATCGAGCGAGGTCGAGCGCGTCAGGCCGGTGATGGCGTGCTTGGTCGAAGTATACGCCGCCGAGAGCGGACGCGGCGCGTAGGCAGAGATCGAACCGTTGTTGATGATGCGGCCGCCGCGCGGCGTCTGGTCTTTCATGATGCGGAAGGCGTGCTGCGTGCACAGGAACGGCGCGGTGAGATTGGTATCGACCACCGCCTTCCACTGTTCGACAGTGACATCCTCGAACGGCAGCGGCGGTGCGCCGATGCCGGCATTGTTGAATAGCACGTCGAGCCGGCTGAAGGTTTCCTTGGTCTTGGCAAACAGCGCGGCGATCGACGTGGGGTCGGTCATATCCGACGGCACCACCAGCGATGTGCCGAACGCCTTGCCGGCTTCGGCGGTCTGGTTCAGCGCGTCGGCGCGGCGTCCGGCGAGGACCACCGCGAAGCCCGCTTTCATCAGCGCGAGCGCGCTGGCGCGGCCGACCCCGGAGCCTGCGCCGGTGACCAATGCGACCTTATGTGAAGCTGGTGCTGCCATTTTCCCGCCCTGGATTGTTTGCTGTCCGGTTTGTTATGAAATCCATAGCCGGAGTGTGCGCAGATCGCAAAGCGGGAGTCCATTCCGGATCGTCGCCCCGCCTATGCATGGCCGCGCGGCTTCTGCTAAGGGTAAGGTGAGTTCGGACCGGCGAGGTGAGGCGATCATGAGCGACGTGGTGACTGCAGGCATTCTGGTGATCGGCGACGAGATCCTCTCCGGGCGCACCAAGGACAAGAATATCGGCTTCATCGCCGAATACCTCACCAATATCGGGATCGACCTGAAAGAGGTGCGGGTGGTCGCCGACGACGAGGCCGACATCATCTCCGCGCTGGACGCGCTGCGGAAGCGTTACACTTACGTCTTCACCACCGGCGGTATCGGTCCGACCCATGACGACATCACCGCCGATAGCGTCGCGAAAGCCTTCGGCGTCGGCATCGATCATCACCCGGAAGTGGTGGCGCGGTTTCGCGAGCGTTTTGCCGGGCAGGACCTCAACGAGGCGCGGCTGCGCATGGCGCGGATTCCCGACGGCGCGGATTTGATTCAAAGCGCCACCATCCTTGCGCCCGGCTTCATGCTCGGCAACGTCATCGTGATGGCGGGCGTGCCCTCGATCATGCAGGCGATGATGGACATCGTCGCGCCGAAGCTGAAGACCGGCGTGCGGATGCTGTCGGACTCGGTGCGCGCCAACGCGCGCGAGGGCGACATCGGCGGTCCGCTGCGCGAGATCGCCAATGCCCATCCCGATACGATCATCGGCAGCTATCCGTTTCTCGACGAGGATCAGAAGCCCAACACCAACCTCGTCGTGCGCTCGCGCGATCAGGCCAAGCTGACGGCGGCGATGGACGCGGTGAAGGTGATGATCGCGGGATTGAACACGGGACGTTGAGCAGGTGACGGCCATGGCCGGGCAGGTTTCGAACAGTGATGCGCAGGCCCGCGCCGAGAAGGCATTCCCGGTGTCGTGGGATCAGTTTCACCGCGACGCACGGGTGCTGGCGTGGCGGCTCAACGGCGCAGGACCGTTTCAGGCGCTCGCGGCGGTGACGCGCGGCGGCCTGGTGCCGGCGGCGATCGTCGCGCGCGAATTGGGCTTGCGTACCATCGATACCATTTGCCTCGCGAGTTACGACCACACCACCAAGGGTGACATCAAGCTGCTCAAGGGCGTGTCCGAGCAGATCACGCGGCTGTGCGGCGAGGGCGGCAAGGGGCTGCTGGTGGTCGACGATCTGGTCGATACCGGCGCCACCGCGAAGGTGGTCCGCGAGATGTTTCCGCAGGCGCACATCGCGGCGATCTACGCCAAGCCGATGGGCAAGCCGCTGGTGGATACCTTCATCACCGAAGTCTCGCAGGACACCTGGATATTCTTTCCGTGGGACACCGGCCTCTCGTTCCAGCCGCCGATCCGCGACGGGGCGGCGTAGCGGCGATGCTTCGACGTTTTGTTTGACGTCACACGCGGGCTTGACCCGCCTGCGGGGCCGGAGCCCCTTCGGCGCGGCGAAGGCCCGCGTGTCCATCTTCTTTGAAGAAAGGATGGATTGCCGGATCAAGCCCGGCAATGACGGTTATCATGTAGCTAAGCGTGATACTTCGTCGCAAACGCTCTCTGTAAGGACGAAGGAGAGAACGATGCCACTGCAAAACCGCGTCACGCCGCTGGGCGATATCGTCGCCGTGCCGCAGCGCGGGATGTTCACCGGCAATCGCGGCATCATCCACGACCCCGCGACGCGGACGTTGCTCAAGCGTCGCTGGTCGACCCGCGCGTGGATCACCTGCGTCTGCGAATTTCGCGGCTGGCGGCGCGAAGTCATGGCGCGGCAGAGCTGGACCGAACTGTTCTTCCTCGACGAGGTGACGGCGCTGGCGGCGGGGCATCGCCCATGCTTCTTCTGCCGCCGCGACGACGCAAACCGGTTTCGCGCCGCGTGGGTGGAAGGCAATGCCGTGCCAACACCGCGCGCGAAAGAGATGGATGACGTGCTACACGGCGAACGCCTCGACGGACGCGTTAAGCGGCTGCATGCGTTGCGTGAGTCGGTCGAGAGGTTGCCGGATGGCGCGATGGTTCATGCCGGTGGCGAGGCGTTTGTGATTGCTGGGGGCAGGGCGCTGCGCTGGTCGTTCGATGGCTACCGGCCGGCTGATATGCCGACCGGTGAGGTGCAACTGATCACGCCGCCGTCGACGCTGCGCGCCTTGCGGGCGGGTTATCGGCCGGTGCTGCATCCGAGCGCGAAGACTACGTCATCCTGAGCATCTGGTTGGAACGTTGTTTTTGGGAAGGACGCGCAACATGATCGTTGTCGTCCCCGCGCAGGCGGGGACCCAATACCCCTGGCCTTCATTATTTGAACAGGCGCGGGCAAGATGCGCTTTACACATCACGACCGCCGTGGAGTCTGGGTCCCGGCCTGCGCGGGGACGACGACGAGGTTGTTGAATTACCCCAGCCGTTCCCTTGCCAGCCTTGCGCCAGCCCCCAGCGCATTCAGCTTCGCCTCTGCGATCTCGCGGCGCATCGGGGCCATGCCGCAATTGGTGGTGAGCACGATGCGTTCTTTCGGCACGAACTTCATCACCGCTTCGACGGTCTCGACGATGCTCTCGGGCGTCTCAACCGCATCGGTGGCGACGTCGATGACGCCGGCCTGGATCACCTTGCCGTCGAGCAGCTTCAACAGATCGAGCGGCACCCGCGAATTGACGCATTCGATCGCGGCCTGCTGGATTGTGCTCTCGGCGATGGCCGGGAAAATCTGCTCGTATTGCCGCCACTCGGCACCTAACCCATGCTTCCAGTCGATATTGGCCTTGATGCCGTAGCCGTAGCAGATGTGCACGGCGGTGGCGCAGGTGAGGCCTTGCGCGGCGCGCTCCAGCGCCTTGATGCCCCAGTCGTTGACTTCCGCCATGTAGACGTTGAATGCCGGCTCGTCGAACTGGATGACATCAACGCCATCGGCTTGCAGCGCGCGGGCTTCCGCGTTGAGCAATTCGGCGAAGGCGAAGGCCATCTTTACCCGGTCGCCATAGTAACGATCCGCGATGGTGTCGATCAGCGTCATCGGGCCCGGCAGGGTGAACTTCAGCTGGCGCTTGGTGTGGGCGCGCGCGGCCTGCGCCTCGGCGGCGTGGACGCGACCCTTGAGCCGCAGCGGGGCCACCACTTGCGGCACCATCGCCTTATATCGGTCGTTGCGAATGCCCATCTCGACCTTGTTGGCGAAATCGATGCCCTCGACGTTTTCAAGGAAGCCGTGGACGAAATGCTGCCGCGACTGCTCGCCTTCGGTCAGGATGTCGAGACCTGCATCCTCCTGAAGTTTTAACGCCAGCACGGTGGCGTCGCGCTTGGCGCGCGCCAGTTCGGCGCCTTTGGACTTCCATGGCGCCCACAGCGTATCGGGCTCGGCTAGCCATTCAGGCTTCGGCAATGAGCCCGCGTTGGTGGCTGGAAACAGCATCTCTCGTCTCCCGGAAAATATCGGCGCAATCGGATCTTTTATTCTTTGTGCGGGCTCTGGTGTGCCATGTCCAAGGCGCTGCGTACATATGTTGCGTGGGGTGTTGGTCGAAATGCTGAGGGCGGGTTAGGATATGATCCGCACCCCAAAACGGACGACGCATGATCGATCTGCACTACGCCCCGACGCCGAACGGCTGGAAGATCACGATCATGCTCGAGGAACTGGGCATTCCCTACAACGTGATTCCGGTCGATATCCGCGCCGGTGATCAGTTCAAGCCGGAATTCCTCGCCATCAGCCCCAACAACCGCATTCCGGCGATCGTTGACCGCGCGCCGGCCGACGGCGGCGAACACATCTCCGTGTTCGAGACGGGTGCGATCCTGATCTATCTCGCGGAAAAGACCGGGCGGTTTCTGCCGTCCGACACGCGCGGCCGCACGCAGGTCATCCAGTGGGTGATGTGGCAGATGAGCGGGCTTGGGCCGATGTTGGGCCAGCATGGGCATTTCCTGCTTTATGCCGCCGAGAAAATTCCCTATGCCATCGATCGGTACCGGCGCGAGGCGGCACGGCTCTATGGCGTGCTCGACACGCAGCTCGGCAAGACCGGAGCCTATGTCGCCGGCGACTATTCCATTGCCGACATCGCCTGCTTCCCCTGGACCATGACGCACAAGGCGCAGGGCTTCACGCTCGACGATTGTCCCAACGTTAAGCGCTGGTATGCGGAAGTGCGAGCACGGCCGCAGGTGCAGGCTGGATTGGCGGTAGGCAAGTTTGTCAAGGAGCCGTTCAGCGAAGACGCGCGGCGGATCATGTTCGGAACGAGCGCCGTGCCGGCGCCGCAATAATGACCGACAGGCGCGCGTTCGCCGCGAGACAACAACCGACAGCACCGCTATCGCGGTGCAATGACACGGAGGTCCAATGATTGAGTTCTTTTTCGACTGCTCCAGTCCATGGACCTACCTTGCCTTTCACAACATCCAACCCTTGGCGAAGGAACTGAACGTTCCGATCACGTGGCGGCCGATCCTGGTCGGCGGTGTCTTCAACACCGTCAATCCCAGCGTTTACGCATCGCGCGAAAAGCCGGTGGTGCCGAAGGCGCGCTATATGCTGAAGGACCTCGGCGACTGGGCGCGCTCCGCCGGGCTCGCGATCAAGATGCCGCCGACGGTGTTTCCGGTGAACAGCGTCAAGGCGATGCGCGGCTGCATCTGGCTCGGCAACGAGGCCATGGTGCCGTTCGCAACTGCCGTGTTTAAAGCCTATTGGGGCGACGACAAGGACATTTCGCAAGACGCCGTACTGGGCGACATCTGCAAGGCTACTGGCATCGATCCGGCAAAGTTCTTCGCCGGCATCGGTGAGCAGGCGGTGAAAGACCAGCTCAAGGCCAACACCGACGAGGTGATCGCGCGCGGCGGCTTCGGTTCGCCTACCATCTATGTCGACAAGACCGATATGTATTTCGGCAATGACCGGATGCCGCTGATCCGCGAAGCGATCCTTCGCCGCAAAGCAGGCCAAAGCTGATGTCGCGCGCCGTCATTTGTCGTGAACTCGGTGCGCCGGACGTCTTGCGTGTCGAAACCATCTGTTCGATGCCGCTCGCGCCGGGCAAGGTCCGTGTCGCCATCCGTGCGGCCGGTCTGAACTTTCCCGACGTGCTGATGGTGGCGGGGGAATATCAGTTCAAGCCCGACCTGCCGTTCATTCCCGGCATGGAAGCCGCCGGCGACGTGATCGAGGTCGGCAGCGATGTTCGCGATGTCAGCGTCGGCGAGCGCGTTATCGTCAAACTGCGGAACGGCGCGTTTGCCGAGCGGGTTGCAGTGACGCCGGAGCATCTTGCGCCGCTGCCGTCGAACTTCGATTACGCGGAGGGCGCGACGTTCCTCGCCGCGCACGGCACGGCTTATCATGCGCTGGTCGATCGCGGGCAGATCAAGCCGGGCGAGACGCTTCTGGTGCACGGCGCTGGCGGCGGCGTCGGGCTCGCTGCGGTGGAAATCGGCAAGCTGCTGGGTGCGACGGTGATCGCGGCAGCGTCGAGCGAGAAGAAACTCGCGGTGGCGAAGGCGCGGGGCGCCGATCACCTGGTGCTGTACAAGCGCGAGCCGTTTCAGGACGCGGTGAAGCGCCTGACGGACGGGAAGGGCGTCGATGCGGTGTTTGATCCGGTCGGCGGCGAAATTTTTGAAGCGAGCCAGCGTTGCATCGCGTGGGGTGCGCGGATGCTGGTGATCGGCTTCACCGGCGGCATCGGCCTCGCAAAAACCAACCTGCTGCTGATCAAGGGCGCAAGTGTGCTCGGCGTGCGCGCCGGGGAAGCGGTGCGGCGCGATCCCGAACTCGGCAAGGCGCGCATGAAGGCGCTGTTCGCGTGGGCCGAGGCAGGCAAGATTCGCCCCAACGTCTCGCATCGCCTGCCGTTCGGCGATGTCGCCAAGGCGATGCGGCTGCTGATCGACCGTAAAGCCATCGGCCGCGTCGCGCTGACGATGGAGTAGCGGGCAGGGATCAAGCCGCCGCGCGGAGCAGCAACGCTTTCGAAAGGAACTGCCGCGTGGTCTTTCGTAGCGGAGTTTCGATGTAGCGGCAGATCACCCACGACGCTGCAGCGATCGCGAGAACGATCAGGCAGACCGTCGCTGCGGTTTGATCCTGCGGTGGGAAGCGGGAGAGGATCGCATATCCGAGCTGTTGATGCAGCAGATAGAACGGATAGGTCAACGCGCCGATGGCGATGGTGACCTTTGACGGAAGCAGCGAGACATTCAGCCACGTTGCGAGAAAAATGGCAGCGACCGATGCCAGGAAGATGGTCGCGACGACCGAGGGCTGAAAGACGACGTTGGAATGCGCGTGCAGCCATCCCAGCGAATGAATGGCGTGGAAGACTGCTGTACCTACCGATAAACCGAAGATGCAGAACCACATCAAATCGCGCCGGCCGCGATGGAATTCGTAGAGCATCAGGCCGGTGGCGAAGTAACCGGCGTTGTCGGTCAGAAAGACTTTTTCGAGAATGGTCGTGTCCGCCGTCAGTTCGTTGACCATGGAGAGGAATAGCCATGCCAGCACCAGTGTGTCGAGCCGTCGCGGAAATAATCCCGTGGCGATGAAAGCGGTCACCCAGGCATAGAAGGTCATTTCGATCACCAGCGACCAGTATGCCGAGTCCATGTAAGCGAAACCCAGCGCCGGCGATGCGATCGCCAGATTGGCCGTCCATCGCGCGAACGAGACCTGAAAAATCGCACCGCCGAAGATTAGGATTCCTAGAGCGGTGATCGTCATGCAGAGAACGAATGTGGGATAGATGCGGCTGAAGCGGGCGATGGCGAATTCGCGGGCGGTTCTGCCTTCCGCCGAGTAGGCGATTACGAAGCCGCTGATCACAAAGAATGCCGGCACGCCCAGGTAACCGTACATGGCGAAGGGCGACAGGTACGGAAGCGCCGCCCATGTGTGGTCGCCGATATTCGGCCCCCTGAAACCGTAGTGATAGAGGACCACGCCGAGCACGGCGACGAGGCGCAGGAGATCGAGCGCCTCAACGCGATTCACGGATGCGTGATCATCCTTCGGCATGTCGATAATCTATGCCTTCGGCCGACGTGCGTCACCGAATGTCCGACAAATCGACAAAGGTAGTTAATCGCCGGCGAAGGCGTCGTCGGTCATGAATTGATGCGCAGTCCCAAAGACGTGGATGGCCGGGACAAGCCCGGCCATGACGGAGACACGCGTCGTGTCGTGCTTACTTATATTCCCGCTCGGTCCACCACGGGAAATAGTCGGGCATGTCCGACGACACCTTATTCTTGAATTGCGCCGGGCGCTTTTCCAGGAACGACATCACGCCTTCCTTGACGTCATCGGAGCGGCCGCGGGCATAGATGCCACGGCTGTCGACCTTGTGCGCTTCCATCGGATCGTCGGCGCCCATCAGCCGCCACATCTGCTGGCGGATCAGCGCGATCGAAACCGGCGCGGTCTTGTCGATGAATGAGCGCGCCAGTTCGCGCGCGGTCGGGATCAACTGGTCCGGCGCGACCACCTTGCTGACGAGACCGCCGGCGAGCGCTTCCTGTGCCGGGAAGACGCGGCCGGAGTAACACCATTCCAGCGCCTGCGAGATACCGACGAGGCGCGGCAGGAACCAGCTCGATGCGGCTTCCGGCACGATGCCGCGCTGGGAGAATACGAAGCCGAAGCGCGCGTTCTCCGATGCGATGCGGATATCCATCGGCAGTTGCATGGTGACGCCTATGCCGACCGCCGGGCCGTTGATTGCGCCGATCACCGGCTTGAGGCACTTGAAGATGCGCAGCGTCACCTGGCCGCCGCCGTCGCGGATGCCGGGATCGCTGTAATCGACGGCGCCGCCGGCGAGCCGCTTGGCCGGACCGCGCTTGGCATCGCGATCGAAGGTATCGCCGCCCGAGGAGAGATCGGCGCCGGCGCAAAAGCCGCGGCCTTCACCGGTGACGATGATGGCGCGGACGTTGTCGTCGGCATCGGCCTTGTCGAAGGCGTCGATCAGTTCGTTCATCATCGTCATGTTGAACGCGTTGAGTTTGTCGGGACGGTTCAACGTGATGGTCAGGATCTGGTCGGCGATATCGTATTTGATGGTCTCGTAGGCCATAGAAAGTCCTTTGCTGGATTTTGTTCTAACGGGACGTCGTCATCCTGAGGTGCGAGCGCAGCGAGCCTCGAAGGATGATATTGCGATGTTCGGCCGTTCATCCTTCGAGGGCGACGCTTCGCGCCGCCACCTCAGGATGACGGGACCAAGTCAGCCTTTCGGCGGCACCGGCCACGGTTTCTGCGGGCCGCGCAGGGTTTCGAACGCCTTTGCCATTCGCAGCACGCCGAGGTCGTCGAAGCGGCGGCCGATGATCTGCACGCCGATCGGGAAGCCATCGGCGTCGTAGCCGCCGTTGATCGACGCTGCCGGATTTTCCGCCATGTTCCACGGCACGGTGTAGATGATGTGCTCGAACGGCTTTTGCGGATCGTTGCGCGGCGCGGCGAGTTCGGCGTGGAATTTCACCACCGGCGATACCGGTGAGATGACGTAGTCGAGATCGGCGAACAATTGCGCCGCCGCGGCGCGGATCGTCATGGTGGCGTTGAAGCCGCGCAGTACATCGACGCCGGAGAGTTTCGCGCCGCCTTCCGCCCACTGGTAGATGTAGGGCAGCGCCTTGGCGCGCACCTCCGGCGACAGCTTGGACAGATCGTCCCACGAGCGTGCGCGCCAGAAGGCATCAAGCCCGTCGAGTGTCTCGCGCGTGATGACGCCGGAGACTTCGCGCACCGATGCGCCGGCGGATTCGAATGCGCGCGCGGCGGCCTTCGCCGTGGCCCGCACCTCGTCTTCCAGCTTGTCGCCGAAGCCGAGATCGAGCATCAGGCCGATGCGCTTGCCCTTCAACGAGACGTCGAGCGCGGGCCAATCGATATCGGCGGGCGGCAGGCTCATGCCGTCGCGCGAGTCCGGTTGCGACAGCACGCTCATCAACAGCGCCGCATCGTCGACGGTGCGAGTCATCGGGCCGGTGACGCGGCCGACATAGGGCGGATCGATCGGCACGCGGCCGAGGCTCGGCTTCAGCGCGACGATGCCGCACCAGCAGGCGGGCAGGCGCACCGAGCCGCCGATGTCGGTGCCGAGATGCAGCGGACCGTAGCCGGCGGCACCGGCTGCGCCTGCGCCGGCGCTGGAGCCGCCGGGATTCATCCGCACGTCCCACGGATTGCGGGTGAGGGGATGGAAGCTGGAGAGGCCCGACGACAACATGCCGTAGTCGGGCATCGTGGTCTTGGAGAAGATCACGGCACCGGCTTCGCGGACGCGTGCAGCCTGCGGCGCATCGACAGGCGCGGGCGTAAGCGTCGTGGTCGCTGCTCCGAGCGGCACCGGCACGCCCTTGGTGGCGATGTTCTCCTTGATGGTGATCGGCACGCCGTCGAGCGAACCGATCGGCTCGCCCTTGCGCCAACGCTCGGTCGAGGCTTTCGCCACCACGCGCGCGCTGTCCGGGTCGAATGCATAGAGCGCGTGGATATGCGGCTCCCACTTGGTGACGTGCGCGAGCACGTCTTCAAGCACTTCGCTCGGCGAGAACTGCTTGCCGTGATAGCCGGCCAGCAGTTCGACGGCAGAGAACTCGCGCAGCGCCGTCATGCCGACACCGGCAGCCGCGTCTCGATGATGCGCGCGAACATGCTGGCGCCGATCGGCAATATCTTGTCGTCGAGGGTGAAGCCGGGATTGTGCACCGGCACCGAGCCGTCATGGCCGAGCCAGAAGTAAGCGCCCGGCACCGCCAGCAGCATGTCGGCGAAATCCTCGCTGCCCATGCGCGGCGTTTCCTTGATGGCAACGTTCTTGGGGTCGAGCACGGTGCGCGCGACGTCGTACACCACCTTGGAATGTTCCTCGGTATTGATCAGCACGCTGAAAATGTCGCGGATCTCGACCTTGATCTCCACGCCGAACGCCTGCGCGATACCGGCGGCGATGGTCTTCATGCGCTCGCGGATCATCATGCGGGTCGGCTGGTCGAAGGTGCGGACAGTGCCGGCGAGCGTGGCTTCGTTCGGGATCACGTTATAGGCGGAGCCGGCGTGGATTTGCGTGATCGAAAGCACCGCAGCGTGCGTCGGCTCGACATTGCGGCTGACGATGCTTTGCAGCGCCTGGCCGAGGTTCATCGCGATCACCACCGGATCGCGCGAGCGCTCCGGCATCGCGCCATGCGCGCCGAAGCCGGTGATGGTGATGTCGAAGAAATCGGCGCTGGCCATGCTGGGGCCGGGCGAGATCACCAACTCGCCGTGCTTGAGGTCCGGCGCGTTGTGGATGCCGTAGATTTCGTCGCACGGAAATTTTTCGAACAGGCCATCCTTGAGCATGGCGCGTGCGCCGCCGAGGCCTTCCTCGGCCGGCTGGAAGATGAAATGGACGGTGCCATCGAAATTCTTGGTCTCGGCGAGATAGCGCGCGGTGCCGAGCAGGATGGTGGTGTGGCCGTCGTGGCCGCAGCCGTGGAAGCGGCCGGGAATGGTCGAGCGCCACGGCAGGTTGGTGTTTTCCTCCATCGGCAGCGCGTCCATGTCGGCGCGCAGGCCGATCCGCTTGTTGCCCTTGCCGTTGCCCTTGAGCACGCCGACCACGCCGGTGCCGCCGAGTCCGCGATGAACTTCGATGCCCCATTGCGCGAGCTTTTCAGCGACGATGCCGGAGGTGCGCTTTTCCTCGAAGCCGATTTCGGGATGGGCATGCAGATCGCGGCGGATCGCGGTCAGTTCGTCGGCATAGCCTTCAATACGCTCGATGGTGGGCATGGGGGTTTCCGTTCGTCTGTGATTTTGGCCGGCGGCGGGCGCGGATGCATCGGGATCATCGCGGGTTCGCTTCGGTTCCGGACATCGTGCGGAAGGCATCTTCGGCCGCGCCTGCGCGAGGGTCAAGTGAATGCGCGGCCGCGCCCTTCATGGCTGCTCCACGCCTGGCAGCGTGCGTCGCGATTGTGGGGGCAATGCGCGAAGAGGGGCGCCTTTCACAACCGTGAGGCAGTCTCGCGCATATCGTTTGTCCGCCGTCGGATGAATGCCGGGCAACGGCAGGTTCAGCACGGCTTCAAACGGTGTCGTCTACAAGATGGTTGCTCTTTCAATGGAGGTGACCATGTCATCGATCAAGAATGTTCTCACCGGCGCTGCGGCGGCTCTCGCCGTTGCCGCGACCTTTGCCCTGTCGACCGCGCCGTCCGCGAATGCCATGACGCTGGCGCCCGCGATCTCGGCGCCGGCTGGCGTCGATCAGGTCCGCTGGGTTTGCAACGACTGGGGCCGATGCTGGTGGCGGCCAAATCCGTATCGCTCCTACGGCTATTACGGATATGGCTACACCGCACCGCGCTATGGCTACTACGGCGGTTCGCCGTATCGTACCTATCGGCACAGCTATTACGGCCCTCGCTTTTATGGCGGTTGGCGATAGCGGCAATGTGATGTGATGGTCAGGGCGGTGGGACGTTGTCAGCAGCCAGGTGACCCGTTCGGTGAATGCTGACGTGAGATAGGATCGGCCGCCCGGTCATCTTAGTCCACTTGCGATTACGCAAGGCTCGTCGCTTCGCCCGCATCGGGCCGAACGGTGCGGCGTTCAAGCTCAACGGGTGATTGAGGGACAATGGGGTAATGGTGCGGGCGACCGGAATCGAACCGGTACAGGCCTTGCGGCCCTACGGATTTTAAGTCCGTTGCGTCTACCAATTTCGCCACGCCCGCCTGCTTTTCTTTTCAAGGACTTAGAAAAGAAAAGCAACAGTCTCCGCGCAAAACATCCACGCGTCGGGCGGCACCGGCTCTTAGTCGCCGGACGGGATGAAGGCGAGCAGGAACGTGACCTGCGCGGCGTAATAGAGCACCCACACCGCGAGCCGCATTGGCGGTTTGCGCGCGGATACGGCGGGCTCCACGAACCTCTCCCATGCCAGGATCGCGTCCGAGGCCACGAACATCACCGCGCCGGCAATGATCGGCGGCCGTTCGGTGGCAAGCGCCGTCAGCCCCATCAGCACCAGTGCCGTGCAATACACTATCACCGGTAGCCGCAGCTCGCCGGAGACGTGCCGCAAGATGACCCGGAGCAGCGCCAGACCGACGGCGATTAGAGCCGCCGCGGCCAGAACGAGCGGCAGGGACAGAAGCACCGCCGGGCTTAGCCCGATGCTGGCGAACAACACGATGTAGGCGACATGCGCGGCGAGGAAGCTGACCAGCCCGCTGATGAAGGCTTTCTCGCCGTCGCGTGACAGGAACAGATCACCGAGGGCGCTCAGCGCCAGTCCGGCAACAAGCAAGGCGGGGCCGCCCATGCGCCAGGCGATGATCGCGAGCAGGGCCGTCGATAACGTCTTGAGGGCGGAGATAAGCCACGACGTTCCTCGCCCCAGCATGAGCAAATAAAGAACGGCGGCGACCAGCGAGATCGACAGCGCGATGTTGTCGATATTTCCGATGCCGCCGGGAAAAGGCATCATGACCGAGCGTCGTCCTGCTTGCGATACGAAAACGCCTGACCGGCTTCGTGTACCGCCGACCTTCGTCCGTATTCTTGTCGGAGTTGCGTCAAGTCCATCCCCGCCGGTGCGATCTCAGGCTTTCGGCGCGAAGGGCGGGCCGTTCGGTTTGATACGGATGCCGGGGCGCAGCCGCGTCCATGGCAGCGACGCGGTGTCGGCCGGCATCGCGCCGGGCGCGGCGCAGATCAGCAGCGTCTCGGCGATCGGCTCGAAGTCGGCGCGGAAATGCACTGAGCTTTTGTTGACGAGGATCGCCTGTTCGGTCGGCTCGATGCCGACATAGCGATACATCGCCTGATCGGCGAGTTGCGCCTTGTGCGACGACACCACGACGCGAACGTCGTCGATACGCAGGCAGGCGGACGGGCCCATGTCCATGTCGCGGCCGCCATAGTAGGGGCCGGGCGCTTTGAACCTGCCATCGGACAGCTTCTCGACAACGAACGTGGCTTCATACGGCGCATCGCCGGGAATGCCGGATTTGCCGCCGAGCGCAAGCGTTACGCTCGCGCCTTCGCCGGCTGCGTGCGCCGCTTTCGCTGAAGCCGGATCGTAGATCGCGCCGGTCGCGGCGCGCTGGGCTTTGTTGCGCACCAGCGCGCGCAGCATGCCGGTGGTATCGGAATCGCCGCCGGCGCCGGGGTTGTCCTGCGTGTCGGCGATCACGATCGGCTTGCGTGCGGTCTTCGCCAGTTGCATCGCGTGCTGCACGCCTTCGTCGGGCGCATAGATTTTTCCGTCGAAGTCATCTTCGTGACCGATGACCAGTTGCGCGACGGCATCGGCGGCCGCGTCGGCATCCGCCTGCGTGCGGCCGTAGGCGAACACGGTGGGACCGCAGCCGGGAAAATCGGCGGCGGGAAAGCCTGGTGCGAATGAGAGCGTCGGCACCGCGTCGTTCTCCAGCGCCGCGAGCTTGTCGTTGATGCCTTTGGTCGGCTGATCGAAGGTGCATTGCCAACTGATCGGGATCAGGAACGGCAATTGACGAAAGGCTTTCGCGAAGCGCTGCTTGCGTTCCAGCAGCAGCGCGAGATGTTTCGCCGAGGCGCGGCCGGTGTCGGCCATGTCGACGTGGGGATAGGTGCGATAGGCGATCAGCGCGTCGGCATGCTCGACCATTTCCGGCGTGACGTTGGCGTGCAGATCGAGGCTGACCACCAGCGGCAGATTGGGGCCGATGATCTTGCGCACACGCGCGAGCAACTCGCCTTCGCCGTCGTCGAGATGCTCGGTGACCATGGCGCCGTGCAGATCGAGATAGACCGCGTCGAGCGCGCCGGCATTGGCGATGCCGTCGACCATTTCCCTGGCGACGCGTTCATAGGCATCCTTCGTCACATGCGCGCAGGGGCTTGCGCCGCAGGCAATCGTTGGGATCAACTCCCAGCCGCGCGCGACTGCATCATCGACGAAGCCGGCGAGGCCGACATTGATGCCGCGCATCACCTTCAGCACGTCCGAGCCATGGGTCATCGCCGGCCAGCCGCCGCCGTGAACGAAATCGGCATAGGTTGCCTTGGTGGGCGCAAAAGTGTTGGTCTCGTGCAGGAAGCCGCCGACGGCGATACGGGTCATGAAGTCATTCCGATGAAGTGTCGCTGTGCGACAACGTTAGTCGCGTCATTGCGGGGAGCGCAAGCGACGAAACGTCATCCTGAGGTGCGAGTGGCGCATGCCGCGCGCCTCGAAGGATGGGTTGCCGCCCTTCGAGGCTATCGCTACGCGATAGCACCTCAGGGTGACGGCTCCGACTGTGTCAACCTATACTGCGCCAGGCGATGCCAAAGCACTCTGCACATTCACTGGACGGAAATTGGCAAAGTCCCAGTGGCGGCCGGGGGCGGCTTCGAGCAACTGCTTGGTGTAGGCCTGTTGCGGATTGGTGAGGATTTCGCCCGCGGGACCTTGCTCGACCACGCGGCCGTGCTGCATCACCACCACCTCGTCGCAGATTTGCGCGGCGACGCGCAGGTCGTGGGTGATGAACAATAGCGCGATGCCGAGCCGTTGTTGGATTTCGTCGAGCAGGTCGAGAACCTGCGCCTGCACCGAGACGTCGAGCGCCGACACCGCTTCGTCCGCCACCAGCACGTCGGGATCGAGCGCCAGCGCGCGGGCAATCGCGATGCGCTGGCGTTGGCCGCCGGAGAACTGGTGCGGATAGCGTGAGATAGCATCGGCAGGCAGATCGACCAGTTCGAGCAATTCGCCGGCGCGCTTGATCGCCTCGGCGTGCGGCACGCCGTAATTCACCGGCCCTTCGGCGATGGTTTCACCGACGGTGACGCGCGGATTGAGCGAGCGGTAGGGGTCCTGGAACACGATCTGGATACGCTTGCGATGCGGACGCAGCGCGGGGCGCGATAGCGTCGAGATATCCTGACCGGCAAGACGGACCTCGCCCGAGGTCGGATCGATCAGTCGCACGATGCAGCGCGCCACCGTGGACTTGCCCGAACCGCTTTCGCCGACGATGCCGAGCGTGCGGCCCTTGCGCAGCGTCAGCGTCACGTTCTGCGCGGCGGCAACCTCGCGCGCGGCGCCGAACGTCGAGCGCTGGCGATAGATTTTGCCGAGACTTTCGGTTTCGAGTACGATCGGTTCGCTGGAAGCGGGCCGCGCCGCGCGCGGGATCAGGCTCGGCACGGACGACAGCAGGTTGCGGGTGTATTCCATAGTGGGGGCGCGCAGGATGGCGTCGAGCGCGCCGGTCTCCACGACCTTGCCCTTGCGCATCACCACGACGCGATCGGCGATCTCCGCGACCACGCCCATGTCGTGGGTGATGAACAGCACCGCGGTGCCGTGGTCGCGTTGCAGGTCGCGGATCAACGACAGGATCTGCTTTTGCGTGGTGACGTCGAGCGCGGTGGTCGGCTCGTCGGCGATCAACAGCTTCGGCTCGAGCACCAGCGCCATCGCGATCATGATGCGCTGGCGCTGCCCGCCGGAGAGTTGATGCGGATATGACTTGAAGATGCGCGCGACGTCCGGCAGCCGCACTTGTTCCATCATCGCCAGAATGCGTTCGCGCCGCGCGCGGGCGTCGAGGTTGGTGTGCGCGCGCAGCACCTCGTCGATCTGCTTGCCGACCGGCACCACCGGATTGAGCGCGGTCATCGGCTCCTGAAAGATCATCGCCATGGTGGTGGCGCGCAATTGCCGCAGCCGCCGGTCGCTGGCCGCGAGAATGTCCTCGCCCGCCAGCGTGATCTTGCCGCGTGTCGGCATCAGCACCTTCTTCGGCAACAGGCCCATCACGGTGAGCGACGTCACCGATTTGCCCGAGCCGCTTTCGCCGACCACGCAGAGCGTTTCGCCTTGCCGCACCTGCAGTGAGACGCCGTCGATAATGCGAGGCGCGTCGGATTTCTTGCCGATCGAGACGACGAGATCGTTAACGTCGAGGACGACGGGAGCGGTGTTGGTCGCGGTCATGGACGGGCCTCGCGCTGTTTCATGCGCGGGTCGAGAGCGTCGCGCGCGGCATCGCCGATCAGGTTCACCGAGAGAATGGCGATCGACAGCATCAGGCCGGGCCAGAAGATCAGCGACGGCTTGATCTGGAAGAAGGCGCGGCCCTCGGCCATGATGTTGCCCCAGGTCGGGATTTCCGGGCTGATGCCGCAGCCGAGGAACGACAGGATCGCCTCGACAAGAATCGCGGAGGCGCAGACGTAGGTGCCTTGCACGATCAGCGGCGCCACGGTGTTGGGCACCAGGTGCCGCCACATGATCTTCGGCAGGCTGGAGCCCACCGAGATTGCGGCTTCGACGTAAGGTTCCTCACGCGCCGTCAGCACCACCGACCGCACCAGTCGCGCGACGCGCGGCACTTCCGGAATGGTGATCGCCACCAGCACCGTCATCAGGCTTGCGCCCGACAGCGACACCACGGCGATTGCCAGCAGGATCGCCGGGATCGCCATCAGGCCGTCCATGATGCGCATCATGATCGCATCGACCCACTTGAAGAAGCCGGAGACGAGGCCGATCAGCAGGCCGATCGCGACGCTGAACACCGCCGAGCCAAGGCCGATCAAAAGCGAAACGCGTCCGCCATAGATAATGCGCGACAACACATCGCGACCGAAAGCGTCGGTGCCGAGCGGATAGTCGGCGCTGGCCGGCTTCAATCGCTGCGCCGGCGCCAGCAGTTGCGGGTCGTGCGGCGAAATCAGCGGTGCGAAGATCGCCATCAGCACGATCACGACGAGGCAGATGACCGCGATGGCGATAATCGGATTCGAGCGCAACACGTTGCGGCCGAGACGGCGCGGCGTGATCCGGAGCGAGGGGTCTGGCAGGGCGTCGACAGCCATCAGTAACGAATCCTCGGATCGAGCAGGGTGTAAGAGAGATCGATCAGCAGATTGACCCCGACATAGATGCCGCTGGTCAGCAGGATCATCGCCTGAATGACGGGGTAGTCGCGCGCCAGCACCGCGTCGACGGTGAGGCGGCCGATGCCCGGCAGATTGAACACCGTCTCGGTGACGACGACGCCGGAGATCAACAGCGCGAAGCCGGTGCCGATCACGGTGATCACCGGCACCGCCGCGTTGCGCAGCGCATGGCGCAGCAGCACGCCGTGTTCGGCGATGCCCTTGGCGCGCGCGGTGCGGATGTAATCCTCATCGAGCACGTCGAGCATCGCGGCGCGGGTCATGCGCGCGATCAGCGCGATGTAAATGAACGACAGCGTCAGCGTCGGCAGCGCGATGCGCTCGAAGAACGGACCGAAGCCGCGCGCGAAGCTGCGATAGCCCTGCACCGGCAACCAGCGCAGATCGATGGCAAACACCTGAATCAGCACATAGCCGATCACGAACACCGGCACCGAGAAGCCGATCACCGACAGCGCCATCACGAAGCGATCGATCCAGGTGCCGTGCTTCCATGCCGCGATGACGCCGAGCGGCACCGCGACGATGACGGTGAAGATGATGGTCGCGATCGCAATGCTGATGGTCGGCTCGATACGATTGCTGATCATGGTGATGACCGGCACGTTGGAAATCAGCGAGACGCCGAAGTCGCCGTGCAGCAACTTCGCGATCCAGGTGAAGAATTGCGTATAGAGCGGCTCGTTCAGGCCGAGCGACGTGCGGATGCGGTCCAGTTGTTCCGGCGTCGCATTGTCACCGGCGAGAATGGCGGCCGGATCGCCCGGCGTTAGCCGCAGCAGCAGGAACACGAACAGCGCCACCACGCCCATCACCGGGATGGCGGCGAGGATTCGGCGGATCAGGTATCCCAGCATTCGTCCCTACCTTGTCGCGCGCCCTGAAACGACATCCATGATGACCGTGATGGCCGGGATGTTGTCAATAATCTCATTTCCTCGTTTCACCCGGCGCGGGCATATCCACCCGGAAATCCCGCGCCAGTTGATTATGCCAATTCCATGCCAACGAATATTCGCAGGCGTGGAATGTGCTGCCGTCTTATTCCAGCGTCGCCAGCAAGCCTGCCATCAGGCGGCCGCGTTCGGCAAGGCTGTCCACCTCGATATGTTCGTTGAGCGTGTGGACGCCGCCGCCGCGCACGCCGAGGCCGTCGAGCGAAGGGATGCCCATGGCGCCGGTGAAGTTGGCATCGGAGCCGCCGCCGGCGCTGCCGTGCGGCAGCTTCATGCCCATTTGTTCGGCAACGCCGCGCGCCTTTTCATACAGCGCCATGGTTCCGGCATCCGGCTCCCACACCGGACGGGTGACGCCGCGCGTCACGGTGAAGGTCACGTCGTCTTGGGTTCCGGACAAA
>JAFKKL010000043.1 GCA_017305595.1 Hyphomicrobiales bacterium | reverse complement strand
CCCCCTTGTGGGGGAGGGTTGGGGAGGGGGGTGGCACGGAACGCAGGCGTCTCGGTCACGATACCCGCTCCCCGATTCGCAATTCACGCGCGGCGATGCCGAGCGGGAGGTGAGTCGCGGCCACGATGATGCCGCCGCCGGCGAGATGATCGCGCATCAGATCGGCCATCATCGCCTGTCCGTTGGCGTCGAGCGAGGAGGTCGGCTCGTCGAGCAGCCAGATCGGCCGCTTCACCGCCAGCAGGCGCGCGATCGACAACCGCCGCCGCTGGCCCGCAGACAGATAGGCCGCCGGAAGCTGCGCGATATGATCGAGGCCGACAGCACTGAGTGCGGCGTTGATGTTGGTGGCCTCGCCACCCAGCGCGGCACGCCAGAAGGCGAGGTTTTCCATCACGCTCAGCGCCGATTTCAACGCGTCGCGATGGCCGAGATAGTGCGCCTGCTCGGCGGGCGAGAGATCGTCATCGCCGCCCGCGAAGGTCACGCTGCCACCGGCGGGCGCGATCAGGCCGGCGATCAGCCGCAGCAGCGAGGTCTTGCCTGCGCCGTTGGCGCCGATCACCGCCAGCGGTTCGCCGGCGTCGGCGGTGAAATCGAGGCGAGCGAAGATTTCGCGCCCGCCCCGCACGCATCTGAGCTGGCTTCCGGTGAGCCGCATCGCTGCACGTCCCATGATTCTGCGGCTCTTCTATCTCACACCGTCAAGCAACCGATGGTCGATGTGGCGGCGCTGCTAGAAACATTCTATAAGCCCGGTCTTGATGCAGCACACAATGCGCGCCTGCAAGTCAGTCGGCTCAGCCTAGCTGGTGTTTTAATACCATTCGCCAGGTGTCCGTCACGGAAAATTGGGATCGCTCCACATGACCTCGCTCGACAGCTTCAAATGCCGGAAAACCCTCAAGGTCGGCACCAAGTCCTACATCTATTACAGCCTGCCGACGGCCGAGAAGAACGGCCTCAAGGGAATTTCGCGGCTGCCTTATTCGATGAAGGTGCTGCTGGAGAATCTGCTGCGTAACGAGGATGACCGCACGGTCAAGAAGGAAGACATCCTTGCCGTCGTGAAGTGGATGAAGAAGCGCGCGCTGGAGCATGAAATCGCTTTCCGTCCGGCCCG
Organism: Hyphomicrobiales bacterium; assembly: GCA_017305595.1. GTDB lineage: Bacteria > Pseudomonadota > Alphaproteobacteria > Rhizobiales > Xanthobacteraceae > 62-47. Next base: position 22,268 of record JAFKKL010000043.1, on the reverse strand, counting down.
GGTGCTGATGCAGGACTTCACCGGCGTGCCGGCGGTGGTCGATCTCGCCGCGATGCGCAACGCGATGCAGGCGCTCGGCGGCGATGCGGAGAAGATCAACCCGCTGGTGCCGGTCGATCTCGTCATCGACCACTCGGTGATCGTCAACTTCTTTGGTGACAACAAGGCGTTCGGAAAGAACGTCGCCGAGGAATACAAGCAGAACAAGGAACGCTACGAATTCCTGAAGTGGGGTCAGGGCGCGTTCTCGAACTTCTCCGTGGTGCCGCCCGGCACCGGCATCTGCCATCAGGTCAATCTCGAATATCTCGCGCAGACGGTGTGGACGCGTAAGGAGAAGATGACCGTCGGCAAGAAGACCGGCACCTTCGAGGTCGCCTATCCCGACACGCTGGTCGGCACCGATTCGCACACCACCATGGTCAACGGTCTCGCCGTGCTCGGCTGGGGCGTCGGCGGCATCGAGGCGGAAGCCTGTATGCTCGGCCAGCCGCTGTCGATGCTGCTGCCGGAAGTGGTCGGTTTCAAGCTCAAGGGCAAACTGCGCGAAGGCGTCACCGCCACCGACCTCGTGCTGACCGTGACGCAGATGCTGCGCAAGCTCGGCGTGGTCGGCAAGTTCGTCGAGTTCTACGGCTCGGGTCTCGATTCGATGTCGGTGGCCGACAAGGCGACCATTGGCAACATGGCGCCGGAATACGGCGCGACCTGCGGCTTCTTCCCGGTCGATGCCGCGACCATCGATTATCTCAAGACCTCGGGCCGCAAGCCGGCGCGCGTTGATCTCGTCGCGAAATATGCCAAGGCGCAGGGCCTGTTCCGCACCGCCAACTCGCCGGACCCGGTGTTCACACACAAGCTGGTGCTCGACCTCGCCGACGTGGTGCCGTCGATGGCCGGTCCGAAGCGGCCGGAAGGTCGCGCGGCGCTGGAAACCATTCCCGCCGGATTCAGTGCGGCGATGGAGACCGAGTACAAGAAGGCCGATGACATCGCGAGCCGCTACGACGTCGAAGGCCGCGACTTCCAGGTCGGCCACGGCGACGTGGTGATCGCCGCCATCACCTCCTGCACCAACACCTCGAACCCGAGCGTGCTGATCGCCGCTGGCCTGCTGGCGCGCAAGGCGGCGGCCAAGGGGCTCAAGGCGAAGCCGTGGGTGAAGACCTCGCTGGCGCCGGGCAGCCAGGTGGTCGCCGAATATCTCGCCAATTCCGGCTTGCAGCAGGATCTCGACAAGGTCGGCTTCAATCTGGTCGGCTTCGGCTGCACCACCTGCATCGGCAACTCCGGCCCGCTGGCGCCGGAGATTTCGAAGTCGATCAACGACAACGGCATCGTCGCCGCGGCGGTGCTGTCGGGCAACCGCAACTTCGAAGGCCGCGTCTCGCCGGACGTGCAGGCGAACTATCTGGCCTCGCCGCCGTTGGTGGTCGCGCACGCGCTCGCCGGCACCGTGACCAAGGATCTGACCAAGGAGTCGATCGGCACCGGCAAGGACGGCAAGCCGGTCTATTTGCGCGACATCTGGCCGACCGCGCAGGAGATCAACGCCTTCATCAAGAAGTACGTCACCTCGCAGATCTTCAAGAAGAAGTATGCCGACGTGTTCAAGGGCGACACCAACTGGCGCAAGATCAAGACCACCGCCGGCGAAACCTACCGCTGGAACATGTCGTCGACCTACGTGCAGAACCCGCCGTACTTCGAGGGCATGACCAAGACGCCGGCGCCGGTGAACGACATCGTCGATGCGCGCATCCTCGCGCTGTTCGGCGACAAGATCACCACCGACCACATCTCGCCCGCCGGTTCGATCAAGCTGACCTCGCCGGCCGGCAAGTATCTCACCGACCATCAGGTGCGTCCGGCTGACTTCAATCAGTACGGCACGCGGCGCGGCAATCATGAAGTGATGATGCGCGGCACCTTCGCCAACATCCGCATCAAGAACTACATGCTGAAGGGCGCCGACGGCAACATTCCGGAAGGCGGGCTCACCAGGCACTGGCCCGATGGCGAGCAGATGACGATCTATGACGCCGCGATGAAGTACAAGGAAGAGCAGACGCCGCTCGTGGTGTTCGCCGGCGCCGAATACGGCAACGGTTCGTCGCGCGACTGGGCCGCGAAGGGCACCACACTGCTCGGCGTGCGCGCGGTGATCACCCAGAGCTTCGAGCGCATCCATCGCTCGAACCTCGTCGGCATGGGTGTGCTGCCGTTGACGTTCGAAGAAGGAACGTCGTGGGCGTCGCTTGGCTTGAAGGGCGACGAGCAGGTGACGATTCGCGGGCTTCAGGGCGAACTCAAGCCGCGGCAGAAGCTGTTCGCGGATATCGTCTCCAGCGACGGTTCGCTGAAGCAGGTGCCGCTCCTGTGCCGCATCGATACGCTGGACGAACTGGAATACTACCGCAACGGCGGCATTCTGCAGTACGTGCTGCGCCGCCTTGCGGCGTGAGTGCGTTGCGGCAGTTCGCCTCACCGTGAAGTGAGTGGAGCGTGACGGGAAGGCGGCCTATGAAAGGTCGCCTTCTCGCGTTTTTAATGGCCTGATATCACCGATCCGATATCGTTGGCTCGGATGCCGCGGGAGTTGTAGCTTCAGATTCTCGTTATTGTGCGTTTTCTTTACGCGAACCGGTGTCCACTTCGCTTGAAACGCTCCAATGGAAGAATGATGGCAATCACTGATTTGCTGCGATGGTCTGGAATGCTCGGTGTCGTCGCCATGACGGCAACGGTTCAGCCGGCCACCGCACAGTCGCCGCGCGCGGTGGTTGAACTGTTCACGTCGCAAGGCTGCTCGTCGTGTCCACCCGCCGACAAGATTCTCGGTGAACTCGCGCGAGATCCGTCCGTGGTGGCGCTGACGATGCCGATCGATTACTGGGACTATCTCGGCTGGAAGGACACGCTGGCGGATTCACGCTTCAGCACGCGGCAGAAAGCCTATTCGCGGATGCGCGGCGATCGCGACGTCTACACGCCGCAAGTGATCGTCAACGGCGAACGTCATCTGATCGGCAGCGATCGCACCGCCATCGATACGGCGATGCGCGAAACCAAACAGGCGAACGACGTGATGTCGGTGCCAGTCTCGATGTCGGTATCGGGCAAGCAGCTCAACGTCACAGTGACCGCGGCGACGCCCGGGCACGCCGCACGCCAAGGTGAAATCTGGATCTGTGCGATCTCGCGCGCGGTGCCGATCGCGATCGCGCGCGGCGAAAATCGTGGCCGTGAGATCGTCTATCACAACGTCGTCCGCAACTGGCTGAAGGTCGGCGACTGGTCCGGCAAGACCGCGAGCTGGAGCGTGCCGATGGAAAACATCGCGCGTGATGGCGTCGATGCCGCTGCGGTCTATGTGCAAGACGGCACCCACGACAGACCGGGCGCAATGCTCGGCGCGGCCTTCACGCCGCTGCATTAGTCCCGTCTCGCTGATATGACGATCCTCGCTTACATCGGCGCGGCGCTGGCGGAGATTGCCGGTTGCTTCGCGTTCTGGGCGTGGCTGCGGCTCGACAAGTCGGTGTGGTGGCTGGTGCCCGGCATCGCCTCGCTGATGCTGTTCGCCTATCTGCTGACGCTGGTTGATTCGCCGGCGGCCGGTCGCGCTTATGCGGCCTATGGCGGCGTCTACATCGTGACGTCGCTGGGCTGGCTCTGGATGATCGAAGGCGTGCGGCCGGATCGCTGGGACGTCAGCGGCGCGGCGCTTTGTCTCGCCGGCGCTGTCCTGATTCTCGCAGGCCCGCGGCCGGCCTGAACTCACGGAAACAGACGCCCAAAAAGAAAAAGGACCAACTTGCGTTGGCCCGGAGTCGGGGGATTAACCTCCCTGCGTACAGGCCCGATCCTGACGACCCCGGGGGGCTGGGGGCTGAGGAAACCGGGATTGAAAGAACCGGGCCGACGCAGTGATGGTGTTGTCGCAAGTCAGCGCGGCTTCCGATGGGCGGAAATTGGGCCGTATTATGATTTGCCTAACGTTCCTGTGAGTCGTGCCGCGAAAGCACTCAACCCTTGCGGCGCAGAGCAGTCGGGGCGATCATGTCAGCCGCATGACAGGAGGCGCCGATGAGTTTGACGTCGGGGGAGGCCGGCCCGGAGGATAGCCGCGGATCGGAGCGCACGGCGGGGACGCCGCCAAGCAATGTCACGTTCAATCGCCTTGAGCTCAATCGAATTCTGAATCTCTACGGGCGCATGGTCGCCGACGGCGAATGGCGCGACTACGCCATCGACTTCCTCAAGGACAAGGCGGTGTTCTCGATCTTCCGCCGCGCCTCCGAGGTGCCGCTCTATCGTATCGAGAAGGACCCGCGCCTCGCGCGCAAGCAGGGCGCTTACAGCGTCGTCTCGGCAGGCGGGCTGATCCTGCGCCGCGGCCACGATCTTGATCGCGTGCTGCTGGCGATCGACCGCAAGCTGGCGCTGGTGTAGCGCCCTTCGCCTCTCGGCAGAGACCCTCCATGGTCATGGCTGGGCTCGTCCCGGCCATCCACGTCTTTCCGTCCATGACGGAGCCACGGAATCACCCACCCGCCGGCACCGTCGTCGCGCCGTCACCAAGCGCGCGTTGCATCATCACGGTATCGAGCCAGCGGCCGAACTTGAAGCCGACGTCGGGATGCGTGCCGATCATGGCGAAGCCGCAGCGGCGGTGCAGGCCGATCGAGCCGGCGTTGGCGGAATCGCCGATCACCGCGATCATCTGGCGATGGCCGCGCGCTTCGCATTCGACGATCAGGCGTTGCAGCAGTTGGGTGCCGATGCCGCGCCGTTGCGCGGACGGTGCGAGATACACCGAGTTCTCGACGGTGAAACGATAGGCCGGGCGCGGCCGGTACGAGCTGGCGTAGGCGTAGCCAAGTACGTCGCTCTCCAGCGTCGCCGCGAGATACGGAAAGCCGCTGTCCTGCAAGGCGCGGAAACGGCGCGTCATCTCAGCCAGATCCGGCGGCGTCAGTTCGAACGTTGCGGTGTTTTCGCGGACCTCGCGATCGTAAATGGCGGTGATGGCAGGCAGGTCGGCTTCGCGCGCCGGCCGGATTTCAACGGATGACATGACGGGAAGGGTGATGGAGGGACATGCGCGAGAGGCTATTTTTCTCGCGGCCAAAAGAAAAGAGCAGAAAACAGGCAAATGCGCGCGAGAGCAGCATACAAAAAAAGCCCCGGCGCAAGGCCGGGGCTTTGGTGTCGGGCTCGTATGAGCCGATGGTCTAGTCGCGCTGTCCGAGAAGCTGCAACAGCAGCGTGAACAGGTTGATGAAGTTCAGATAGAGCGACAGCGCTCCGGAGATGGCCGCGCGTTCGGCGACGTCGCCGCCCTGGCTGGCATAACCGTAGATGTAGTCGTTCTTCAGCCGCTGGGTATCCCAGGCGGTGAGGCCCGCGAACACCAGCACGCCGATCACCGACACCACGAACTGCAGCATCGAGGACGCGATAAAGATATTCACCAGGCTGGCGATGATGATGCCGAACAGGCCCATCATCAGGAACGAACCCATGCCGGTCATGTCACGCTTGGTGGTGTAGCCATAGAGGCTCAGCGCACCGAACGCCGCGGCGGTGATGAAGAACACGCGCACGATCGAGGTGTGGGTGTACACCAGGAAGATCGACGACAGCGAGATGCCCATCAGCGCCGAGAAGGCCCAGAACAGCATTTGTGCCGTGGCGGGCTTCAGGCGATTGATGCCGAAGGAGATGACGAACACCATCGCCAGCGGCGCCAGCATGAACACCCACTTCAGCGGGCTTACGAACATCGCGACGCCGAACGACGTCAGGTAGGTGTTGCCGACCTTGGCCGCGGCGCCCGAGGCGTCGCCGGTGACCGCGGCCATATAGACGCCGAGCGCGGCGAGGCCGGTGATGGCCAGGCCGATCGCCATGTAGTTGTAAATGCGCAGCATGTAAGCGCGCAGACCGGCATCGACGGCGGCGGTGTCTACCCGCCCGGCGGCCCGGCCGAAAGGTGAAGTGTAGTTACGGTCCAAGTCCGACATGGTCGAAACCCTCTAGGTTGTCTGGCAAGGCGCGAAGGGTTTTCGCTGCCAGCGCGAAACTCTATCCCAGATGCCGCCATCCGCGACATGAATTCGAAGACATGAACTTGATGCCATGAATCCAAGCCATCAAACCGGCGTCTGACCCAAGCTGGTATGTGGTAAACTAACACATTCGTTGCAAGCTTCCACGCGCGGCTGAATGTCGCTCCGCAGCATGCCGCATGACGGAATCGGGGGCCGTTCTGGCGCGAATTCCACCGTAAACAGGCGCCGTTGCACAATTCGTTAACGCCGGAACCCGCTTCGGGCGAAGAGACCCGTCGTCTGCTTCATATTGTCATAAGCTGCGCAGCACCGAGGCCGGCTTGCGGTTGAGCGCGCTCAAGGTGCCGGCGAGGCCGAGGCCGACCGTTACCGCGAGCGCGGCGGCGACCACGGCGGCGGCGTTGCCGGCCTGCCAGACGAAGCCGAGGGTCATCAGTCGCGTCACGATCAGCCATGCGGCGACCGAGCCGGCCAGCACGCCGAACACCGCCGTCGCGATGCCGATCATCAGGTATTCCAGTGCGTAGGCGCCGAGCAGGCGTGCGCGGGTCGCGCCCAATGTCTTGAGGATGACGGCGTCGTAGACGCGATGACGGTGTCCCGCAGCCAGCGCGCCGCCGAGCACGAGGATCGCGGCCAGCAAGGTGATGGCGCTGGCACCGCGAATCGCCAGCACCAGATTGGTGACGACGGTGCCGATGGTTTGCAGTGCCTCCCGCACCCGTACGCTGGTCACCATCGGAAACGCGTTCGCGACCGCCTTGACGATGCGGGCGTCCTCGTCCGCGCTGGTCGTCGGCGGCGTCAGCGTGGCGATGTGGGTGTGCGGCGCGCCGCGAAACGCGTTGGGCGAGAACACCAACACGAAATTGATGCCGAGGCTCTGCCAATCGACGCTGCGCAGGTTGCTGATGGTCGCGGAGATGTTGCGTCCCAGCACGTTCACCACCACCTCGTCCCCGATCTTGAGGCCCAATCCATCCGCGAGTTTCTTCTCGAATGACACCAGCGGCGGGCCGCTGTAATCGGGCGCCCACCATTCGCCTTCCACCACTTTCGAGCCACGCGGCACTTCGCTTGTGTAGGTCAGGCCGCGGTCGCTTTGCAGCACCCATTCGGCGTCGTGTGTCGGCTTGAGGTCCTCGGCTTTGACGCCGCGCGCGGAGACGATGCGACCGCGCAGCATCGGCACGTCTTCGACGGTAGCGTTCGGCGCTTGCTGTTTGAGGAAGGCGTCGAAGCGTTCGGCGTCGGTGGAGGGAATATCGATGAAGTAGAACGACGGCGCATGATCCGGCAGCGCCGCCATGAACTGCCGCCGCAGGTTGCCGTCGATCTGGGTGATGGTCACCAGCACCGCCAGTCCAAGACCGAGCGACAGCACCACCGACGGCGTCAGCGCACCGGGCCGATGGATGTTGCTGAGCGCGAGCCGCAGCATGGTGCCGCGCGGGCGCGGCAGCCCTCGCGCGACAGCCATCAGCCCGGCGGCAAGCGCGCGCAGCAAGGCGAACACCACAATGGACGCGGCGACGAAGATCGCGGCAATGCGCTTGTCGTAGGCGAGCGCGATCACCACGGCGATCAGCAGCGCGATCACTGCCGCCATGCCGATCAGATAGGGCAGGCGCGGGCGGCGGCGCTCCTCGCTGACGGTATCGCGGAACAGCGCCGCGACCGGCACGTCATGGATGCGCGCCAACGGCCACAGCCCGAATGCCAGCGCGGTTAACAGACCGTAAACGAAAGCCATCGCCAACTCGCCGCCGTGCAATGCCGGCTCCACCGGCAGCGGCAGCAGCTTGCCGAACAGGCCGACGATGACGAACGGCAGCGCCGCGCCGACCGCAAGCCCGATCAGCGAACCGATCGCTGCCAGCATCATCACCTGCGTCAGATAGATCGCGAAGATGCGGCTCGCCGGAGCGCCTAGCGATTTGAATGCGGCGATCACATCGCGGCGGCGGTCGATGTGGCTCTTCACGGCATTGGCGACGCCGACGCCGCCGACCAGCAGCGCGGCGAGGCCGACCAGGGTGAGGAATTGCGTGAAGCGCTTGATGGTTCGTTCCAACTGCGGCGACGCGTTGCTCTGCGAACGAATCTCCCAACCGGCATTGGGCAGTGTGGCGCGTGTGGCGTCGATGAAGGCTTTCGCGCCGGCGTCGGTGGCGTTGTTGTCGGGCAGGCGCACGCGATAGATCCAGCGCACCAGGCTGCCGGGCTGCAACAGATGCGTCGCCCGCAATGCTTCCTCGCTGACCAGCACGCGCGGCGCGAAACCAATGCCGCCGGCAAGCTTGTCAGGCTCCGAGGTCACCGCGCTGCGGATCTCGAACGCCGCCTCGCCGATGTTGACGCGGTCGCCGATCTTCAATCCGAGCCGCGCCAGCAACACCGGATCGATGGCGGCGCCGAACGCGCCGTTATGTTCGGCAAGAAGTTCGGCAACGGGCATCGACGGTTCGAGCGCCAACGCGCCCAGCATCGGATAGGCGGCATCGACCGCCTTCATTTCGGTCAGCGCCAGTTGGCCGTCGGGCGCACGCACCATCGCGCGCATGGTTGCTGCCACCGACACCGTTCCGTGTGCGCGGAGAAACGCGAGTTCATCGGGCTTGGCTTCGCGCTGGATCAGCGACAGCGAAACATCGCCGCCGAGCAGGGTGCGGCCCTGCTCGCTCAAGCCTGCCGCGAGACTTCCGGCGACCGAGCCGACGCCGGCGATCGCCATCACCCCGAGCGCGATGCAGGCGATGAAGACATAGAAGCCGCGCAACCCGCTGCGCAACTCGCGGATGGCATAGCGCAACGGCAGCAGCGAGATGGCGGTGCGTGGTGAGGAGTCGACAGCGAGGCTCATGCGGTTACGCCGTCTCGGTCCAGCGCCGCTCCGGCTCCGGCGTCTCGATCTGGCCGGAGCGCAGACGAACGACGCGGTCGCATTTGTGCGCCAGCGCCGCGTCGTGCGTCACCAGCACCATGGTCATGCCGCGCGCGGCTTGCTGCGCGAACAGAAGATCAACGATCTGCTGGCCGGTGGTTTCGTCGAGATTGCCGGTTGGTTCATCCGCGACGAGAATCGCGGGATCGGGAGCGAGTGCGCGGGCGATGGCGACGCGCTGCTGTTCGCCGCCGGAAAGTTGGCGCGGATAGTGATGCAGTCGTTCATTCAAGCCCACCAGTTCGAGCTCGCGCGCGGCACGCGCGGCGGCATCGGGGTGGCCGGCGAGTTCGAGCGGCACCGAAACGTTTTCCAGCGCCGTCATGGTCGGGATCAGGTGGAACGACTGGAATACGATGCCGACGTGGCGGCCGCGAAACCGCGCCAGCGCATCCTCGTCGAGGGCATTGAAGGAGGTGCCGTTCACCACCACCTCTCCGCTATCCGGACGTTCGAGCCCCGCCATCACCATCAGCAGCGTGGACTTGCCGGAGCCGGAGGCGCCGACGAGGCCGATCGCTTCGCCGGTGGCGATCCGCAGCGAGATGTTTTTCAGGATGTGAACGCGGGCGGCCCCCGTCCCCAGCGAAAGGTCGAGGTTGGTGATTGAAATCGAAGGCGTCGCGTCGCGCGTGGCTGACGGGACCGATGAAGCGGGGGATGCGGTGAGATTGTCCATGCTTCGGTCATATGGCGATTGGCGCGCGGCGGTCGAGGGGGCGGCGCGGATGTTTGTGGCGGCACTTGCGATCGTGCTTGCGCCGCTGTTCACGATCGGGACGGGACAAGCGCAGACGCCTGCCGCTGCGGCCAAGCCACTTAAGGTCGTGGTGCTGGGAGATTCGCTCAGCGCCGGTTACGGCCTGCCGGCCGGCGCGGCATTTCCCGCAAGGCTGCAAAGTGCCTTGCGTGCCAAGGGGATAGCGGTCGATATCGACAATGCCGGGGTGTCCGGCGATACCAGTTCCGGCGGGCTCGGGCGGCTCGACTGGTCGGTGCCGGATGGCACCGATGCGGTGATCCTCGAACTCGGTGCCAACGATGCGCTGCGCGGTATCGATCCGGACGTCACCCGCAAGGCGCTGGGCGAGATCATCCAGCGGCTGCAGGCTCGCCACATATCGGTACTATTATGCGGGATGCTTGCGCCGCCGAACTACGGTGCGGAGTATGCGGCGCGGTTCAATGCGATCTATCCCGATCTGGCGAAGCAGTTCGGTGTGCCGCTTGATCCGTTCTTTCTCGACGGCGTGGCGGCGGACGCCGCGCTCAACCAGGCGGATGGAATGCATCCGACCGCAGCCGGCGTCGACCGCATCGTCGCGCGGATTTTGCCTGTGGTTGAAGCCTTTCTCGGGAACGCCAAGACGGCGCGCGAATAGTTGGGATGCGCCGCTAAAAACCTCGGCGTCGTCCCCGCGCAGGCGGGGACCCATAACCCCTGGCCTCAATGATTGTTGCGTGAGCAGATGACAGGCGCTTTCCATATCATTGCTGCTGCGGAGTCTAGGTCGCCGCCTGCGCGGGGACGACACTTTATCGTGTGGCGGTTGTCCACCGGCCGAACGGTCGTCGCTTCGCTCTGTCATGTATCTGCGGTAGAAACAGCTATCGGTGATTCGTCATCGGGCTAGCATCGGGGGTCGCGATGCCGCGTTTGTTTACTGGACTGGAAATTCCCGTCGAGGTCGGACAGACACTGTCCCAGTTGCGCGGCGGGTTGCCGGGTGCGCGCTGGATCGACCCGGAAAACTATCACGTCACCCTGCGGTTCATCGGCGATATCGACGGCCTCGCGGCCAACGAGATCGCGTCGCTGTTGCCGCGGATCAATCGCAAGCCGTTCGACGTGACGCTTCAGGGGCTCTCCAGCTTCGGCGGCAAGAAGCCCCGCGCGGTGGTTGCCTCGGTGGTGCCGAGCCGGCCGCTGATCGAACTTCATGCCGAACTCGAACGGTTGATGCAGCGGATCGGGCTCACGCCGGAAGGCCGCAAGTTCACGCCGCATGTAACCTTGGCGCGGCTGCGCACCGCGTCCAATCAGGATGTCGCCGACTACCTGTCGCTGCGCGGATATTTCCCGACGCGGGTGTTCCGGGCCTCGCGGTTCGTGCTGTTTTCGTCGCGCGCCTCGGTGGGCGGTGGGCCCTATGTGGTCGAAGATGCATATGCGCTGAGCGCATGAGGGGTGCGAAGTAGCCTCATTTCCAGCTTGCATTTTCGCGCGCGCTGAGGCCGTTAGCGGCCTATGGATGCTTCCTCGCCCGCCTCGTTTCGCGCCCGCTACAAATCCCTGGTGACGTCCGGAGCCATTGAAGCCGATCCGGCGCAGGCGCGCGCGGTGGAGGCCTTCGCCGCGCTCGACGAGCAACTGTCGCGCTACCGGCCGGCGCGCAAACAGGGCTTTTTCGGCCGCCTGTTCGGCGACAAGAGAGACACCGCGCCGCGCGGCCTTTACGTCCACGGCGAAGTCGGCCGCGGCAAGACCATGCTGATGGATTTGTTCTTCGAGCAAAGCCAGGTGATGCACAAGCGTCGCGCGCACTTCCATGAGTTCATGGCCGACGCGCACGAGCGCATCTACAATTTCCGCCAGAGTATCGCACGTGGTGAAATGGCGGATACCGATGTCGTGCATCTCACCGCCTCGTCGATCTTCGACGAGGCGTGGCTGCTGTGCTTCGACGAATTCCACGTCACCGACATTGCCGATGCGATGATCCTCGGCCGGCTGTTCGCGCGGCTGTTCGAACTTGGCACCGTCGTTGTTGCTACCTCCAACGTTGCGCCGGCCGATCTCTACAAAGGCGGCCTCAATCGCGCGCTGTTCCTGCCGTTCATCGATCATATCCAGGAGCACATGGATGTGCTGCGGTTGGATTCGCGCACCGATTTCCGGCTTGAGAAACTCGCTGGCGTCAAGATGTGGATGGTGCCGGCGGATGATGCCGCGGAAGCCGCGCTTGATACTGCATGGACCAAGCTGACGGGCGGCGCGCGCGGCGAGCCGGTCGATCTCATCGTCAAAGGCCGCAAGCTGCATGTGCCGCACGCGGCCTCAGGCGTCGCGCGCTTTTCATTTGCCGATCTATGCGAGCAACCGCTTGGCGCGTCTGATTATTTGCGGCTGGCCCACGACTACCACACGATCATGATCGACCGCATTCCGGCGATGGACGCGGCCGATCGCAACGCCGCCAAGCGTTTCATCGCGCTGATCGATACGCTTTACGACAATGCCGTGAAGCTGATGGCATCGGCCGACGCCGATCCGATGTCGCTCTACAGCGCGACCGAAGGCACCGAGGCAATGGAGTTCCAGCGCACGGTGTCGCGATTGATCGAGATGGGCTCTGAATCCTACCTCGCGCTGCCGCATGGCCGCAGCGATTCGACGGCGTCGGGCGCAAGCACCGGTCTGGTTGAAACCTGATCTAGTTCCGCTGGTATCGGGAAATTTTCAACCAAGGTGCGACTTGAACGGTTCCCGCGAAAGGTCTAACCAACCTGCCAAGAATTCCCTCCTTCCTCCACTCCCGACTTCAAAGGACAAGTTTCCCATGGCGCGCAACAAGATTGCTTTGATTGGCTCCGGCCAGATCGGCGGAACGCTCGCTCATCTCGTCGGCCTGAAAGAACTCGGCGATGTCGTGCTGTTCGATATCGCGGAAGGCGTGCCACAGGGCAAGGCGCTGGACCTGGCGCAGTCGTCGCCGGTCGACGGCTTCGACGCCAACCTCAGCGGTGCCAACTCCTATGAAGCGATCGAAGGTGCGGATGTCATCATCGTCACCGCCGGCGTGCCGCGCAAGCCAGGCATGAGCCGTGACGATCTGCTCGGCATCAACCTGAAGGTGATGGAGCAGGTCGGCGCCGGCATCAAGAAGTACGCGCCGAACGCCTTCGTCATCTGCATCACCAACCCGCTCGACGCGATGGTGTGGGCGTTGCAGAAGGCGTGCGGCCTGCCGCATCGCAAGGTGGTCGGCATGGCCGGCGTGCTGGACTCGGCGCGCTTCCGCTATTTCCTCGCCGATGAATTCGGCGTGTCGGTGGAAGACGTCACCGCTTTCGTGCTCGGCGGCCATGGCGACACCATGGTGCCGCTGGTGAAGTATTCGACCGTCGCCGGCATTCCGCTGCCGGACCTGGTCAAGATGGGCTGGACCTCGCAGGCGCGGCTCGACGAGATCGTCACCCGCACCCGCAACGGCGGCGCGGAAATCGTCAACCTGCTGAAAACCGGTTCGGCCTTCTACGCGCCGGCGGCGTCCGCCATCGCGATGGCGGAGAGCTATCTGAAGGACAAGAAGCGCGTGATGCCCTGCGCCGCCTATCTCAACGGCGAGTACGGCGTGAAGGACACCTATGTCGGCGTGCCGGTGGTGATCGGCGCCAAGGGCGTCGAGCGCATTGTCGAGATCGACCTCGCCGGCAAGGACCGCGAGGGTTTCGACAAGTCGGTCGGCTCCGTGCATGGCCTGATGGACGCGTGCCGGCAGATCGCTCCCGATCTGCTGGGCAAGAAGTAAGACATCTCACCGCGCGGGCCTGGCCCGCGCGGTTTTCGTATCGGATGACGGATCGTAAGGGGCGCGGATGAATATTCACGAGTACCAGGCCAAGGCGTTATTGCGCGAATTCGGCGTGGCTGTATCGCGCGGTGTTCCGATTCTGAAGGCGGAGGACGCGGAAGCGGCCGCCAAGGAACTCGGAGGGCCGGTATGGGTGGTGAAGAGCCAGATTCACGCGGGTGGTCGCGGCAAGGGCAAGTTCAAGGAAGCTTCCGCCGGCGACAAGGGCGGCGTGCGCCTCGCCAAGTCGGTCGATGAGGTCAAGCAGTTCGTCAAGGAGATGCTCGGCGCGACACTGGTGACCGTGCAGACCGGTCCCGCCGGCAAGCAGGTCAATCGCCTGTACATCGAGGAAGGCTCCGACATCGACAAGGAGTTCTATCTCTCGGCGCTGGTCGATCGCGAAACCTCGCGTGTGTCGTTCGTGGTCTCGACCGAAGGCGGCGTCAACATCGAGGAAGTCGCGCACAAGACCCCCGAGAAGATCGTTACCTTCTCGATCGATCCGGCGACCGGCGTGATGGGCCATCACGGCCGCACCGTCGCCAAGGCGCTCAACCTCACCGGCGATCTCGCCAAGCAGGCCGAGAAGCTCGTCGGGCAGCTCTATACCGCGTTCGTCGCCAAGGACATGGCGATGCTGGAGATCAACCCGCTGGTGGTCACCAAGCAGGGCCAGTTGCGCTGTCTCGACGCCAAGGTGTCGTTCGACGACAACGCGCTCTATCGTCATCCGGACGTTGTCGCGCTGCGTGACGTCACCGAGGAAGACGAGAAGGAAATCGAGGCGTCGAAATACGACCTCGCCTACATCGCGCTCGACGGCAACATCGGCTGCATGGTCAACGGCGCCGGCCTCGCGATGGCGACGCTCGACATCATCAAGCTCTACGGCGAGAACCCGGCGAACTTCCTCGACGTCGGTGGCGGCGCTTCGGTCGAGAAGGTGACCGCGGCGTTCAAGATCATCACGGCCGATCCGAACGTGAAGGGCATTCTCGTCAACATCTTCGGCGGCATCATGAAGTGCGACGTGATCGCGCAAGGCGTGATCGTCGCGGTGGCGATGGTCGGCCTCAAGGTGCCGCTGGTGGTGCGGCTCGAAGGCACCAACGTCGAAGAAGGCAAGAAGATCATCAATGAGTCCGGCCTCAACGTGCTCGCGGCCGACGACCTCGACGATGCCGCGCAGAAGATCGTCAAGGCCGTGAAGGAGGCCGCGTAATGTCCGTTCTGATCGACACGAAGACCAAGGTGATCACGCAAGGGTTCACCGGCAAGAACGGCACGTTCCATTCCGAAGCGGCGATCGCCTACGGCACCAAGCTGGTCGGCGGCACCTCGCCCGGCAAGGGCGGCTCCACCCATCTCGGCCTGCCGGTGTTCGACACCGTGCGTGAGGCGCGGGACAAGACCGGTGCCGACGCCAGCGTGATCTACGTGCCGCCGCCGGGCGCAGCCGATGCCATTTGCGAGGCGATCGACGCCGAGATCCCGCTGATCGTCTGCATCACCGAGGGCATTCCGGTGCTCGACATGGTGCGGGTGAAGCGCTCGCTGTCGGGCTCGAAGTCGCGGCTGATCGGGCCGAACTGTCCCGGTGTCGTCACCGCCGGCGAATCCAAGATCGGCATTATGCCCGCCAACATCTTCCGTCCCGGCAATGTCGGCATCGTCTCGCGCTCCGGCACCCTGACCTATGAAGCCGTGTTCCAGACCACCCAGGAAGGCCTCGGCCAGACCACGGCGGTCGGCATCGGCGGCGACCCGGTCAAGGGCACCGAATTCATCGATGTGCTGGAAATGTTCCTCGCCGACCCCAAGACCGAGTCGATCGTCATGATCGGCGAGATCGGCGGTTCCGCCGAGGAGGACGCTGCCCAGTTCCTCAAGGACGAGGCCAAGCGCGGCCGCAAGAAGCCGATGGTCGGCTTCATTGCCGGGCGCACCGCCCCTCCGGGCCGCCGCATGGGTCATGCCGGCGCGATCATTTCCGGCGGCAAGGGCGATGCGGGTTCCAAGATCGCGGCGATGGAATCGGCCGGGATCGCGGTGTCTCCGTCGCCGGCGCGGCTCGGAAAGACACTTGTCGAAAAATTGAAATCCTGATTCAGTTTTTTGCTCTTTTGAGCGGGAAACTTCATCCTAAATAGGGTAAAAGGTGCCAAGGAGAGGCCGATCCGGGTGCGGATCGGTCCTCCTGCCTCATTTTTATGTGTGGCATCAAAACCTTAGGACGAATCAATGTCTCGCCAGGACGCCAACGCCGCCTTCGCTCTCTCCTCCTTCCTCTATGGCGCCAACGCCACCTATATCGACGACCTCTATGCGCTCTACGAGAAGGACCCCAAGTCCGTCGATCCGGAGTGGCAGGAGTTCTTCGGCAGCCTGAAGGACAAGCCGGCCGACGTTCAGAAGAATGCCGAGGGGCCGTCGTGGGCCCGGGCGAACTGGCCGCTGACCCCCAAGGACGATCTCACCTCGGCGCTGGACGGCAATTGGGCCCAGGTTGAAAAAATCGTCGGCAACAAGTTGCAGGCGAAGGCCGCCGCAGCGGGCACGCCGGGCGCAACGCCGGCAGACGTGCATCAGGCGACGCGGGATTCGGTGCGCGCGTTGATGCTGATCCGCGCCTACCGCATGCGCGGGCATTTCCACGCCAAGCTCGACCCCCTCGGTCTGGAGCCGGCCAAGGACCACGAAGAACTCGATCCGCGCAGCTACGGCTTCACCGACGCCGACCTCGACCGCAAGATCTTCCTCGATCACGTGCTGGGCCTCGAATACGGCTCGCTGCGCGAGATCGTCGCACTATGCGAGCGGACCTATTGTCAGACGCTCGGCGTCGAGTTCATGCATATCTCCAACGGCGCGCAGAAGGCCTGGATTCAGGAGCGCATCGAGGGGCCGGACAAGGAAATCTCCTTCACCCCCGAAGGGCGTCGCGCCATCCTGATGAAACTGATCGAGGCCGAGGGCTTCGAGAAGTTCTGTGACCTCAAGTTCACCGGCACCAAGCGCTTCGGCCTCGACGGCGGTGAGTCATTGATCCCGGCGCTGGAGCAGATCATCAAGCGCGGCGGCAATCTCGGCATCAAGGAGATTGTCATCGGCATGCCGCATCGCGGTCGCCTCAACGTGCTGACGCAGGTCATGGGCAAGTCGCACCGCGCGCTGTTCCACGAATTCAAGGGCGGCTCGGCGACTCCGGACGAGGTCGAAGGCTCCGGCGACGTCAAGTATCACCTCGGCGCCTCGAGCGATCGCGAGTTCGACAGCAACAAGGTCCACCTGTCGCTGACCGCCAACCCGTCGCATCTCGAGATCGTCGATCCGGTGGTGCTCGGCAAGGTTCGCGCCAAGCAGGATCAGCACGGCGATCCGCCGGACCAGCGCACCTCCGTTCTGCCGCTGTTGATGCACGGCGACGCCGCCTTCGCCGGCCAGGGCGTGGTGGCGGAATGTTTCGGCCTGTCGGACCTGAAGGGTTATCGCACCGGCGGCTCGATTCACTTCATCGTCAACAACCAGATCGGCTTCACCACCTATCCGCGTTACTCGCGCTCCTCGCCATATCCGTCGGACGTGGCGAAGATGATCGATGCGCCGATTTTCCACGTCAATGGCGACGATCCGGAAGCCGTGGTGTTTGCGGCCAAGATCGCCGTCGAATTCCGGCAGCGCTTCCACAAGCCGGTCGTGATCGACATGTTCTGCTACCGGCGGCACGGCCACAACGAAGGCGACGAGCCCTCGTTCACCCAGCCGCTGATGTACAAGAAGATCGCGACCCATGCCTCGGTGCTGGAAGTCTATTCGAAGCGCCTGATTGCCGACAACGTCATGACCGAGGCCGAGATCGACAAGGCCAAGGCGGACTGGCGCGCCAAGCTCGATATCGAACTGGAGGCCGGCTCCGGCTACAAACCGAACAAGGCCGACTGGCTCGACGGCAAGTGGGCCGGCTTCAAGACCGCCGGCGGCGATGATGATCCACGCCGCGGCATCACCGGTGTCGACGTCGCGGTGCTCAAGGACATCGGCCGCAAGATCACCAAGGTGCCGGAAGGCTTCCGCGTTCACCGCACCGTGCAGCGCTTCCTCGACAATCGCGAGAAGGCGATCGAGAACGGCGTGGGCATCGACTGGGCGACCGGCGAAGCGCTGGCATTCTGCACGCTGATGCTGGAAGGCCATCGCGTCCGCCTGTCCGGGCAGGACAGTGAGCGCGGCACCTTCTCGCAGCGCCATTCGGTGCTGTTCGATCAGGAGGACGAAAGCCGTTACACGCCGTTCAATCACCTCAGCCCTGATCAGGGCCACTACGAGGTATTGAACTCGATGCTTTCCGAGGAGGCGGTGCTCGGCTTCGAATACGGCTATACGCTGGCCGAGCCGAAGGCGCTGACGGTGTGGGAAGCGCAGTTCGGCGATTTCGCCAACGGCGCGCAGGTGGTGTTCGACCAGTTCATCTCGTCGGGCGAACGCAAGTGGCTGCGCATGTCGGGCCTCGTCTGCATGCTGCCGCACGGCTATGAGGGGCAGGGGCCGGAACATTCTTCGGCGCGCCTCGAGCGTTTCCTGCAGATGTGCGCGGAGGACAACATGCAGGTGGCGAACTGCACCACGCCGGCCAACCACTTCCATATCCTGCGCCGGCAGTTGCGTCGCGAATTCCGCAAGCCGCTGATCCTGATGACGCCGAAGTCGCTGTTGCGCCACAAGCGCGCGGTGTCGCGGCTCGACGAACTCGGCGACGGCACCTCGTTCCATCGCATCCTGCACGACGACGCGGCGATGCTGCCGGACGAGCCGATCAAGCTGGTGGCCGACGAGAAGATCCGTCGCGTCGTGCTCTGCTCCGGCAAGGTCTATTTCGATCTTTACGAGGAACGCGAGAAGCGCGGCATCGACGACATTTATCTGTTGCGCGTCGAGCAGCTTTATCCGGTGCCGCTCAAGGCGCTGGTGCAGGAGCTGTCGGGGTTCAAGAACGCCGAAGTTGTGTGGTGTCAGGAAGAGCCCCGCAACATGGGTGCGTGGCACTTCATCGAGCCCTACCTCGAATGGGTGCTGAACCAGGCCGGCGCGACCAACCGGCGGCCGCGTTACACTGGCCGTGCTGCTTCTGCCGCCACAGCCACCGGCCTGATGTCGAAGCACCTTGCACAGCTCAAGGCGTTTCTCGACGATGCGCTGGGATGACGTGATGGAAAGCCGCGATAGCCGGTGCCAGCCGGGCGTCGCGGTCTGCCGTTGATTTGAATAACGACATGATATGGCGGGCAGGCTCCGCGCTTATCGCAAGAGGACAGACAATGACTGAAATCCGCGTCCCGACGCTGGGAGAATCCGTCACCGAAGCCACCATCGGCAAATGGTTCAAGAAGGCCGGCGACGCCGTCGCGGTCGACGAGCCGTTGGTCGAGCTGGAAACCGACAAGGTCACCATCGAGGTGCCCGCGCCGTCCGCCGGTACGCTCGGCGAGATCATCGCCAAGGACGGCGAGACGGTTGCCGTCGGCGCGCTGCTCGGTCAGATCACCGAGGGCGCCGCGCCCGCGGCGAAGCAAGCCGCGCCGGCCGCTCAAGCGGCCCCCGCCGCTGCTCCGGCGCCCGCCGCCGCGCCTGCGCCCGCGCAAGCGAAGGCACCGCCTGCTGACGCGCCGCTGGCGCCGTCGGTGCGCAAGCTCTCGGCCGAGAGCGGTATCGATGCTGCGAGCGTCGAAGGCACCGGCAAGGACGGCCGTGTCAGCAAGGGCGACATGCTCGCCGCCATCGAGAAGGCGGCGTCCAGCGCCACGCCGGTCAATCAGCCGGCCGCCGCCGTGCAGGTGCGCGCACCGTCGCCGGCGAGCGATGCCGCGCGCGAGGAGCGCGTGAAGATGACGCGGCTGCGCCAGACCATCGCGCGTCGCCTCAAGGACGTGCAGAACACCGCCGCGATGCTGACGACCTTCAACGAGGTCGACATGACCAACCTGATGGCGCTGCGCAGCCAATACAAGGACGTGTTCGAGAAGAAGCACGGCACCAAGCTCGGCTTCATGGGCTTCTTCACCAAGGCCTGTGTGCAGGCGCTGAAGGATATCCCGGCGGTCAACGCCGAGATCGACGGCACCGACCTGATCTACAAGAACTACTATCACATCGGCGTCGCCGTCGGCACCGATCGCGGCCTCGTGGTGCCGGTGGTGCGCGACTGCGATCAGAAGTCGATCGCCGACATCGAAAAGGGAATCTCCGATTTCGGCCGCCGCGCGCGCGACGGTCAGTTGAAGATCGACGAAATGCAGGGCGGCACCTTCACCATCTCCAACGGCGGTGTCTACGGTTCGCTGATGTCGACGCCGATCCTCAATGCGCCGCAGTCCGCCATCCTCGGGATGCACAAGATCCAGGAGCGGCCGATGGTGGTCGGCGGCAAGATCGAGATCCGCCCGATGATGTATCTGGCGCTGTCCTACGATCACCGCGTCATCGACGGCAAGGAAGCGGTCACCTTCCTGGTCCGCGTCAAGGAATCGCTGGAAGACCCGGCGCGTCTGGTGCTGGATCTGTGAGGCGCGCGCGATGACGGACGCAGCGCGCGAGTCCCGCGTCGCCATCATCACCGGCGGCAGTCGCGGCATCGGCCGCGCGGCGGCGATGGCCGCCGCAAAGCACGGCTGGCGCGTGGTCATCGGTTATGTCAGCAACGAAAAGGCCGCGCGCGAGACGGTCGCGGCGATCGAGGCCGGCAACGGCAAGGCGCTCGCGGTGCGCTGCGATGTCGGAATCGAGTCCGACATTCTTGGCCTGTTCAAGGCGGCGGATGGTTTCGGCACGCTCGGTGCGCTGGTCAATAACGCCGGCATCGTCGGACAGACCGCGCGCGTCGAGGCGCTGACGGCGGACCGCATCAATCACATGCTGCGCGTCAACGTCACCGGCAGCTTTCTCTGCGCGCGCGAGGCGGTGAAGCGGATGTCGACCAAGCACGGCGGCAAGGGCGGCGTTATCATCAACCTGTCATCGGTGGCTGCGACGCTCGGCTCCGCCAACACCTATGTCGATTACGCGGCGTCGAAAGGCGCCATCGATACTTTCACCATCGGGCTCTCCAACGAAGTCGCGGCCGAGGGCATCCGCGTTGTCGGCATCCGGCCGGGTCTGATCGATACCGAAATTCATGCCAGCGGCGGCGAGCCTGATCGCCACTTCCGGCTGGCGAAAACGGTGCCGATGCAGCGCGTCGGCACCGCGGATGAAATCGCCAATGCCATCGTCTGGCTGATGTCGGACGAGGCATCCTACGTCGCCGGCACTACCCTGAATGTTTCCGGCGGTCGCTGATCCCGCCTCTGTACCGACAGGATTGATATCATGGCTTCCTACGATCTCGTTGTCATCGGCACCGGCCCCGGCGGTTACGTTTGCGCGATCCGCGCGGCGCAACTCGGCATGAAGGTCGCCGTCGTCGAAAAAAACGCGACCCTCGGCGGCACCTGCCTCAATGTCGGTTGTATGCCGTCGAAGGCGCTGCTGCATGCGTCCGAACTGTTTGAGGAGAGCGCGCATTCCTTCGCCAAGATGGGCATCTCGGTCGGCAAGCCGTCGCTCGATCTGCCGGCGATGATGAGCTTCAAGCAGGAAGGTATCGACGGCAACGTCAAGGGCGTCGAGTTTCTGATGAAGAAGAACAAGATCGACGTGCTGCGCGGCACCGGCCGCATCGTCGCCGCCGGCAAGGTCGAGGTGAAGGCCGCCGACGGCGCGGCGCAGACCGTCGACACCAGGAACATCGTCATCGCCACCGGCTCCGACGTGGCGAAGCTGAAAGGCATCGAGATCGACGAGAAGCGCGTCGTCTCCTCCACCGGCGCGCTGGCGCTGGACAAGGTGCCGGGCAAGCTGTTGATCGTCGGCGCCGGTGTTATCGGCCTCGAACTCGGCTCGGTGTGGCGCCGTCTTGGCGCGCAGGTCACCGTCGTCGAATTCCTCGACCGCATCCTGCCCGGCATGGACGGCGAAGTAGCGAAGCAATTCCAGCGTCTGCTGGAGAAGCAGGGCTTTGCTTTCAAGCTCGGCGCCAAGGTCACCGGCATTGACGCCAGCGGCGCGACCTTGAAGGCTCAGGTTGAGCCCGCCGCCGGCGGTGCCGCGGAAACGCTGGAAGCGGATGTGGTGCTGGTCGCCATCGGCCGCGCGCCGCACACCGAGGGGCTCGGCCTCAAGGAGGCCGGTGTCGCGCTGGACAATCGCGGCCGTGTCGAGATCGACAATCACTTCGCGACGAATGTGAAAGGCATCTACGCCATCGGCGACGTGGTGCGTGGTCCGATGCTGGCCCACAAAGCGGAAGACGAAGGCGTCGCGGTGGCGGAAATGATCGCCGGTCAGGCCGGGCACGTAAACTACGACGTGATTCCGGGCGTGGTCTACACCACGCCGGAAGTCGCCAGCGTCGGCAAGACCGAGGAAGAATTGAAGCAGGCCGGCGTCGCCTACACCGTCGGCAAGTTCCCGTTCACCGCCAACGGCCGTTCCAAGGTCAACCAGACCACCGACGGGTTCGTGAAGATTCTCGCCGACGCCAAGACCGACCGTGTGCTCGGCTGTCACATCATCGGCCGCGAGGCCGGCGAGATGATCCATGAAGCCTGCGTGCTGATGGAGTTCGGCGGTTCCGCC
>JAFKKL010000362.1 GCA_017305595.1 Hyphomicrobiales bacterium | reverse complement strand
GGAAATGGCAGGCGTGAAGATGTCTGGCCTGCCACTCTATCGCCGTGCACTGAAGCAACCACACCACGTCAAGCGTGTCGTCCAGTTGATGCGCGATCAGGGAATTGCACGCGTCTACAAGCAGGTGAAGGGCAAGCTCGATGCGGGATTGCCGACCGGCTATTCGGCGGCCGGGACGGTGATCTCTGTTGGTTCCGAGGTTGACGGCATTGCGGTCGGTGACCGTGTGGCCTGCGCCGGGGCCGGTGTCGCCAATCATGCCGAACTAATCGACGTCCCCGTCAATCTGTGCGTAGTTGTTCCGGAAGTCTTGTCGTTCGATCTCGCAGCGACAGTGACGCTGGGCGCCATCGCCATGCAGGGCGTACGACGCACCCAACCAACACTGGGCGAAACCGTGGTTGTGGTTGGCCTCGGCATTCTCGGCCAGATCACGGCGCAATTGCTCAGCGCGAATGGCTGCCGTGTGATTGGCACCGACGTCGATCCACGCCGTATAAGCATTGCCGTCGACAATGGCATGGATATCGGTATCAATCCGAAAGATGGCGATCTTGTTGAACGTATCATCAAGCTCACCGATGGTGTCGGCGCAGACGCTGTGGTAGTCACTGCCGCATCACCATCAAGCGATATTCTGGCGCAGTCTTTCCAAGCCTGTCGCAAGAAGGCGCGCGTTGTCATCGTCGGCGATGTCGGGCTGAATATGGCGCGATCAGATATCTACGCCAAGGAACTGGACGTTTTGATTTCCTGCTCCTACGGCCCAGGACGTTACGACTCAGTTTACGAGGAGGAAGGCTCCGACTATCCGCTTCCATATGTACGCTGGACCGAAAACCGCAATATGCAGGAATACCTGCGATTACTGACGACTCGCCGGGTACGGCTCGACAATATGCTGCAGGAGCCATTCCCCATTGACCAAGCGGAAGAGGCCTACGACAAGCTTTCCAGTGATGGTGAAAAACCACTGCTGGTACTGCTGAAGTACCCGCCGCGCGAAGGCTCTATGAGCCGAACTCTTCGGGTTAATGCGCCAGAACCTGTCGACGGTCGCATCAAGATGGCGTTAGTCGGTGCAGGCGGCTTCGCGCAAGGCATGCACTTGCCAAACCTCCAGAAACTTAAGGACAAGTTTGACCTGCGCACTGTCGTCAGTAGGACCGGATTATCGGCTCGCGGCGCAGCCGAGCGATTTGGCATCGCCAACGCAGCGACCGACTATCAGACGGTGCTGAACGATCCGGAAATCGATCTTGTACTAATTGCCACGCGACATGACCTCCATGCGGAGATGGCACTGGCCGCGCTGAAAGCTGGCAAGCACGTGTTCGTCGAGAAACCTCTCGCGATGACCGAAAAAGGCCTCGAGGCAATCGAAACATTCTACGCAGCCACTCCGAAGGCTCCGCTGCTGATGACTGGCTTCAACCGTCGATTCTCGCCGGCCATCGTGGCAGCGCGGGAGGCAATGAAGAACCGCGCTTCACCGATGATCGTGAATTACCGGATGAACGCGGGATATATTCCATCCGATCACTGGGTCCACGGTCCACACGGTGGCGGACGCAACATCGGTGAAGCTTGCCATATCTACGATCTGTTTAACGCACTCACGGACAGCCAACCAATTGATGTGCATGCCTGCTCCATCGTCCCGCGGAGCGATCATTGGCGACGCGATGATAATTTCGTTGCCACTGTTCGCTACGCTGATGGTTCGGTCTGTACACTCACCTATACTTCGATCGGAGCGAAGAGCTTTCCGAAGGAACGCGCCGACATCTTTGTAGACGGCAAAGTCCTCGTCCTCGAAGATTATAAGCAGCTCTCCGTGGCGGGCGGCAGCGGCGGCTGGAAGGGTATGACCATGGAGAAAGGCCAGATGGAAGAACTGAAGGCCTTGGCTGAAGCACTTAGATCCGGCGATCAGTGGCCGATCTCTCTCGCCGATCAGGTTTCAGCGACACGCGTTAGCTTCGCCGTTCAAAAGCAGTTGTTGGAATAGATTTCACTGAGCCGGGCCGTCACAACGATGCGCAGGAACGAAATTCGCGCTCGCAGTTCGTTATCGAGGTCGATCAGTAGGGCCGATCGGGGAGATTGGATCAATAATGATACCGAGTTGGTCTCTTCCCCACTACCGGAGCCTGCAAGGAGCCGTCCATTTGTTTGCAACTGCTGCAACAGATTAAGATTATGGCCCTTTCAGATTTTCTATCGCGCATTTTGCAACTTCGAAATCTTCCGCTGGGCTACATAAGTCGGCGGCTGATCGGAGAAGCGCAGAAGGAAGCTGATCGTTTTGCCGCTCCCCTCGCAGCAAGACAGATCGACGGGGATTGGCTGATCCGTAAAGCCAAGGTCCGAAACATTGATGAGCTCTGGGAAGCGTTACTTGCAAGGCCATTTCCACTGGCCACCGATGGACTGGATCCGACTCAGTTCACAAGATTCTTCCGCAATGCAACGGCTTAGATACTCCAGGCAGCCGACCGAGCAATTAATCGCAAGATTAATCTTCTTGGGACTGGTGATATTGACCTTGATACGCCAATCGACTGGTTGAAGGATTATAAAACCGGCGATCGATGGCCTCGCGCGTTTTGCCGGTCCATTGACTACGTCAATCGCGGACGTCGGAGCGACGTCAAGATTCCATGGGAGATATCCAGACTACAATGGTTGATCCCCGCAGGCCAGGCTTATCGTCTCACTGGCGATGAGAAGTACTCGATTGCGGTCCGCGATATTGTAGATGAATGGATATCCGCGAATCCCTACGCATGGACTATCAATTGGTCGTGTACCATGGAGCCCGCGCTACGGATCCTGTGTTGGACGTGGCTGTTTCATCAGTTTGGGCGTTCAAAAGGCTGGCAGGATCCAAAGTTTCGCGGCCGTTTTCTCAGCATGCTTTATCTGCATGGTCGATTTGTCGAACGCCACATCGAGAAGTCGCACATCAATGGTAATCATCTTACCGCCGACGCGGCTGGTATGGTCTTCGCCGGCTATTTCTTTGGCAATCTCGGGGATGCTCCGCGATGGGCCGCAGTCGGTTGGAAAGAGCTCTGCATCGAGATCGAGCGCCAAGTACATCCCGACGGCGTTAATTTTGAAGCATCGATTCCCTACCACCGCCTCGTGACCGAACTATTTTTTCTCCCAGCGCGATTCCGGCAAGTAAGAAGCCTTCCTGTCGATGCCTCCTACGCCAACCGCTTAAAGGCCATGGCAACCTTTGTTGCGGCTTACAGTCGTCCCGATGGAACATCGCCGGTATGGGGTGATACAGATGACGGCCGCGCCATACCGCTTGGCACAACGGGACTTGCGGACCA
>JAFKKL010000042.1 GCA_017305595.1 Hyphomicrobiales bacterium | reverse complement strand
AGCCACGCGCGAACGCCAGAGTGGCGTGAAACGAACTCCCGCTCGGAGTCGTCCCCGCGAAGGCGGGGACCCAGACCCCCTAGCCTTTGTTGTTATCGCAAACCTGGGCGGCAAAGAATAACGAGCGCTTTTCGCCTCACGACTGCTGCTACATCTGGGTCCCCGCCTTCGCGGGGACGACGTGCGGAAAGGTTGTTATCAACTCACGACGAACGAGATTTCACCCGATCGCGATGCCGTTGCCGACGGTGCGGTTGAGCACCTGCGTTGTCTTCTCAATGCGCTCGGCGGCGGCGTTGAGTGCGGCCGACACTGCATACTGCGTCGCGCGGTTGCGCTCGGCAGCGGCGATGCGCACATCGCCCAGCGAACTCACTTCAGCCTGAAGCGCGCGGATGCGTTCGTTGGCGTCGAGCAATTCGTCAGCAACCATCAGCGCCGCCATCACTGTGAGCCGTGCGTCGCCGATCTCACCGAACTTGCCGCGCAGTTCGACAATGCGCGATTCGAAATTGTCGGCCAGACTCATCAGTCGCTGCTCCTGCCCGTCCTCGCAGGCCATGCGATACTGGCGGCCGTTGATGGTGACGTTGATGTGATTCATCGCTCGTCCTCCACCTCGTCGAGCATAGTGCGAATGGTACCGATCGCCGCGTCGAGCCGTTCGCCGATCTCATGATTGACGCGCTCGAGTTTCCGCGAACGCACCAGCGTGTTGTCGAGTTCATCGGCGAGCCGCGAACGATCCGCGCCCAATGCCTGAATGCGGTTCGCAAGTTCGTCCTCGTCGCGGTCGGCGTCGCGCCGGCGCTCCACCGCGCTTTCCAAAGCATCGAGCGCGGCAACCAAGCGGCGCGTCGCGCGTTCGATCTCAGCCGATCCGTTGTTGCCGCTGGCGGCGGTTTCATCTGGGCCGGAGTGAGGAGATCGATTGGTCATGCCGACTTTCGCGAACGTTCGAGGGCCCGTCATGGGCCGGGGGCGTACATCGCGGTCCGCTGCATGGCAAAAACCAGGCCAAAAACCGAGCCAAAAACCGCGCCATGGCAAACGCTTAGTCGGTGAAATTTACGTGGCAAGCCAGCCCAGCGCAACGCCGCCGGGCAGCTATGCACCGTAAAGCGGCCGGAAGTGGGGAGCGGCGGCCTGCCGCCCTTGGACTCACTGGGTGCAGATGCTATTCACCCGTGCCCATCCAAATTCCGTAAAACCGGCATTTTCACCCACCGGCGAAACCCGGCCCCGAAACCGTTGATTACAGGCGAAGCCCATGACCACGCGCGTTGAACCCTCGAAAATGGCCAATGCGGTGCGTGCGCTCGCGATGGACGCCGTTCAAAAGGCCAACTCCGGCCATCCCGGCCTGCCGATGGGCGCCGCCGACGTCGCCACCGTGCTGTTCACCCAGTTCCTGAAATACGACGCCGCGGAACCGAACTGGCCCGACCGCGACCGTTTCATCCTCTCCGCCGGCCACGGCTCGATGCTGCTCTACGCGCTCCTGTACCTGACCGGGAACAAGGAGATGACGCTCGACCAGATCAAAAACTTCCGCCAGCTCAACTCCAAGACGCCCGGCCACCCGGAGAACTTCATCACCTCCGGCGTCGAGACCACCACCGGCCCGCTGGGGCAAGGGATTGCAACCTCCGTCGGTTTCGCGCTTGCCGAGCAATTGCTCGCCGCCGAATTCGGTTCCGACACCGTCGATCACTACACCTACGTGCTGTGTTCGGACGGCGACCTGATGGAGGGCATCAGCCACGAGGCTATCGCGCTGGCCGGCCACCTCAAGCTCAACAAGCTGATTTTCCTCTACGATGACAACGGCATCACCATCGACGGGCCGATCACGCTGACCGACAATGTCGATCAGGTGGCACGCTTCAAGGCCCATGGCTGGAACGCCAAGCAGATCGACGGCCATGATCCGAAGGCGATCGCGTCGGCCATCCGCCGCGCTCAAAAGTCCGACCGTCCGTCGCTGATCGCCTGCAAGACCATCATCGGCTTCGGCGCGCCGCATAAGGCCGGCACCTCCAAGGCCCACGGCGAACCGCTCGGCGCCGACGAACTCGCCGCCACCAAGAAGGCGCTGGACTGGAACTACGGCCCGTTCGAGGTTCCAGACGACGTGCTGGCAGCCTGGCGCAAGGCCGGCAAGAAGGGTTCCGCCGCGCGCAAGAACTGGCGCAAGCGGTTCGAGGCGCTGCCGGAGGCGCAGCGCGCCGAATTCCAGCGTCGGGTCATCGACCGCAAGCTGCCGGCCGACCTCGATGCGGTGATCGGCAAGCTCAAGGACAAGCTCGCCGCGGAGCCGCAGACCGTGGCGACCCGCAAGGCCAGCGAACTGGCGCTCGACGTACTGGTGCCGGCGGTGCCGGAACTGCTGCTGGGCTCCGCCGACCTGACGCCGTCCAACAACACCCGCACCAAGGGCCTGAAGGAAGTGCAGCCCGGCCAGTATGACGGCCGCTACATCCATTACGGCATCCGCGAACTCGGCATGGCCGCCGCGATGAACGGTCTCGCCCTGCATGGCGGCTTCCGCCCGGCCGGCGGCACGTTCCTGTGCTTCACCGACTATGCCCGCCCGGCGATGCGGATCTCGGCGCTGGCGCATATCCCGGTCATCTACATCATGACCCACGATTCCATCGGCCTCGGTGAAGACGGCCCGACCCACCAGCCGGTCGAGCACATCGCGGCGCTGCGGGCGATGCCGAACATGCGGGTGTTCCGCCCGGCCGATCCGGTGGAAACCGCCGAATGCTGGCAACTGGCGCTGGAACGCCTCAAGGGCCCCACCGTGCTGGCGTTGTCGCGACAGAACCTGACCCCGGTGCGGACCACCACTGACGCCGCCAATCGTTGCGCCGAGGGCGGCTACGAACTGGTCGCGGCGAAGGGCGAGGCCAAGGTGGCGATTTTCGCCTCCGGCTCGGAAGTCGAGATCGCGGTGGCGGCACAGAAGCAGCTGGCCGAGCGCGGCATCGCCGCACGGGTGATTTCGATGCCCTCCCTTGAGCTTCTCCTGGCGCAGCCCGCCGAGAAGCGGGCGGCGATCATCGGCAACGCGCCGGTGAAGATCGCCGTCGAGGCGCAGGTGCGGTTCGGCTGGGATGCGGTGATCGGCACCGATGGTATCTTCATCGGGATGCACGATTTCGGCCACAGCGCCCCGGCGAAGGACCTCTACAAGCACTTCGGCATCACCGCCGACGCCGTGGTCGAGGCCGCCGCCAAGCGGTTGCAGGGTAAGTAATAACGCCGGGTAACGCTATCGGAACAATTGCGATGTGACGCATTGCAACGACGACGCATTCGGGGCATGAAACCGCCCAAACACTGGTCTATCGAACCTTCGAAGGAGAATTTGAATGGCAGTCCGGGTCGCGATTAACGGGTTTGGCCGCATCGGCCGCAACGTCCTGCGGGCGATCTACGAGTCCGGCCGCAAGGACATCGAAGTCGTCGGCATCAACGATCTCGGCCCGGTCGAGACCAACGCCCACCTGCTGCGCTTCGATTCCGTGCATGGCCGCTTCCCGCACGAGGTCAAGGTCGAGGGCGACTCCATCGTGATCGGCAACAACAAGATCAAGGTCACCGCCGAGCGCGATCCGTCGAAGCTGCCGTGGAAGGACCTCGGCGTCGACATCGCGATGGAATGCACCGGCATCTTCACCGCCAAGGACAAGGCCTCCGCCCACCTCACCGCCGGCGCCAAGCGCGTGCTCGTGTCGGCTCCGGCCGACAACGCCGACATGACGGTGGTTTACGGCGTCAATCACGACAAGCTGACCCGCGACCACCTCGTGGTCTCGAACGGCTCCTGCACCACCAACTGTCTGGCGCCGGTCGCCAAGGTCATCAACGATCTGGTCGGCATCGAAACCGGCTTCATGACAACGATCCACGCCTACACCGGCGACCAGCCGACGCTCGACACCATGCACAAGGATCTCTATCGCGGCCGCGCCGCGGCGATGTCGATGATCCCGACCTCGACCGGCGCCGCCAAGGCAATCGGCCTGGTGCTGCCGGAGTTGAAGGGCAAACTCGACGGCGTCGCGATCCGCGTGCCGACACCGAACGTCTCGGTGGTCGATCTCAAGATCGTCGCCAAGAAGGAGACGACCGCGAAGGACATCAACGAAGCGATGAAGCGCGCCGCGTCGCAGGAGCTGAAGGGCATCCTCGGCACCACCGACCAGCCCAACGTCTCGATCGACTTCAACCACGACCCGCACTCGTCGACCTTCCACCTCGACCAGACCAAGGTGATGAACGGCACGTTGCTGCGCGTGCTGTCGTGGTACGATAACGAATGGGGCTTCTCCAACCGCATGGGCGACACCGCCGTCGCGATGGGCAAGCTGATCTGAGACGACGACGATCCGTCATCCTGAGGTGCGCGCTTGCGCGCCTCGAAGGATGGCGGATCACGCGGTCATCCTTCGAGGCTCGCCGCAAAGAAGCGGCTCGCACCTCAGGATGACGACCTCTGAGGATATCCGATGAGCAACTTCCGCACCCTCGACGACGCCGACGTGAAGGGCAAACGCGTATTGGTGCGCGTCGACCTCAACGTGCCGATGGATAACGGCCGTGTCACCGACACCACGCGGCTCGAGCGCATCGCGCCGACCATTACCGAAATTTCCGACAAGGGCGGCAAGGTGATCCTGCTGGCGCATTTCGGCCGGCCCAAGGGCCGCGACGCCAAGGATTCGCTGAAGCCCGTCTCCGCCGAACTGGCGAAAGTCATCAAGCGCAATGTCGCCTTCGCCGAGGATTGCGTCGGCGAACCGGCCGAGAAGGCCGTTGCCGCGATGAAAGACGGCGACATCCTTTGCATGGAGAACACCCGCTTCCACAAGGAAGAGGAAAAAAACGATCCGGCGTTCGTCGCGCAACTCGCGAAGCTCGGCGACCTCTGGGTCAACGACGCGTTTTCCGCCGCGCATCGCGCCCACGCCTCGACCGAAGGCCTCGGCCACAAGCTGCCGGCCTATGCCGGACGCACCATGCAGGCCGAACTCGATGCGCTGAACAAGGCGCTGGAAGCGCCGAAGAAGCCGGTGATCGCCATCATCGGCGGCGCGAAGGTCTCCACCAAGATCGATCTCCTCGAAAACCTGGTGAAGAAGGTCGATGCGCTGGTGATCGGCGGCGGCATGGCCAACACCTTCTTGCACGCGCAGGGCATCAATGTCGGCAAGTCGCTGGCCGAGAAGGATCTCGCCCCGACCGCGCTGCGCATTCTGGAAAAGGCGGAAGCCGCCAATTGCGCCATCATCCTGCCGGTGGATGCGGTGGTCGCCTATCATTTTGAAGCCAACGCGCCGTCGCACGCCTACGGCCTCGACGCCATCCCCGCCGACGGCATGATCCTCGACGTCGGCCCGCAATCGATCGAACGCATTCATGCCGCCATCGACGATGCCGCGACACTGGTGTGGAACGGCCCAGTTGGCGCGTTCGAACTGACGCCGTTCGACCGCGGCACCGTGGTCGCGGCGAAATATGCCGCGCAGCGCACCAAGCTCGGCAAGCTGGTCTCGGTGGCCGGCGGCGGCGACACCGTCGCGGCGCTGAACCATGCCGGTGTCGGTGGCGATTTCACTTACGTCTCGACCGCGGGCGGCGCCTTCCTCGAATGGATGGAAGGTAAGCCGCTGCCGGGGGTCGAGGTGTTGCGCGCCAAATAAGCGCCCTGCCCTTGCCGCGAAGGTCGTCTTGAATGGCGCTCAGCGGCACGGGCCAATCATCGCGGAACGCATTCCGCGCTTTTCAGTTTCGACGCTAACGCTCTCATTTCGTACCAGACGCATGCAGGAGACCTCGATGAACCTCGCTGACCTCAACAAAGTCGCACAGGCCATGGTGGCCCCCGGCAAGGGCATTCTTGCCGCCGACGAATCCTCGGGCACCATCAAGAAGCGCTTCGACGCCATCAACGTCGAATCCACCGAAGACAACCGCCGCGACTATCGCGAGATGCTGTTCCGCTCCAAGGACGCGATGTCGAAGTACATTTCCGGCGTTATCCTTTACGACGAAACCATCTGGCAGAAGGCCAAGGACGGCACGCCGCTGGTCAAGCTGATCGAGCAGGCCGGCGCCATCCCTGGCATCAAGGTGGACGAAGGCACGCAAGCGCTGCCCGGCTGCCCCGGCGAACTGATCACCATCGGCCTCGATAAGCTCGCCGCCCGCCTCGCCGACTACTACAAGCAAGGTGCGCGCTTCGCCAAGTGGCGCGCGGTGATCGATATCGGACAGGGCATCCCGAGCTACACCGCCGTGCGCACCAACGCCCATGCGCTGGCGCGCTACGCCGCGCTGTGCCAGGCGGCCCAGATTGTGCCGATCGTCGAGCCGGAAGTGCTGATGGACGGCGATCACTCGATCGAGCGCTGCTACGAAGTCACCGAGTTCGTGCTCAAGGAAACTTTCCAGGAGCTGTATTACCAGAAGGTCGCGCTCGAAGGCATGATCCTGAAGCCGAACATGGCGATCTCCGGCAAGAAGGCGAAGGATCGCGCCGGCGTCCAGCAGGTCGCCGAGAAGACCGTGAAGCTGTTGAAGGAATGCGTGCCGTCGGCGGTGCCGGGCATCGCTTTCCTCTCCGGCGGCCAGAGCGACGAGGAAGCGACCGCGCATCTCGACGCCATGAACAAGATCGGCGGCCTGCCGTGGAATCTGACCTTCTCCTACGGCCGCGCGCTGCAAGCCGCGCCGCAGAAGGCATGGTCGGGCAAGGCCGAGAATCTTGGCGCCGGCCAGCAGGCGTTCACCCACCGCGCCCACATGAACGGCCTCGCCTCCAAGGGCGAGTGGAAGGCCGATCTGGAAAAGAAGGCGGCGTAAGGTCGCCACCGTCTGCACCTTTGGTCATTGCCGGGCTTGACCCGGCAATCCATCGTCTTGAAAAGATGGATGCGTGGGTCAAGCCCGCGCATGACGTTTTTATCCGGGATCGCGCGACAAATTCGTCTTCTGTCCGCAGACTCTCAAAGGCTACCGTTTGATGTCCGCGAAATCCGCCCCTGCCCGCCCGATGCCGCGATTGTATCTCGCGACGCCTGTGGTGGATGACGCGACGGCGCTGGCCGCCAAGCTGCCTGACATTCTCGCGGGTGCCGATGTCGCCGCTGTGCTGCTGCGGTTGGCCGACAGCGATCCGCGCACCCTGCTCGGCCGCATCAAGACGCTTGCGCCTATCGTGCAAAACGCCGGCGCGGCGCTGTTGCTCGACGGCCATGCCGATCTGGTCGCGCGCGGCGGCGCCGATGGCGCGCATCTTATCGGGCTTGAGGCGATACAGGAGGCCCTTCCCGGCCTGAAGCCGGACCGCATCGTGGGCTGTGGCGGGCTGCATACCCGGCACGACGCCATGATTGCCGGCGAAGCCGGCGCCGACTATGTGCTGTTCGGCGAGCCTGACGCGCGCGGCGAGCGCCCCTCGGCGGAGGCTGTCGCCGAGCGGCTGAACTGGTGGGCTGAGTTGTTCGAGCCGCCCTGCGTCGGCTATGCCGCAAGCCGCGACGAGGCCCATGCCTTCGCGGCCGCCGGAGCGGATTTTGTCCTTGTCGCTGACATGATTTGGTCCGATCAAGCGGGACCGGCCGCGGCGCTTGCGGATGTGGCCGCAGCGCTCAAGGACGGTTATGCGGCAGCGGGACACTCTCTCACCGGGCGGAATTAACGCGGGCATGAGAATGCTGCGCACCGTCACGATTCTGTTTGGGTTCGCGCTGCTGACGACGACCGCGCAGGCACAGATCTCACTGGTGCCGCCGGCCGCGATCCCGCAGCCGCAGGCCCAACCCGAGCCGCGCCCGGCGCCGAAAGCCGCACCCAAGCATACGCCGAAAGCAGCGCCGAAACCTGCCCCAAAGCCGGAGACCAAGTCCGCGCCGCCGCCGGTACGGAAATCGACCACCACGGAAAAGCCGGTGTCTCCTGAGGCGGCGAAGGCGGCGGCCGCCGCCGCGGAGAGTAACGACCTCGACGCTGTGCTGAACGAGCCGCCGAATGTCGATCTGGTCTACGGCGCCTATCAGCGCGGCTTCTACCGCACGGCCTTCAACCTCGCGACCAAGCGCGCGCAGGAGAAGAACGACACCGCCGCGATGACCATGCTGGGTGAACTCTATGCCAACGGTCGCGGCGTCAAGCGTAACTACGCCAAGGCCATCGAATGGTACAAGCGCGCCGCCGACCAGGGCGACCGCGAGGCGATGTTCGCGCTGGCGATGCTGAAGATCGGCGGACAGGGCGGTCCGGCCGACCGCGAGGGCGGCGCAGGCCTGTTGGCGTCGGCCGCAAAGCTCGGCGAGCCCAAGGCGGCCTACAATCTGGCGCTGCTCTATGTCGACGGCCAAACTTTCCCGCAGGACTTCAAGCGCGCCGCCGAACTGCTGCGGATCGCCGCCGACGCCGGCAATGATGACGCGCAATACGCGCTGGCGAGCTTCTACAAGGAAGGCACCGGCGTTCCGAAGGACATCGACAAGTCGGTGCGGCTGCTGCAGGCCGCCGCCATGGCCGGCAACATTCCCGCCGAAGTCGAATACGCCATCGCGCTGTTCAACGGCACCGGCACCAGCAAGAACGAGGTCGCGGCAATCTCGCTGCTGCGCAAGGCGGCGCGGCAGAACAACCCCATTGCCCAGAACCGGCTCGCGCTGGTGCTGACGCAGGGCAAGGGCGTGCCGGTCGACATGATCGAAGGGCTGAAATGGCATCTGGTGGCAAAAACCGCCGGCAAAGGCGATCCGCTGCTCGACGAGGCCTTAGCGCGGCTCACGCCGGAAGATCAGGCCAAGGTCGAAGCCGCCGCCAAGAAGTGGCTCGGCACCAAATGATCCGGCCAAAGATCGGGCCAAAGAACGGCTCTTGACGGGGCGCGCCCCGCAAGGCACCCAATCCCCTCACCAAACGCCCCGCTGGGGCGCGATGAATCGAGACGCTCATGCTGCATTCCGCCCTCATCAACGTCATGGTCAAGGCCGCGCGCCGCGCCGGCCGCAGCCTGAGCCGCGACCTCGGTGAAGTCGAAAACCTCCAGGTGTCGCTGAAAGGACCGGCCAATTTCGTCAGCGCCGCCGACAAGCGCGCCGAGGAAATGCTCTACACCGACCTCTCGAAGGCGCGCCCCGGTTACGGCTTCATCGGCGAGGAAGGCGGCACCCGCGAGGGCGCCGACAAGACCCATACCTGGATCGTCGATCCGCTCGACGGCACCACCAATTTCCTGCACGGCATTCCGCAGTTCGCCATCTCCATCGGCCTGCAACGCGAAGGCACGATGATCGCCGGCGTGATCTACAATCCGGCCACCGACGACCTGTTCATCGCCGAGCGCGGCAAGGGCGCGTTCCTCAACGATACCCGGCTGCGCGTTGCCGCGCGCAAGCAGTTGCACGATTGCGTCATTGCCTGCGGGCTGCCGCATATCGGCCGCGGCGACCTGCCGCTGTCGCGCGACGAAATGACGGCGTTGCAGCCGCGCGTCGCCGGCCTGCGCCGCTTCGGCGCGGCCTCGCTCGATCTTGCTTACGTCGCGGCGGGCCGGCTCGACGGCTACTGGGAACGCAACCTCAAGCCGTGGGACATGGCGGCGGGCATGATCATGATCCGCGAAGCCGGCGGCGTTGTCAGCGACATCCAGACCCCCGGCGATCCGCTGGTTTCCGGCGACATCGTCTGCGGCAACGAAACCATCCACGCTGAGCTGACGAGAATTTTGCGGCCCCTGAAGAAGTAATTGTGATGCTTTGATAGGCGGCTCGCTCTTCTTCCTTCTCCCCTTGCGGGAGAAGGTGGCGCGGACGAAGTCCGTGCCGGATGAGGGGTTGGCGCGCACCGGCTTACCCCTCACCCGTCTTCGCTTCGCGAAGCCACCCTCTCCCGCAAGGGGAGAGGGGAAGACCGCGCGCCTCGTAACGCTTCGTCGTTACTCCGCCGCCGACGCTTGCGCCGGTGCGGGGGGCCCGTAAACTTCCGGCGCCGTCTTCGCGCGACCTTCTTCGCGCGCGGCGCGGGAGAACAGGCGCTGCACGAAGACGAAGAACACCGGCACCATCAAGAGCGCGAGGATGACCACCGCGATCATGCCGCCCATCACGCCGGTGCCGAGCGCCTGCTGGCTCTGGGCGCCGGCGCCGCTGGCGACCACCATCGGCAGCACGCCGCTAACGAAGGCAAGGCCCGTCATCACGATCGGACGGAAGCGCAACTGACAGGCTTCCAAGGTCGCCGCAATCAGCGACTTGCCTTCGGCGCGCAGGTCCTTGGCGAACTCGATGATGAGAATGGCGTCCTTCGCCGCGAGACCGATGATCGTCACCAAACCGACGGTGAAATAGACGCCGTTCGGCAGATCGCGCAATGTCGAGGCGATCACCGCACCGACCATTCCGAGCGGAATCGTCAATAGCACCGCCAGCGGAATGGTCCAGCTCTCGTAGAGCGCTGCGAGACACAGGAACACCACGAGGATCGACAGCGCCAGCAGGAACGGCGCCTGCGAACCGGAGAGCTTTTCCTGCAACGACTGACCGGTCCATTCGTAGCCGAAGCCGCGCGGCAACAGATCGGCGAGCCGCTCCATTTCCTTGATGGCATCGCCCGAGGTGAAGCCCGGCCGCGCTTCGCCGCTGATGCGCACCGCCGGATAGTAGTTGAAGCCGACGATCTGCGTCGGCCCGCGCGCCCATTCGATGGTGGCGAAGGACGACAGCGGCACCACCTGCCCGCGGCTGTTCTTGACGCTGTAGTTCAGAATGTCGTCGGCATTCATGCGGTCCGGCGAATCCGCCTGTACAATGACGCGCTGCATGCGGCCGCGATTGGGGAAGTCGTTGATGTAGGCCGAGCCGAGATTGGTCGAGATGGTGTTGTTGATGTCTTCGAAGGTAATGCCGAAGGCGCTCGCCTTCTCGCGGTCGATCATCAAATTGACCACCGGCGCTTCCGGCAGGCCTTCGACATAGACCTTCTGCAACACCGGGCTCGCATTGGCATCCGAAACCAGCTTGGTCGCCGCATCACGCAAGGCGCGATAGCCCTTCTGCCCGCGATCCTGCAAGCGGAAGCTGAAGCCGGAGGAGTTGCCGAGGTTGTCGATCGGCGGCGGCTGCAATGCCGAGATCCTGGCGTCGCGCAAGCCTTCCATGTGCTTGTTGACGTCGTTGACGATGGCCGAGGCGGAATCGTTCTTGCCGCGTTCCGACCAGTCCTTCAGCGTGATGAAGGCCTGCGCGGTGTTCATGCCCTGGCCGAGGAAGCTGAAGCCGGTGAGGAAGGTGACGTCCTTGATGCCGTCGCGCTTGGCGAGATAGTCCTCGACCGATTTCACCGCCGCCTCGGTGCGGGCGAACGACGAATCCGCCGGGGTCTGCACGTCGGTGGTGATGAAGCCCTGATCGTCGATCGGCAGGAAGCCCGCCGGCATCCGCACGAAGGCCCAGCCGAGCCCGATCAGCAGAATGGCGTAGACGATCATCAATCGGCCGGTGCGCTTCAGCGACCAGCCGACGGTGCGGGTGTAACGCACGCGCGTGCGGTCGAGCATGCTGTTGAACAGGCCGAAGAAGCCGCGCCGCGCATGGCCATGCCCCGCCTTTACGGGCTTGAGCAAAGTGGCGCACAAGGCCGGCGTCAACGACAGCGCCATCAATGCCGAAAAGCCGATCGCCGCCACCATCGTCACCGAGAACTGGCGATAGATGATGCCGACCGAGCCGGGGAAGAACGCCATCGGCACGAACACCGCCGCCAGCACCGTGGTGATGCCGACAATGGCGCCGGTGATCTGCGACATCGCCTTGCGGGTGGCTTCCTTCGGCGGCAACCCTTCCTCCGCCATGATGCGTTCGACGTTCTCGACCACAACGATGGCGTCGTCGACCAATATGCCGATCGCCAGCACCATGCCGAACATCGTCAGCATGTTGATGGAGTAGCCGAACGCCAATAGCGTCGCGCAGGTGCCGAGCAGCGCCACCGGCACCACGATGGTGGGAATGATGGTGTAGCGGAAGTTCTGCAGGAACAGAAACATCACCAGGAACACCAGCACCACCGCCTCGATCAGCGTGTGCACCACCTTCTCGATTGAGGCTTTCACCACCGGCGTGATGTTGTAGGGAATCTCGTACTTGATGTTGGCCGGGAAGAACTTCGAGAGTTCCTTCATCTTGGCTTCGACGGCGCTCGCCGTCGCCAGCGCGTTGCCGGTCGGCGACATCAGCACCGACAGGCCGGCGGCCGGCTTGCCGTTCAGCCGCGTGGTGAACTGATAACCCATGCCGCCGATCTCGATGCGCGCGACATCGCGCAGCCGCACCGTGGAGCCGTCGGCATTGGCGCGCAGCACGATGCTGCCGAATTCATCCGGGGAGCCGAGCTGGCCCTTCACCAGCACCAGCGCCGAAACCTTCTGATCCCTGTTGCTGGGCTCCGCGCCGACGCTGCCGGACGCGACCTGCGCGTTCTGGGCGTTGATCGCCTTGGTGACGTCATCGGCGGTGAGGTTGAAGCCGACCAGTTTCTCCGGATCGATCCAGATGCGCAGCGACTGCTCGGTGGAATAGAGCGTCGCGCGGCCGACGCCGGGGATACGGCGGACTTCGCCGAGCACGTTGCGGACCATGAAATCGCCGAGCGCGACTTCATCCATGCTGCCGTCGGTGGAGGACAGCGTGATGATCTGCAACACCGCGCTGGAGGCTTCCTCGATCAGGATGCCCTGCTGCAACACCGCGCGCGGCAACCGCGACTCGATGCGCTTGATGCGGTTCTGCACGTCGACCGACGCCATCTCGACGTCGGTGCCGGGCTGGAAGAACGCGGTGATTTCCACCTGACCCAGCGAATCGCTGGTGGATTCGAAACTCAGGATGCCGTTCGCGCCGTTGAGTTCCTCTTCGATCAACCGCGTGACGCTGTTGTAGAGGTTCTCCGGGGAGGCGCCCGGATAGCTGGTCGACACCGAGATCGACGGCGGCGCAATGATCGGATACTGCGCGACGGCGAGGAACGGGATCGAGATCGCGCCGATCAAGCAGATGAACAGCGCAACGACCCAGGCAAAAATCGGCCTATCGATAAAGAAGGAAGGCATCAGCTGCTCAATCGCTGACCGATGCCGGCGTCGCCTTGATGATGTCGTCCGATGCAATCGCGCCGGTGGCCACCTCGCGCAGTGGCTGCGGCTTCACCTCATCGCCGGCAGCAAACTTCTGGAAACCCTCGACCACCACGCGGTCGCCGGCCTTGAGGCCATCGGTGATCAGCCACTTGCCGCCGTGAACCGCGCCAGTGCGCACCGGCTGCACGGCAATGCGATTGTCGGGACGCACCACGAACACCTCGCTGCCGCCGTCGCGGCTGCGTTGCACCGCCTGCTGCGGAACTGCGATGGCGTCGGTGTCGATGCCTTGCTCGATCAGCACGCGGACATACATGCCCGGCAGCAACTCGCCGTTCGGGTTCGGGAACTCGCCGCGAAGGGTCACCTGGCCGGTCTCTGCATTCACCTTGGCTTCCGAGAACAACAGCTTGCCGGTGTGCGAATAAGCGCCGTCATCGACGATTAGGCGAATCTTGGCCGCGCCCGGTTCGATCTGCTCGAGATCGCCGCGCGCGAACGCACGCCGCAGCTTGTTGAGGTCGCTGACCGACTGGGTGAAGTCGGCATAGATCGGATCGAGCTGCTGGATCGAGGCGAGATTGGTTGTGTCGTTCGGCACCACCAGCGCGCCCTCGCTGACCAGCGCCGCGCCAATGCGGCCGTTGATCGGCGCACGAATGGTCGCATAACCGAGATTGAGTCGCGAGCGGGCGACGTCGGCCTTGCGCGCCGCGACGTCGGCCTCCGCCTGCCGCTTCGCCGCAATCGCCGTTTCATGCTGCGCTTCGGAGGCGACATGCTGATGCGTCAGCGTTTCGATGCGCTTGGCATGGCGGGTTGCCTGATCCAGCACCGCCGCTGCCTTGGCAAGTGCCGCCTCCTGCGCCATCAGATCGACCTCGAACGGCTTCGGATCGATCTTGTAGAGCGGATCGCCAGCCTTCACGTCGCTGCCCTGATGGAACATGCGCTCGACGATGATGCCGGAGACCTGCGGACGAACATCTGCAATGCGGGTCGGCGCAATGCGCCCGGGCAATTCGCGCACCACGGCGAAGGGCTGCGGCTTGACCGCGACGAAGCTGACCTCCGGGATCGCGACCGGTTGCGCGGCGACGGCCGAGGCCGGCTCGTCGCACCCCGACAGCACCGGGCTGATCGCGAGCAGCAACATCAATCCAAGTCCGGAGCGCAGTCCTCGTCGCGTTGTCGGTTCCATTGCCTCGCTATCCCGTTCGTCAGACATGAATCAAAAGCAAGCCGCGACAGCGTGGCCGCGCGGCGTGGTGCATTCGAACTCTGACGTCATTTGATTTCGCAAAAGTAACGCAGCGAGAGCGCGACGCAACAATTTTTGCGGCGGCGCAATGCCACAGCGCGTTACTACGTTGAAGTCGCAGCAACTTTGCAGGACTCACATAATTGTGAGTCGAGGCGTGAACGACGATAATAAATTTGGAATGAGTCCAGAACGTCGCGCGCACTCATAACTGCGACAATTTATCCATCGCGCGCACACGTGAATACCGGCGACGACGTATCAACATGACGAAACTGTAATGCGCGGATGGCGCGTGATGACGCCGATTGTTGCGTGACACCGCTCTACTTGAGTACTTCGCAAGCATTGTGCTGCACATGCCGCGTGCGATCACGCTGTGCCAATCCATGCCACCATGTTGTCAGTGCATCGCCATCGCACGGCAGCTTCACGCACATGCCTTCGATATAGGCGATCCAGTCATCGAAGCGGAATGCCGGCACCGGCACCACCACCGGCACATCGGCGCCGAGCGCGTATTCGATCAGGCGCGCGAGGCCGCGTCCCTGCTGCTCCTGCCGTCCGAAGCGATTGACGATGAGGAGATCCCCGCCCCGATCGATCGCCGCCATCATCGCGCCGCGCGCTGCCGCGAGTTTATCGAGATCGAGCCGGCGGCCGTGCGTATAGACCGCCTCCTCCTGGAACAGATCGACCCGTTCGCCGCTGTGAACCATCATAGCCGAGAGTTCCGCGACGCCGGCATTGTGATGCCCGAACTGCACCAGACCGACGGGCCGCAGCCCCTCGTCTTTCAGCGTCGCGACGAAATCGAGCAGCACGCCGTCCGGCTGCTGATGCGCCTCATAAACCAGCGCGGCGACATCGCATTGCGCATCGAACATCGGATCACCTCGCGGCCGACACGACCGCAAAACACACCGTCAGCTTAACGCGCCTCGTCGATGAATTGAAGCCGCGTTTACCTCGTTATATTTTTGTGTATATTTCGATACCATCCTGCGATCCTGGCGAACCGTCATCGGATTTTCTGGATTCTCTATAAACGCCGCGAATGGCGCTGGACCTGACGCCATCACGCGATAAAGGTTGGCGCAATAGAGGTAGACTGTCGTGAGCGACGCCAAGGACGACATCGACACCATGACGAAGAAGGAGATTGACAGCCGCGCGCTGACGACCTGCGCGGTGGCGCCGGATGGCAAGACGGTCTCGCTCGGGTTCACCGATGCGTCCGGTCAGCCCGTCGCCGTCAGGCTTCCGCTGGAACAGGCCAGCGCGTTGGCGATGACACTGCCGGCGCTGATCGAGCAGGCACTCCGCCGCCAGTTTCGCGACGACAGCCTGCGCTTCACGTTTCCGCTCGGCTCATGGGCGGTAGAGCAATCGCCGGACCCCGGCACCAATATCGTCACCCTGCGGACGCCCGATGGCTTCGGTGTCTGCTTCACCATGCAACGGCAACAGCAGAGTGCGCTCGGCGAAGCCTTTAGCTGTGATTGCGATTGCGTTCGACGCTCGCCGTTTCCTACGCATTGATCGACGCAAAGCACATCAGCAGGTGACCGGCTCGCGGAACGCGCCGTCAGGTCGCCGCCTTGCCACCGCGCCCGATATCGGAGCGCAACGATGCAAGGTCCTTGCGCGCCGCCGCCGCCGCCGCACGCTCGATGCGCCGATACCGCTCGACCAGCGAGGCGCCGAACACCGTCAACGTTGCGCCACCGCCGTGCTTGCCGCCGGTCTGGCGGGCGACAGCGGCCTGCCCGCACATCTTGTTGATCTCATCCACGAGATCCCATGCCCGCTTGTAGGACATGTCCATCGCGCGACCGGCGGCGGAGATCGAACCGCATGCGGCGATGCTTTCCAGCAACTGGATCTTGCCGGGGCCGAGCCGGCTGTCCGAATCGAAATCGATGCGGACGCTGAGCGACGGCAACGGCTTCCCCGCCGATGGCCTGGCAGCGGATGATTTGGCGGTCGACGATTTAACGGTGGACTTAGGCATCTCGGTCACACATGAGGTTGCCCGGTATCGTGGCGATTTGCATTCGATGCTCTGGCTCCGAAATCCGCCACGCCGCGCGGCACGGACGCACAGCCCGCCGCGCGAAACGACATCGAACCAGAACGCGCCGAGATTACCTTGCGTGCCCGACAAAACAACCATGATGTTTGTTGCGTTGTCGGGGCCCGCGAAGATTGTATAGTCGCAACGTCATTAACATCCTGCACGGCGGACGCGGCCAACAGACCCGACAACGGCGCGCGATGCCGACACATTCCGGCACATGGTCATGGGCAATCAACGACGGCAGGCGATGGTGTTGCGGCACGTCGCTTTCGAAGATTTGGGCCTGCTGGGGCCGGTTCTCACGCGCGCCGGATGGGGTTGTGAAATCCTTGAAGCCGCAACTGCCGATCTCACCCAGCAGAAGATCGCCGATGCCGACCTGCTCATCGTGCTGGGCGGACCGATCGGCGTCGGCGACATTGATGACTATCCTTTCATTGCAACAGAGATCGCGCTGATCGAGAAGCGTTTGGCAAGCGACCAGCCAACGCTCGGCATCTGCCTCGGCAGCCAGTTGATGGCGGCGGCGCTCGGCGCGCGCGTCTATGCCGGCCCCGTCAAGGAAATCGGCTGGGCGCCGCTGCAACTGACCGACGACGGCCGCGCCTCGTGCCTCGCCCCACTCGGCGAGTCGGATGCGACCGTGCTGCACTGGCATGGCGACACCTTCGACCTGCCGGCCGGCGCGACGCGGCTCGCCTCCACGCCGGCCTACGCGAATCAGGCCTTCGCGTTCGGCAAGAATGCCCTCGCGCTGCAATTCCACATCGAGGCCGATCCGGCACGGCTGGAGGAATGGTACGTCGGCCACACCGTCGAATTGGGCGCGGCAAAAATTGCGATCCCTGCTCTTCGCAGTGCAACAGCACAGGTCGCGCCGCGCATTCCCGCGCAGGCGGAGCGCATTTTTACGCGATGGCTCGGCCAGATCGCCTGAAACCGGACACGAATTCAAGCTGTTGTCATGATGCCGCGCTCTTGTCGGCATGACAGGCAGTTTCGGGATCGCACACATCGGCAACAGTTTAACGATCGCAGCCGCTTCCCTCACGCGCGCGCTGTGCCATATTGCGACCGAAGAATGCGTATCTCGAACCAGATGAAAGCACCATGGCGCAAGGCTCCGCATCCCGCAGCTCTCTCGAACTCGAACTGACCAAGCTGTCGTCGCCGCGCATCTTCCTGGTGCGCATGCTGGTGTTCCTGGTGCTGTGCGCGCTGGTCGCGGTGGTGCTCTACAAGCAGATCATGGCGGCGTTCATGGCCAATCCCGGCCTCAACGCCCTGATCCTCGCGGTGCTGCTGATCGGCACCATCCTGTCGTTCCGGCAGGTGATCCGGCTTTATCCGGAAGTCGCCTGGGTCAACAACTTCCGTATCGCCGATCCGGGCCTCGCGATCGATCGGCGTCCGGTGCTGCTGGCGCCGATGGCCGCTATCCTCGGCCGCGAACGCACCGGGCGGATGTCGATCTCGCAGCAGACCATGCGGCATCTGCTCGATTCGATTGCCACCCGTCTCGACGAGGCGCGCGATATCTCGCGCTACATGACCGGCCTTCTGGTGTTCCTCGGCCTGCTCGGCACCTTCTGGGGCCTGATCGAAACCGTCGGCTCGGTGAGCCACATCATCGACG
The DNA here is from genome assembly GCA_017305595.1 of Hyphomicrobiales bacterium. Taxonomy (GTDB): domain Bacteria; phylum Pseudomonadota; class Alphaproteobacteria; order Rhizobiales; family Xanthobacteraceae; genus 62-47. The sequence goes on along the minus strand of JAFKKL010000042.1, from coordinate 5,334 downwards.
GGCTAAAGGTCGGCGGCGATTCCGGATCGCTGTTCGACACATTGAAGGAAGGGCTCGCCGCGCCGCTCGGCGGTATGGGCATTTCGTTTTCGTCCTCACTCTTCGGTCTCGCCGGCTCGTTGATCCTCGGCTTTCTCGACCTGCAATCGAGCCAAGCGCAGAACCGCTTCTACACAGACCTCGAGGACTGGCTGGCCTCCACCGTGCGCGAATACACCGGCGAAGGCGGCCAGGCGCCGGCTGGCGGCAACGAGATGCAGGCCGCGGTCGAGCGATTGCGCACCAGCGTCGAGGAAATGGGGGCAAGCCGCGGCACCACCGCGGCGATGGCGAATCTCGCCGACGCCATTCAAGGGTTGGTTCAGCACATGCGCGGCGAACAGCAGATGATCCGCGAATGGGCCGACGGCCAAGGCGAGCAGAATCGTGAGATCAAGAAACTGCTGGAGCGGATTGCAGCGCAACCCGAAAGGCATCTGAGCGGAGATTTGTGATGGCGCTGGTTCGCCGCCGCACCGATTCCGGCTTCAACTACTGGCCGGGCTTCGTCGACGCGCTCTCGACGCTGGTGCTGGCCATCGTGTTCCTGCTGTCGGTATTCCTCGTCGTGCAGTTTTATCTGTCGCAGGAAGTCTCCGGCAAGGACAAGGCTCTGGAGCAGCTCAACGCCAAGATCGCGCAATTGAACGAACTGCTCTCGCTGGAAAAGGTCGCGCAGCTCAACCTCTCCGATGAGCTTTCGCAAACCCGCGCCGGGCTCGCCACCGCCGAAGCAGAACGCGACCGCGCCAAGGGCCTTTACGAAGGCCTGGCGGGTGCGGGCAACGATGCCGCCGGCCGCGCCAACGAACTGAACAAGGCGCTGGATTCCGAAAAGCAGGTGTCGTCACGCGCGCTGGCACAGGTCGAGATCCTCAACCAGCAGATCAGCGCGCTGCGGCGGCAACTCGCCGCGCTCGAAGCTGCCCTCGATGCGTCCGAGAAGCGCGACAAGGAATCGCAGACCCGCATCACCGATCTCGGCCAACGGCTCAACGTCGCGCTGGCGCAGCGGGTGCAGGAATTGTCGCGCTATCGCTCGGAGTTCTTCGGGCGGCTGCGCGCGATCCTCGGCAATCGCCCCGATATCCGCGTGGTCGGCGACCGCTTCGTGTTCCAGTCCGAAGTGTTCTTCGACACCGGACAGGCGGTGTTGCTGCCGGAAGGCAAAGCCGAACTCGACAAGCTCGCCGACGCGCTGAAAGACCTCGACAAGAAGATTCCCAGCGAAATTGCCTGGGTGCTCCGCGTTGACGGCCACACCGACGTGCGGCCGATCAACAGCCCGCAGTTCAAATCGAACTGGGAATTGTCGGCGGCGCGTGCCATCTCGGTTGTGCAGTATCTGGCGTCGTTGGGCGTGCCGCCGCAGCGGCTCGTCGCGGCGGGCTTCGGCGAATTCCAGCCACTCGACACCGGCACCACGGAGGAGGCCTACAAGCGCAACCGTCGGATCGAGCTGAAGCTGACGGAGCGATGATGGCAATGTCGCCACGACTTTCGTCATTGCCGGGCTTGACCCGGCAATCCATCTTCTTCGAAGATTGATGGATGCCCGGATCAAGTCCGGGCATGACGGTGGTGATGATATGACAACCTCATTCCAGCTTCGCCCCTATCGCGAGAGCGACGAGGATGCCGCCATCACGCTGTGGCAACGGACGTGGCAACTGGCCTATCCGTCGATCGATTTCGCCGCGCGCGTGGCGTGGTGGCGCGAGCGCTGGCGCGATGAACTTGTTCCCGGCGCACAAGTCGTCATTGCCGAAGCCGACGACGTGATGCTCGGCTTCGTCACCATCGATGCGACTGGCTATCTCGATCAGATCGTGGTTGCGCCGGAGCAATGGGGCTCGCCATTGGCCGCTGCCCTGCTTGATGGGGCTAAGCGGTTGTCGCCCACCTGCGTCACGCTCTTGGTGAACAAGGACAACACCCGCGCCATCCGCTTCTACGAGCGCAACGGTTTTACCCACGCCGGCGAGGATGTGAATCCGACCTCTGGTCGTCCGGTGCTGCGGATGGAATGGAAGCCTTGATCTTTCCCTCTCCCGCAAGGGGAGAGGGTTAAAGCGGTTACGCCCCTTCGAACTGCAACCGCGCGAGCCGCGCATACAGTCCATTCGCGGCGACCAGCGACGTATGCGTACCCTGCTCGACGATGCGGCCCTGATCCATCACCAGAATGCGGTCGCATGACAACACGGTGGCGAGACGATGGGCGATCACCAGCGTCGTGCGATGGCGCATCAGTTCTTCCAGCGCGGTCTGCACCAATGTCTCGGATTCGGCATCCAGCGACGACGTCGCTTCATCGAGCAGCAGCAACGGCGCGTTGCGCAGGATGGCACGCGCAATCGCAATGCGCTGACGCTGACCGCCGGACAAGGTCACCCCGCGTTCGCCGAGCGGCGTATCGAAACCGTTCGGCAGTCGTTTGATGAATTCGCTGGCATGAGCAAGGTCGGCGGCGCGTTCGACCTCGGCATCGCTGGCCTCTAACCGGCCGAAGCGAATGTTGTCGCGCGCGCTCGCGGCAAATACCACGGACTCTTGCGGCACCAGCGCGATGCGCTGCCGCACCGCCTGCGGCGACACCGATTTGATCGGCACACCGTCATAGGAAATCTCGCCGGAGGCCGGATCGTAGAATCGCAGCAAGAGATGAAACAGCGTGCTCTTGCCGGCGCCGGACGGGCCGACGATGGCAACTTTCTCGCCCGCACGTACTGACAACGAGATACCGTCGACGACATTGGCCTGCGGCCGCGTCGGATAAGCGAAGCGCACATTGTCGAACGCGACGTCGCCACGCGCGGGCTCGGGCAACAACCGCGCCACCGGCGGCGCGACGATGGCGGGCCTGACGTTGAGGATTTCGAACAGCCGCTCGGCCGCACCGGACGCCGACGACACTTCGCCCCACACTTCGCTGAGTTGGCCCAGCCCCGCCGCTGCGAACGCGGCATAGAGCACAAACTGGCCGAGACGGCCGGCGGTCATCTCGCCTACCAGCACATCGTGCGAGCCGACCCACAGGATCATCACCACACTGGCGAACACAATGAAGATGACGATTGCGGTGAGCGTTGCGCGCGCCTGCGTCGAGCGCCGCGCAGCTTCATACGCGGTTTCGACTTCGCCGCTGAATCGCGTCGAAGCCAGGCGCTCGTTGGTGAAGGCCTGCACGGTGCGGATCGCGTTCACCAGTTCTGAGGCATAAGCGGTCGCATCCGCCAGCGTGTCCTGCGCGTTGCGCGACAGCCGTCGCACCCAGCGGCCGAACGCCACCAGCGGCAGCACGATCAGCGGAATCGCCGCCAACACGAAGCCGGACAGCCGCGGGCTGGTGACCACCATCATCGACGCCGCGCCGACGAACAGCACGAAATTGCGCAGCGCGATCGACACCGACGAGCCGACCGCCGATTTGATCTGGGTGGTGTCGGCGGTGAGCCGCGAGATCAATTCGCCGCTGCGCGCGGAATCGAAAAAACGCGGCGACAGCGAGGTGAGATGCGCGAACACATCGCCGCGCAGGTCGGCGACGATACGGTCACCCAATGTCGTGACCAGATAGAAGCGCAGCGCGCTGGCGCCTGCCAACACCGCGACCACCGCGAGCATCACGCTGAAGTAACTGTTGATCATCGCGATACCTTCGGGGCTAAACCCGAAGTCGATCATGCGGCGCACGGCGATGGGCACCACCAGGGTGGTCAGCGCAGCAACGACTAGTGCGATCAACGCGAGAAAAGCGCGGCCGCGATAGCGCGCAACATAAGGCGCCAGGGCCAGCAACGGACGCAGCCCATTGCGACGATCACCGGTCGGTGCTTCCGCTTCGGCATGGATGTGCGCTGCGGCGTCGGCCTCGGCAACCGTCTCCACGGATACGGGATCGGGCGGCAACGCCACTGCCGCTGATTGCTGATCGTTCCGCCGCAATACCGGGCTCATGTCGCCTCGCAGTCCCAACCACGTCGCATTTTATAACAGCTCCAGAGAAGCCCAAGCTCCATAGGCCCCGCCGCGCCCGCTGGCAAATTGCGCGGGCGCTTGTCTCGGCATTCTGTCTGCGTTATAGAGCGCCGCAAATCCCGTACTTTGATCAATCGCAATGAAGGCGCCGGGCGCGCCAGAGGTATGCCATGAAAGCCGAAATTCACCCGGATTATCATAACATTACGGTCGTTATGACCGACGGGACCGAATACCAGACGCGCTCCACCTGGGGCAAGGAAGGCGACAAGCTGAACCTCGATATCGACCCGAAATCGCACCCGGCCTGGACCGGCGGCACCCAGCAGCTGCTCGACCGCGGCGGCCGCGTTTCGCGCTTCCAGAAGAAGTTCTCCGGGTTCCTCAAGAAGGACTGAGGCTTTCGCCTCGCCGCCCGCCGACGCTGGGCAACCCGCGATACACATACAAAAAGGCCCCGGTTCGCGCCGGGGCCTTTTTCGTCGGCGCTGGAGCGCTTCCGCGTTTGTCGGATTCGTCCGCTTAATCTTTCTGACCAAGCCGCATTCCGCACTGAAAATCGCAGCGAAGGCGCATGCCTCCTGACGTCCTGCGTCAGCAGACCCGCGGCGCGGCGTTGTCTCGGGCAGCAGCATACCCCATAAGCGCGTCGGCATGGATCAACCGCCGACAAAATCCCGGACATTCGCACGCGCCGTCGCCATTACCAGCCTTGGCTTCCTGGTCGTTCAGCTCGATGTCTCCATCGTCAATGTCGCGCTGGCTCGCATCGGTGCGGCACTTGCGACCGATCTTTCCAGCCTGCAATGGACGGTCGACGGTTACACGCTGGCTTTTGCCGCGCTGCTGCTCTCGGCAGGCGCCCTGGGCGACAGGATCGGCGCGCGGCGCGTTTTTCTATACGGCATGGCCGTCTTCACGGCGGCATCGTTCGGCTGCGGGTTGGCGCGAGGGCCCGCCGTCCTGATTGCCGCGCGGGTGGTGCAGGGCGTCGGCGCGGCCATGCTGATGCCGTGTTCGTTGGCGCTGCTGAGTTTTGCCAGCGGCGGGCGAGGGGACCTCAAGGCCAAAGGCATTGCCATCTGGACGGCGGCGGGCGGTGTGGCGTTGGCGGCCGGTCCGGTCCTCGGCGGCATCATGGTCGAGCATCTCGGCTGGCAGAGCATCTTCTTCATCAACATCCCGATCGGCATGGCCGCCATCGTGTTGGCGCGCGCTTATCTGGAGGAAACGCCGGTCAAGACGGAAAAGGCGCCGTTCGATCTGTGGGGCCAGTTGTTGGCGGTCGCGGCACCGCTGCTGCTGACGGCGGCC
>JAFKKL010000041.1 GCA_017305595.1 Hyphomicrobiales bacterium | reverse complement strand
GGAAAAGTCGCGCTGATCACCGGCGCGGGCGGTGGGCTCGGGGAGGCTTATGCAAAGCTGTTCGCGCGCGAGGGCGCGGCCGTGGTGGTCAACGATCTCGGCGGGCAGCGCGATGGCAGCGGGGCGGATACCTCGATGGCGCAAAAGGTGGTCGATGCGATCAAGGCGGAAGGCGGTCGCGCCGTTGCCAACGGCGCCGATATCTCCACCATGGCCGGCGGGCAGTCGGTGTTCGATGACGCCATCAAGCATTTCGGCCGCGCCGATATTCTCGTCAACAACGCCGGCATCCTGCTCGACCGCAGCTTCGCCAAGATGAGCGAAGCCGATTGGGACAAGTGCCTCAAGGTGCATCTCAAGGGCACATTCTGCGTCACCTCGCCGGTATTCCGCTGGATGAAGGACAATGGCGGCGGCGTCATCGTCAACACTTCGTCCACGTCCGGGCTGATCGGCAACTTCGGTCAGAGCAACTACGGCGCGGCGAAGGGCGGCATCTGGGGCCTTTCCAACGTGCTCGCCATCGAAGGCCGCAAGTCCAATATTCGCATCTGGACGCTGGCGCCCGGCGCGCTGACGCGGATGACCGCCGACCTGCAGCGCTACATCGACAATCCCGGCGCGGCGCTGGGACCGGACGGCATCGCGCCGGCCGTGCTATACATGGTTAGCGACCTCTCCGGCGATCAGACCGGCAAGGTGCTCGGCGTCTCCGGCCCGCGCGGCGTGCGCGAAATGAAGATGCTGGAAATGGAAGGCTGGAAGCCGCCGCATGACGGCTGGAAGGCCGAGGACATCGTTACCCACGCCAAGGAGATTTTCTTCTCCGACGATGCGATGGCCGCACGACGATTTTGAAAGAACGACGATGGAACTCACTTCCCAAGCCAGCGGCACCTTCGCCATCGCGCCGACGCCGTTTCATGACGACGGCCGCATCGACGAGAGCTCGATCGATCGTCTGGTCGATGTCTACACCGAGGTCGGCTGTAACGGTGTCACCGTGCTCGGCATCCTCGGCGAGGCGCCGAAGATGGATAGCGCCGAGGCCTTGGCGGTCGCGACGCGCTTCATCAAGCGCGCGACATCGCTGCAAATGGTGGTCGGCGTCTCGGCGCCCGGTTTCGCCGCGATGCGCGGACTGGCGCGCGCGTCCATGGACGCGGGCGCGGCGGCGGTGATGATCGCGCCAACGCCGAACCTGCGCACCGACGATCAGATCACGACATACTTCAAGCAGGCGGTCGAAGCGATCGGCGACGACGTTCCGTGGGTGTTGCAGGATTATCCGTTGACCTTGAGCGTGGTGATGACGCCAGCGGTGATCCGCAAGATCGTGATGGACAATCCGTCCTGCGTGATGCTCAAGCATGAAGACTGGCCGGGATTGGAGAAGATTACCGCGCTGCGCAGTTTCCAGAAGGACGGTTCGCTGCGGCCGCTGTCGATCCTCACCGGCAACGGCGGTACCTTCCTTGATTTCGAAATGGAGCGCGGCGCCGACGGCGCGATGACCGGGTACGCCTTTCCCGAACTGCTGATCGACGTTGTGCGATTGTCGAAGGAGGGCAAGCGCGACGCGGCGCATGATCTGTTCGACGCGCATCTGCCGCTGATCCGTTATGAGCAGCAGCCGGGCGTCGGCCTGGCCGTGCGCAAATACGTCTTGAACAAGCGCGGCATGATCGCTTCCGCCGCGCAACGCAAGCCGGGCTCGACGCTGAGCGCCAAGGCGCGCGAGGAGGTCGATTACCTGTTGTCGCGTGTGGCGCGCGTCGACAAGCGCGCGCTGACCTCGCGGCAGGCCAGCGCCGCCGGCTAAAGGAGAAACTCGATGCCGACCGAAATTGCCGCCGCGCGTCCCGCCTCGACCATCCTGCTGTTGCGCGCCGGCCAAAGCGCCATCGAAGTATTTATGATGGTGCGGCACTATCAGATCGAGTTCGCGTCCGGCGCACTTGTGTTTCCCGGCGGCAGCGTCGATCCCGGCGACCGCGATATCGTCGAAGATCCCGCGCTCTGCGAGGTTGCCGCGAATTCCAGTGCTGCCGCATTGCAATTCCGCGTCGCCGCGATCCGCGAGACCTTTGAGGAGAGCGGCATCCTGTTGGCACGCCCACGCGGTGCGCAGGATCTGATCGCAGCATCGCGCGCGGCGGCCATCGCGGACGCGCATCGCACTGCCTTGTGTGAAGGCAAGATATCGTTTCGCGAGATTCTCGCGACGAACGAACTGATCCCGGCGGTCGATCGTCTCGCGCATTACGCACACTGGATCACCCCGGAGGGACAGCCCAAGCGCTTCGACACGCACTTCTTCCTGGCGAAGGCGCCGCCGGAGCAGGTCGGCGCGCATGACGGGCGCGAATCCACCGACTCGATCTGGGTCTCGCCGCAGGAGGCGCTGGATGGTGGCAAGAGTGGGCGCTTCATCCTGCCGTTTCCCACGACGCGTAACCTGATCAAACTCGGCAAACAGCCCAGCGTCGAGGCGGCACTCGAGGCCGCGCGTGGTGACCGCGTGGTGACCGTGATGCCGGTGGTGACCAAGGATGGCGACAAGCGCCGTCTGCGCATCCCGGCGGAAGCGGGTTACGACGGCGAGCTGTTCGACGTCCCGGCGCGGTGAGGGCCTGTCCGTATCCATTGCTACGGACGCGATGGAAACATGCTATGCTGAAGGGGCATGTGTCCGGTGCCGGACCATGGCGACTGGAAATATCCTCCTTCACGCGGGCAGGTGACCGTGCTTTTTCCGCAACTGGCGATTGATCTGGTCAATGCCGGGACGTTGATTCCCCTCGGGATCGTTGCGGGCCTCGCCGGCGCAGCGCTTGGCTATATCGCGGCGATCACCGGTCGCAAGGGACGCGCCGCCGCCGCCGATCGGGCCGGTGAGGTGGCGCGCCGATCGCTGGCGGAGCGGCGCTTCGCCGAAGCGGAGGAAAGCTACCGCAAACTGTTCGACAGTTCGATCGATGGCATCTATGTCACCACGCCCGAGGGCCTGTTGGTCAATGCCAATCCGGCGCTGGCGCGGATGATGGGGTATGACACCCCGCAGGATCTGATCGAGGGCGTCACCGATGTCGCCAGCGCGATCTATCTCGATCCCTCGGTGCGTACCGAGTATCAGGAACGCATGGCGCGCGACGGGATGGTGCGCGAGTTCGAGTATCAGGTGAAGCAGCGCGACGGCACCGTGCTCTGGCTCTCCGACAGCGCCACCACGGTACGTGACAAGGCCGGCAACGTGGTTCGCTACGAAGGCGTGGTTCGCGACATTACCAACCAGAAGCGCGCGGAAGACGCGGTCGCCGAAGGCCGCCGCCGTTTGCAGGAAGTCATCGATACCGTCCCGGCGGTCATCAATCTCAAGGACATGCAGATGCGCTATGTCCTGATGAATCGCTATATGGCGAGCATCTTCAACATCGAGCCGGAAGACGCCATCGGCCGCACCACAACTGACATCATGTCGCGTTATGGCGCGCAGAAGACAGACGACAACGATCGCCGCGTGCTCGATGCCGGCGAGGAACTTGGCTTTTACGAGGAGGAATATATCGATTCCTCCGGCACCATGCGCCAGTGGCTGGTCAACAAGCTGCCGTTGCGCGGTTCGGACGGTAACATCAAGCAGATCGTCACTGTCGCGCTGGATATCGGCGAGCGTAAACGCAACGAACAGGAAATGCGCAAGGCGAAGGATGCTGCCGAGGCGGCATTGCAGCATCTTCGGGAAACGCAGAATTCGCTGATCGAAGCGGAAAAGCTCGCAGCGCTCGGACGTCTGGTGGCCGGCGTCGCCCATGAGGTCAACAATCCGGTCGGGATCAGCCTGACAGTCGCGTCGTCACTGGAGCGCAAGGTGGCGATGTTCGCGGAGGAGGTGGGGCGCGGCGATTTGCGGCGCTCCAGCCTGAATGAATTTGTCGAGGCCAGTCGTAGCGCGGCGTCGCAACTGGTCGGCAATCTCAATCGCGCCGCCGAACTGATCCAGTCGTTCAAGCAGGTCGCGGCGGATCGGAGCTACTCCGACCAGCGCACATTCAATCTCTCCGATCTCACCGATCAGGTGGTGATGAGTCTGCGCCCTGGCATCCGCAAGCAGAACCTCACGCTGAATGTCGAATGCGAGCCGGGCTTGATCATGAACAGCTATCCCGGTCCTTACGGTCAGGTGCTGACCAATTTGTTCCTCAATTCGGTGGCGCATGCATTTCCCGGCGGCGCTGCCGGCGAGGTGCGGATCAAGGTGCAGGCATCCGGTGCGGACCATGTCGAAGTGCTTTACACCGACAATGGCTGCGGCATGACGCCGGATATCCGGCGGCGGGCATTCGATCCGTTCTTCACCACGCGGCGTGACGAAGGCGGCACCGGACTGGGGCTGCACATCGTCTACAGCATCGTCACCAGTCGTCTGGGTGGGCAGATTCATCTGGAAGCGGAGCCCGGCAAAGGGACACGCGTGCAAATGATCCTGCCGCGCAATGCGCCCAACGAATTTGCGGCGTCCTGACGGTAACGCGCAGGTCGTCATCACAGATAATTTGTTGTGCTGGAATATCTAGTCGGCGTCCGCGAGCCTGCGCAGAGTCGCGGTGAAGATCTGGCTGGCTTTGCCGACCAGCGCGGTGCCGGTCATGGTGCCGCCGGTCTCGGTGAACGTGCCGGACACTCCGATCCCGACGGGTTGATTCTGCCCACCGAACAGCGGATTCACATCGACGCTGCGCGTGTGCTGATTGACTTGCAGTTCACCCTTGAAGACCGATCCTTCAACGGTGTAGCTGCCGATGTAGAACAGATAAGCGTCACCGCCGAGAATCTTCCCGTCGCGGAAAACCACCACGCCGCTGCCTTTGCCTGTCCTGCCGTCGAGCAAGTCGACGTGGACCGAATACAGTCCGTTCCTCATCGTGCCCCAGTTGTTGCGGTTGCGCCATCCCGCATTGGTTATGCCAAAGGCCGTCCGGAGCCGTCAACGCAGCATTTCCGCAACGCGGTTCCAGCGGTGTATCCGTGGGCTGTCGCGAATGCCGAAGGGCTCTCTGAATAGAAGAGGAGCCCGGAAATGATCCGGGCTCCTTGTGACATGATAATGACGCCTGGTTGCCGCGGACTTAGCGGCGATGACCGTGTCCACCACCGCCATGTCCACCACCGCCATGTCCGCCGCCACCGCTGCGTCCGCTACCGTAGGCGCTCGGGTATGTGCCAGATCGTCCACCACCCGGTCGCCCGCCCATTTGGGGGCGAGAGCCACCGTGTCCGCCACCCATGTGGGGACGCGGGCCATGCCCGCCGCCCATATGCGGGCGAGGGCCACGGCCGCCGTGCATATGCGGCCGACGATGATCCCAGCCATGCCAGCCGTGGCCGCCGCCCCAGCCGAGTCCGCGGCGGAAGGCATAACCGCACCAGTAGAAGCCGGGACCGTTCCAGCCGTTCGGATAGAAGCAGTAGTTGCGGCCGCCGAAAACGAACTGAGTCTGCTGCACGTCCGTTGGCACCGCGATGCCCGACTGCACGGGAAGCGCTTGCGCCGGTGCAAGAGCACCGAGCGTCGCGAGAGATAAAGTCGTCGCTGCCGCGTAAATCCACTGGCGCATAGGTCCTCCTTTTGCCGATCGCAATCGGCGCGGTTGTGGTTCCACGATATTTGAGACGTTGAAAAAGATAAAGGGTTCGAACGGAACGATCGATATTCGATGGTCCGGAGGTGGCGCGCTCGGAGAGATTCGAACTCCCGACCCTCGGAATCGAAATCCGATGCTCTATCCAGCTGAGCTACGAGCGCTTCGGGCCACGCGGACCGAATATAGCCTTTTCAAGCAGAGTGGAAGGCGGTCGCATTAAGAAAGCACACAAAGCGGGCGCGCCGTGCTGAAATACGCCTCCGCCGCGTTTATTTTTCCCCACCGCCGCGCGTATGCAGACCGTCGAGGCCGGATTTCGGGCGCCGCTTTGCCTGACGCACCGCCTCGCGAAAATCCTCGGCGTCGAACCAGCCGAACGCCTCCAGGGCGGTAATGACGTCCTGGTCGCCGATGCGGGCAACTTCGACGTCATATTGCCCGAAGCGTTTTTGGTCGACGGCCTGAATGCCGTAGCCGGTCACCGCCCATTGTCGGCCCAGCCAGTAGATGTCGCGATGCAAACTCATCAGCGGATTCTACGTGATTCTGCGGCGACAAAACCGATGTCGGCCATGCCTCAAACATCTGCGACAGCGGAACCGCAACTCCGACGATGCGGGTGCCGTTCACGAGCCCACTGAGAGAACGGCGGGCAGGGCGATGCGGCACCCTCGGCGACGGTCCGGACGACGCCCGCGTCGCCGAGCGGTTGCGCCGGGATTGGATATCCTAACGGTAGAGTCGATCAATCCGGCTTGGCTTGTATCGCGTCACGATTGTGCCTTTGTCGCAGCCGCTGGCGCATATCGTCGGCGAGAAGCGCGAGCGACCCTTTGACCGTACGTGCACCGATGACCGAGTGCAGGGTGACGACATCGGTGGCAAGCCTGTCCTTGAAGGCTTCGCCGCCACACAGCAGATCGACCATGCCGAGGCCGTGATCGATCGACCACTGCACGTAGTTGACGATCAGGCCCATCCCGGGCGATGCGCGGGCAAAGTCCGGGTCGTAGCTCGTCACCCAGGCCATCATTGTATCGCGTTGGGCAAAGTTCACGGAAATGGCGACCGCGGTGCCATTCAGTTCAATGACGAACAGACGCAATATGCCGGCACGTGCCAGCACGTCGACCAGGGCTGCGAGCGTCGATTTTCCGTCGTCGAATAAATCTGAGGTCCGCGCTTTTTGTTCGAGCCATTTCCGTTTCAGGGTCGACAGTCGGTCGAGCAGGGGGCCGAGCGGCTCATCGGCTTCGAGCATGCGAAACTGCATGGTTCCCGCCTCTTCTAGGAGTTTGACGCCCCTGCGGTGGTTCTGACGGGTCTTTTTGGGATGGCTTGCCAGCCACGCCGCGCCGTTTTCCCAATCGCCGGCGATACGCGAACTGATTTCCTTCCTGTGGTTGGGGCGGAGTTTGATGCCGTGAGCCTTCCCGGGCGCGAAGACGTGCCAGGCCGCGGCATCCGGCAAGAGTCGGGTGATCAGGGCCAGATCGAAGCCGCCTCGGTCGCAGATCATGGTCCATAATCGGTCCAGCGCCGCGTCGGGACATTCCGGCGCGCGGAGCAGGTCGCCGTAGTCGGTATAGGCGGCGGCGGCCCACTCCAGAAAGCGCAGCTTCTTGCGCCGGGTGATAGCAAGAGGAAGGACCGCAACCAGCCTGTCGTCGCTCCAGACGAGGCCGATGCGCAGCGCGATCTGTGAAGTATCGACCGTCCTCCACCAGGCCGAAATCCAGTCGTGGCTCTGGAATATGAGAGCATCGCAGTCGTGCCACAGCCGCGTCCAGTGTTCCTTGATCGCCGCCAGGCGCTCGGCAGATCCGACGATCTCCAGACGCTCGGCGTCCACGGCGCCAACCGACGCGCGCACATTCATGATGATGATACATCCCGGGTTTGTGCGCCGAGTGTCGTCCGATTTCGCTGGAAGCGGCCAGCGACGACACGCCACATCTTTCTAAGCGGAAGGATGTAGAGGCCCGCCAGAGACTGGTAGTCCCTGACGTCCCGATCGACGAGCCCGAATTTGAGCTCTTCTCCGGGTGTGGGAACGAACGATGTGCCGAACAACCGATCCCAGAACGAAAACAGCAGACCGAAATTCTTGTCGTAGTGGCGCGGATCGACGCTGTGATGAATCTGATGCCAATGCGGCGACAGAACGATCTTGTCGAGAGGCCCGAACGAAATCGGGAGATGGGTATGCCGTACGAAATCCATCATCAGGATGTTGCGGACAACGTAGACGTTTAAACCGAAGACGACGACTTCCACCGGATTGAGCGCAATCACGCTCCAGATGCCGAAGCAGATTCCCGGAATCACCCCGTCCCAGATGCGGTTCATGAAATCGTCGAGCGGATGCACGCGATCCTTGGTGATGCCGACCATGACTTCGGCGGAGTGATGCACTTTGTGCAACTCCCACAGGAACGGATAGCGATGCTGCGCGACGTGATAAAGGTAATACGAAATGTCGTAGGCCAGCAGCATGGTCGCCGTGAAGATCACCAGCGTCATCGGTCCCGGCGGGCCGTCGATGAGTGGCCCTTCGATCCCGAAGGTCCAGCTTATGATGCGGTTCGTCGCGTATCCCATCGCGGCCACGAAGGTGATGCCGGCCGGAATCAGCAGAAACGGCATGATCAGCCGCTTGGTCACCCAGAACATCACGTCGGCGCGCGCCGAGGGATGCAAGATGACTTCTTCGGGAAACATGAAGCTGAAGAAATCTCTGATCGACCTGTCTTCTGCTTTCACTTTTTTCAAGTAGACGATCAGCGCGGATACGAGTGCCGTACCGAGAATGAGGCCCCAGGTCACATAGTCGATATTGTGGAGCTTATCGGCTACTTTGTTAAGAACTTCGGAGACCATGGTAACCCTAGCGCCTGTTAACCACCTGGATTCGGGAATGGCGCTGTATTGCAGCCGATTTACTGCACCGGCAGGCTGCAGGTTGGTACCGGGGGCACCTGCAAGGCCGGCGACGACCCGGTGCGCGAAAGCGACGCATCCCATCCCAAGCCCATAACGGGCTCTGGTTTACAGACGACGATAAATGAATACGTCGAGACGGCAATCTCTTTACTGTTACGGGGTTAACATCCGATGCTTCGGTATGGAGAAAGCCGGCGAAAGCGGCCACGGCCATTGTTGCTCAAGGCGTCAGCGCTCATGCATTCGTGATCGAATTGCCTGTGCGGCACCGTAAAAAGCGGCCGGTTTTCATTTTTCAGGAACCATCGTCCTTTGCTTCGCTCCACACTGATCTACGGCCCAGCCATTCTGTTCACGCGACTTTCCGCGTTGCTTTTGCTGATCGTGGTCACCCGCCTCATCAATCAGGAAGAGTACGGCCTTCTGACGTTGGTGGTGACGGTCGGAGAAATGACAGACGCTGCCGTCACCAACTGGTTGCGGATTGCACTGCTCAGGCTCGGCGGCAAGGGGGAGATCAGCCGCGGCAGTCTGGTTCTGGCCGGCAAGGTTATGTTTTGCACGACGATGCTGGCCTTGGTGATCGCGGCTGCGGCCTCGGCTTTCGTCGTGCCTGAGCGTTGGGTCGAGTTCGCTATTGCCGTTTGTACGTACCTGGTTGTCAGCACCATCGGACGCTTTGCGTTAACCGTGCTCCAGATGCAGCAGCAGCATACGACTTACTCGTTGCTCGAATGCTTGCGAGGCGTACTGCAACTGGCCTTTCCGATCGCTGCGATCGCAATTTTTCCCGGGTCTTTTCTGGTGGTGTCGCTCGGCACGAGTGTCGGCATGCTCACCGCCGGCGTCGTTGCCTTTGCAGTGGCGTCGCGACAGGTGATCGCCGGTCCGGCACGATTCACCGCGCACGAACTGTTTGCGCTGGGTATTCCGCTTGTGGCCGTGGCGCTGGTTGGATTCGGCATGAACAGCTCCGAGCGCCTGTTTCTGAATGCCTTTCATGATGCAACCGCCGTCGCCATTTTCGCAGCGGCTTATGTGCTCGCACGCCAGCCGATCGACATCGTCGGGCATGCCATCAATGTCGGTATATTTCCGGAGGTGATGAGCCGGTTCGACGAAGAGGGGCCAACTGCGTCGGGCGAATTGCTGTCGCAAGTCATGGCGCTGATGATGCAGCTATGCCTTCCGGTCGCGGCCATGCTTATCGCTCTCAGCGGAGAAATTACCCAGCTTCTGCTGCCGCAGAGCTATCATGGACGGACAGGCTTGCTCTTTCCAGCCATCGCGTTCGCGGTGGTCTGCGCAAATCTGACGAGCGTCGTCTATGGCGCCGTGATCCATGCGCACAAGCGACCGTGGCTGTTGATCGTCGCCACATTGCTGGGCTCGGTTGGAACCATTTCGCTTTCAGTCGTGCTGATTCCGAGGCTGGCCGAACTTGGTGCTGCAATTGCGTTGGCAGGCGGGGCCGTGATGGCCCTCGCGGCTTGCGTCGTCATCAGCGAGCGGCTGACGCCCATTCCGGTCCCGTGGCGGGACATCGCGCTTTCGTTGGGGACTGCGTGCGCAACGGGCGTGGCTGCCTATCTTGTCGCGGCATTGCTTCGCGGCATGCCAGTCTTGGTGCCTCTGACGGTGGGAGGAGGCACGGGCGCTGCAATGCTGCTGCTGATGACTTGGCTGTTTCGTCCAGACGCGGTTCGAAAATTTTCTACCGCGATCCGCCGCCGTATTCGCCCCGTACGCGAGTGAAAATGAATGCAAGTGGCGGCGTGTGGCTTTCGCGCGTCAACAGGTCGATATTCTTACGAAGAAGATGGAGACTTATAAGGACGGAGAGGGCCGAAGCCCTCTCGTTTCTCTTTCATCGTGTGGGGTTTGGCCGTTCACCAGCGATGCCGGTGGCCCCAGCCGTGGCGGTGACCGTGCCAGCCGCGGTGCCATCCGCCGCCGCCGTAGAAGCGCGGACCGTAGTACGGGCGCGGGCCATAGAAGCCATAGCCACGATAGTAGTTTGGCCGCCACCAGCACCGACCCCACGCGTTACAGACGTAACGGACCTGATCGATGTTCGAGGCTTGGTTCTGCGTGGGTAATCCGTTGGGCATCGCTGCCGAAGCGGTTCCGGCGACAGTCGCCGCGGCTCCCAGCGCCGCCAAGCCGATGAGGGCTGATTTCAGTCTCATGGTGAGTCTCCTTTGCACATCGGAAACGCATGAGCATTCAGGGAGTTTCTGGGCGAATAAGGGCAGATCGCAAGATTTAATGCTGGTGAACATCCGTTCAGGCTTCTGATGCAAAGGCGCTGCGCCCGCGCCGCCATGCTTAACGAAATGCCAACACAGTTAGGCCAGATTTCCCGGGCACTTGATTGGATGGTTTCGATATCCGCCTGCGGTTCCGCGTCGTGGCGCGGATGCGAGTCGCCCATCCGGGGCGGTGGGTTCCGAGATTTTTGGATTTGACATGCGCGGCATGGACTGGCTGCAATATCGGCTGCGACGGCTAGATCCTCGCCGGACCCTTGCCAGGGACGATTCGGCTGTGTCGCGGCGTTTCAATCGGATCGACGGTCGCCTGATGCGCGCAATGGGGTTGATGCTTTGTCTGGCTGTGATCTGCGCGGCGGTGCCGGCGCGGGCCGATCTGCGCATCACCCGCGATCACGGCGGCTACGTCACCGAATACAAGGCGAAGTACGAGCAAATCCGCGCGCGGCACGAACGTGTCATCATCGATGGCATCTGCAATTCGGCTTGCACCATGGTGTTCGGCATCGTGCCGATGAACAAGATCTGTGTGACGCCGCGCGCCAGCCTCGGCTTTCATCAGGCCTATTACGACAAGTCTTTCACTTTCGGCATCAAGGTCATCAGTTCGGAAGGGACGTCGGACCTGATGGCTTACTATCCGTCGAGCGTAAAGGACTGGATCCGCCGCAACGGCGGTCTGACGCCCCAGATGAAGAAGATCAAGAACGGGCCGGAGTTGTGGAAGATCGTTGATCCGTGTCCGGAAGATTTTTGATCGTCAAATTTTTTCTTCGACAAATAGCAAGAGTCGTCATGGCCGGGACAAGTCCGGCCATGACCAAAAATCAAAGTCCTCTAGATCCGCGCATCAGAACGTCACCACGCTTCTGATCGACTCGCCCTTGTGCATCAGATCGAACGCCTTGTTGATGTCGTTGAGCGGCATGACATGGGTGATCATCGGGTCGATTTGAATTTTTCCCTGCATGTACCAGTCGACGATCTTCGGCACGTCGGTGCGGCCGCGCGCGCCGCCGAAGGCGGTGCCTTTCCAGGTGCGGCCGGTGACGAGCTGGAACGGCCGCGTCGCGATTTCCGCGCCGGCGGGGGCGACGCCGATCACGATCGACTGGCCCCAGCCGCGATGGCAGGCTTCCAGCGCCTGCCGCATCACGGTGACGTTGCCGGTGCAGTCGAAGGTGTAGTCGGCCCCGCCGATCTGGTCCGCGCCGGATTTCGTCATGTTGACGAGATGCGCGACGATATCCTTGCCGACTTCCTTCGGGTTGACGAAGTGCGTCATGCCGAAGCGCTCGCCCCACGCCTTGCGGTCGTTATTGATGTCGACGCCGATAATCATGTCGGCGCCGGCGAGGCGCAGGCCCTGCAACACATTCAGCCCGATGCCGCCAAGACCGAACACGATGGCCTTGGCGCCGGGCTCGACCTTCGCGGTATTGATCACCGCGCCGATGCCGGTGGTGACGCCGCAGCCGATGTAACAGACCTTGTCGAACGGTGCGTCCTCGCGAATCTTCGCCACCGCGATCTCCGGCAGCACGGTGTAGTTCGCGAATGTCGAGGTGCCCATGTAGTGGTGGATCGGCTTGCCGCCGAGCGAGAAGCGTGACGTGCCGTCCGGCATCAAGCCCTGGCCTTGGGTGGCGCGGATCGCGGTGCAGAGATTGGTCTTGCGCGACAGACACGACGGGCATTGCCGACATTCCGGCGTGTAGAGCGGAATAACGTGATCGCCCTTCTTCACGCTGGTGACGCCGGGGCCGACATCGACCACGATGCCCGCGCCTTCATGGCCGAGGATCGCCGGAAACAAGCCTTCCGGGTCGGCCCCCGAGAGCGTGAACTCGTCGGTATGGCAGACGCCGGTGGCCTTGATCTCCACCATGACTTCGCCTTCGCGCGGGCCGTCGAGCTGGACCGTGGTGATCTCCAGCGGCTTTCCTGCGGCAATGGCGACGGCGGCGCGAACATCCATGATGAATTCCTGTTGTTGCTGGGCGTTATGTGAAATTGCGCGAGCGTCCCGCGCAAACTTGCGTTGCCGCCTAGCATAAGTTCGGGCACTCAATGCGGCAAATGAATCGTGACATCGCACCCAACCCAGCTTCCAGTCCGGCTCATATGGCGGCTCAGGCCGCGCCGGCCGTCTTCGTCGTGCTGTGGAGCACTGGCTTCGTCGCGACGAAATATGCGCTGGCCGGCGCCGAGCCGCTAACCTACCTGATGTGGCGGATGATCGTCGTCGTGGCGCTGATGGCGATCATCGTCGCGATCTGGCGGCCGCGCTGGCCGGATTGGAAGGGCGTCGGTCACAGTGCTGTCGCAGGCATTCTGGTGCACGGCTTCTACTTGGCCGGCACCGCCATCGCCATCGCACATTCGGTGCCGGTGGGGCTGTCGGCGCTGATCCCCGGCTTGCAGCCGATCCTGATGTCGACCATCGCCAACCGCTGGCTCGGCGAGCGCGTCAGTTGGCTGCAATGGATCGGATTACTGCTCGGACTCGTCGGCGTCGTTCTGATTTTGCACGGACGCCCGATGAGCGGTGAGGTGGGCTGGGGCTGGTTTGCTTCAGGCGTGTCGCTGGTCAGCATCACGCTCGGTGCGCTGTATCAAAAGCGCTTCTGCCACAACATCGACTGGCGCACCGGAAACCTGGTGCAATACATCGCCGTCGCCGCGTTCTTCGCGCTCGGCTCGTGGTGCTTCGAGACCGGCGAGGTGCGATGGACGCAGGAATTCGTGCTGTCGCTGTTGTGGCTTGCGGTGGTGCTGTCGATCGGATCGATCGCCGTGCTGTACTGGCTAATCAAGCGGCAGGGTGCAACGCAGGTTGCGAGCTTGTTCTACCTTGTGCCGGCGGTCACGGCGCTGATGGCCTATGTGTTGTTCGGAGAAAAACTCGACGCCTTGGCGATCCTTGGCATGGCGATCTGCGCGGCGGCGGTCGGGCTGGTCGCGCGGAGGGCGTAGTCCGGCGCTGCGTGCTTAGCCACGGATCTTGGCATAGGCGGCCAATGCGCGTTGCCGCGCCTGTCCATGATCGACGATCGGCTCGGGATAGGTTTGTCCGAGTCTGACACCGGCGCTTGCCAATTCGATGGGAGTCGCGGTCCATGGTTTGTGAATGGGTTTAGCCGGTAAATGTGTGAGTTCAGGAACCCAACGGCGGACATAGTCGCCGTCGGGATCGAACTTCTCGCCTTGGAGGATCGGATTGAAAATCCGGAAATAGGGTGCAGCATCGGCGCCCGAGCCTGCGACCCACTGCCAGTTGGCGGGGTTGCTGCCGGCATCGGCATCGACCAGCGTATCCCAGAACCATGCCTCGCCGTCACGCCAGTCCAGCAACAGGTGCTTGACGAGAAACGACGCGACCACCATGCGCACCCTGTTGTGCATCGTGCCGGTTTGCCAGAGTTGGCGCATTCCCGCATCGACGATGGGATAACCGGTGCGTCCGCGTTGCCACGCCCGCAATGCATCCTTGTCGCGGCGCCACGGAAAGGCATCGAAGGCAGGTTGAAGGTTGCGCGTCGCAATGTCCGGGACGTCATGCAGCAGATGACGACAGAACTCGCGCCAGCCTAGCTCGCTGAGGAATTTTTCGATGTCGCCGGCAATCCCCGGATTGCGATCGGCGGCAAAACGCGCGGCATGCCAGACCTGTCGCGGGCTGATTTCACCGAACCGCAAATGCGGTGACAGGTGCGACGTTCGATCCCGATCCGGTCGGTCGCGGGCGATGGCATAACCGAAAATATCTCCGTCGAGGAAATCGGCGAGGCGGGTTTGCGCCGCAGTTTCGCCGGGAGCCCATGTCGCGCGCAATCCCTCCGCCCAATCCGGATGCCGCGGTTCAAGTTGCCAACGGGCGAGGTCGTCACTCGTGAGACCGGTAGGTCCATGCAACCGTTTCGGTCGCGGTAACGGCGCGGGCGGATCGCCGCCGCTGCGCACGCGATTCCAGAATGGCGTGAACACGCGCAGGCCGTGGCCCTGTTTGTTGCGGATGGTGGATGGTTCCGTCAGAAGATCGCCGTAAGAGATACGCGAAGCAACATCGATATCGCTCAGTGCGTGGACAACATCGTCGCTGACCGCGCGGTGCGGCGCCATCGCGATATCGTTCCATGCGACGCAATCTGCACCGGTTTCGCGCGCCAGGTCGGCGATCACTTGCGCGGCCGCGCCTCGCCGCAACAGGAGCACGCTTCCCAGCGCCGCAACGTCGGCCTGCAACGCGCGAAGCGATTGCGCGAGCCACCAGCGCGTGGCGCCGCCGAACGGTCGCCACTGTGGCGATCGGAGCGCGGCGCTGTGTTCGTCGAGCACATAGACGCAGATGATCGGCGCTTCGCGGGATGCCGCGAAATGCAGGGCAGGGTGGTCGGATAACCGCAGGTCGTCTCGAAACCAGACGATGCAGGGAGGTGCTGTTTTGCGAGCCATCAAGCAGACCTAACGTCCATACCGACCGATCGATCCGGCAAACGAGATCGAGCCGGAGCCAGGACATCGATCACGCAGAGGTTCGCAATGCATCGTGCCATAAAAAAGGGGCGCCGAAGCGCCCCTTTCAAATCGATACCGAGTCTTTTACTTCGGCTGTTCGACGATGCGGAAGTACGGCTTCGGCGACTTCCAGCCCTTCGGGAATTTCTTGCGGGCTTCTTCTTCCGGAACGGCGGCCGAGAAGAACACGTCGTCGCCCTGCTTCCAGTCGGACGGCGTCGAGACACCGTGCTTGGCGGTGAGTTGCAGCGAGTCGAGGATGCGCAGCACTTCCTGCCAGTTGCGGCCGGTGCTCATCGGATAGATCAGGACCAGCTTGATCTGCTTGTCGGGGCCGATCACGAAGATGTTGCGCACGGTCTGGTTATCCGCCGGCGTCCGCTTGCTGACGTCACCCGACGTGCTCGCCGGCAGCATGCCGTAGAGCTTGGCCACCTTGAAATCGACGTCGGCGATCAACGGATAGTTCGGCGCGACGCCCTGCGTTTCCTCGATATCCTTGGCCCACAGATGATGTTTGTCGGTCGGATCGACGCTGATGCCGATCAGCTTGACACCGCGCTTGTCGAACTCCGGCTTGAGCCGGGCGACGGCGCCGAGTTCGGTGGTGCAGACCGGCGTGAAATCCTTCGGATGAGAGAAGAACAGGCCCCAGCTATCGCCGAGCCATTTGTGAAAGCTGATGTGGCCTTCGGTGCTCTCGGCTTCGAAATCCGGTGCGGTGGAGCCAATCGACAGTGTCATGATCGTAAACCTCGTCAGTTCAATAGCGAATTGATGTCCATCATATACGCCTCGGCCTCGGGGAACGGAACCGCTCGGAAAAAAGGACAATATCCTTCTCGTAATGGGCTCGCGAACAGTGGCTTCGTTTCAGCAGGCCGAGCCGGTGTCGAATTAACACCTACGGCGATCTGCCGCATGTTGCCCTGATAATGCCGCGACCGCGCCCCACGCGCGCCGGAAGGGATTGCGATGGCTTTGAACCGTGATCCAGATCACGGCGACAAACCCTCGAACAGGTAAATTCAAAAGCACCACGACGGATTGTCGAATTTTTAACGAACGATTCACACCCGCGTGAAATTGCTGGTTTGATTCAAGAAACGAGAAACGCCATGTCTGCCGCCATCGCCGCCGCTGTTAACGCCTCCGACCCCATCGATATTTCCGCCATCGTCAGCCGCGAAACCGCCGTATCGGCGCTCGCCAAAGTGCGGGATGGCGTGATCACCGGTGAGGGTCCGACAACGCGTGGCCGCGTGCATTTCTCCCGCGCGCTCGACACGCAGGATGTCGATTGGTGCGTGCGCATTCTCACCGCGGGCGCGGTCGATAACGTTCCCGTGAGCCGCGCCGAAGCCGAGACGCTGTTCGAGATCAACGACGCCAGCGCCGACCGCCTCGACGAGGGACAGTTTGACGATCTGCTCGCCAAGGCGGTGGTGCATCACGCGGCGTCTGCGTCCGGTTTGCCGGTGCCGCCGCGCGCCATCGCGCTTTCGCCGAATACCGCCATCGAGAGCTGGGCACCGACGCAGGCCGTCGGTGTCAATCTTGAGGTGCTGGAATGGATCTCCAGCCAGATGCGCGGCAAGCGCCGCTACAATCGTGCGCTGATGACGCTGGCCGCGATGCTGGTGGGCGCCGCGACCTTGCCGATGGTGCAGCAACTGCCGGGAATGCTCGATCTCGGCATGTGATGCTGTGTGCTGACAGTTTTGAACGGCGGGGTCAGCGCCCCGCCGTTTTTTGTTGTCCGGCATCGACCCCCACGGTCCGTCCGGGGAAGCCGGCCGCGTCGAAATAGCGCTGCTGACCGACGCGCTGGAATTGCAGCACCGTTTTTAGTCCGTTGGCGTAGGGCTTCGAACTGATGCTGCCGCTATAGGCGCGAGGCGTCGCACCGTTCGGCATTGCCTCCGTCATCACGCGCCCGATTAAACGGCCCTTGTGCTGCGCGGAGAGGCCGAGCAGCTTCGCCGCCGTCATGCCGATATCGGCGTTGCTGACGGGCAGGGGATTGGCGAAGCCGGCTTTGAAGTCCGGCCCGATCGCCGCCATGAAGTTCATGGTGTCGCCGCGGCCGAAACTGCCGTGCATCCCCTGACCCTGACGCAACACGGTATCAGCGACTTCCACCGAGCACACCGTCGGTTCGTCGCAGCCCGCCGCGTAGGAGCGGAAGTTGACGACGATGGTGGGGCGCGGCAACTTCGACGATCCCTTCAGCGCGATGGTCGACATCGGCAGCGTGCCGGGGAAATTGCCGAGATCGTCATCGACGAACAGGCCGCTGACGTAATCCTGCTCCATCAGCGCGGCGATCACCTGCCGCGTCAGCTTGCGCTCCTTGCTCGGAATGTAGATCAGGTCCGAGCCGCCGTTGGTGGCGACCACCACATCGGGCTTCTCCGGATTTTTGCCGATCAGGCCGTTGCCGGCTTTCGGATAGGTATTGTCGCCGATCAGCGCGTTCTTGTTGTTGGGGTCGTGCAGCGGCAACTTCAACGCCTTCGACAGATCGATGGCGAGGAAGCCCATCGGCAGGAAGCCGGCAGGCGTATCGGGATAGCTGTCTTTGATCGAAGGGCTGGTCTTGCTTTCCTTCGAGATGGTCGAAAAGCCGTGATCGGCCGCGATCATGATGTTGGTGGTGGCGGCCAGGCCGAGATCGTCGAGCGCCTTGCGCAGTTGCGCGAGGTTATCGTCGGCATTCTTAATGCCGGCGAGCGAGGTTGGGCCGTTGATGCCGGGGACGATCTGGTTGAGGCTGTCGCCGGTGTTGTGCTGGCTGCCGTCGGGATCGCGCGACCAGAACACCAGTACGAACGGCTTGTTGCGGTCCTTGAACAGCGGCAGCACCGCCTTGGTCGCGACATCGGCGAAGTAGGCCTGCTGTGCGACGTTGGCGACGGTGGTGCCGGGCGTCGTGGCGGAGCCGGCCTTGCCGTTGTCGCCGCGTGATGGTGTCGTCAGCGGAAGCCCGGCCTTGCTGATCGCGGCCTTGGCTTCGTCGGACAGCGGCACGCCCTTTGGGCCGCCGGTGGAGTCGTCGATGACGATGGAGTGCTGGCCGTTGCTGGTGGCGCGGTCGGTATGATCGAAGATCAGGGTCGGGCCGACCTTGCCGATGGCGGCGGTGCTGTACCCTTTGGCGCGGGCGAGTTGCAGCAGCACTTCCTCATTGAGGTAGTTGCCGCCGAAATGCTCGTCGATATCGCCGATCACCAGATCGTTCTCGATGAACGGCGTCACAGTATGGCCGGCGGGCTCGACGGTGTAGCCGGCGAAGATAGTGTTGCTGAATGTCGAAGTATCGCCGAGGTAATGGCCGGTGGCCATCGCCGAACTGTTGGCCATGGTGAAGGTGGGAAACAGCGAATGCGGATTCTTGAAGTTGACGCCCTTGTCGCGGACGGCGGCCATCGCCGGTGCGGTTTCGGGCGAAACCTTCAGCGCGCGCATGCCGTCAGGGATGAACAGGATGAGGTTGTGAGGGCGGTCGGTCTGGGCGGCGGTGCTGAACGCGGTCAGGACGGTCAGGCCGGCGGTCAGCAGCAGGGTTGCGGGGCGCATCGGAATCCCTCATGAACGTGGGCGATGGCGTCGGTGTAAATTCCCGCTGCAACAGAATTGTTACAGGGGCGTCGGCGTGCAAGATTGGGGCCCGGCCGGAGGTATATCCTCCAGGTTGCAAATTCACTTTCCAGGTTGCAATAACAGCGCATGTTCAAACGTATCCTGATCGCCAACCGCGGCGAGATCGCCTGCCGGATCATCAAAACCGCCCGCCGCATGGGTATCGAGACCGTGGCCGTCTATTCCGAGGCGGATCGCAACGCGCTGCATGTCGAGATGGCCGACGAGGCGGTGCTGATCGGCCCGCCCGCCGCCGGCGAGAGCTACCTGTTAATCGACAAGATCATCGATGCCTGCCGCAAGACCGGCGCCGAGGCGGTGCATCCCGGCTACGGCTTTCTGTCGGAGCGCGAGGCCTTTCCGAAGGCGTTGGCGGATGCCGGTATCGTTTTCATCGGCCCGAACCCCGGCGCCATCGCCGCGATGGGCGACAAGATCGAGTCCAAGAAGGCTGCCGCGAAGGCCAAGGTCTCCACCGTGCCGGGTTTCCTCGGTGTCATCGAGGACGACAAGCACGCCGTAAAGATCGCCGATGAGATCGGCTATCCGGTGATGATCAAGGCGTCGGCCGGCGGCGGCGGCAAGGGCATGCGCATCGCCCATTCCAAAGGCGAAGTAGCGGAGGGCTTCAACCTCGCCAAGGCCGAGGCGAAGGCGTCGTTCGGCGACGACCGCGTCTTCATCGAAAAATTCATCGTCAATCCGCGCCACATCGAAATTCAGGTGCTGGGCGACAAGCACGGCAACGTCATCTATCTCGGCGAGCGCGAATGCTCGATCCAGCGCCGTAACCAGAAGGTCATCGAGGAGGCCCCGTCGCCGCTGCTCGACGAAGCCACCCGCCGCGCCATGGGCGAGCAAGCGGTGGCGCTGGCCAAGGCCGTCAACTACGACTCCGCCGGCACGGTCGAGTTCGTCGCGGGGCAGGACAAGAGTTTCTACTTCCTCGAGATGAATACCCGCTTGCAGGTCGAGCATCCGGTGACCGAACTCATCACCGGCATCGATTTGGTCGAGCAGATGATCCGCGTTGCCGCCGGCGAGAAACTCAAGCTGGCACAGAAAGACATCACGCTGACCGGCTGGGCGGTGGAGTCGCGCGTCTACGCTGAAGACCCGTTCCGCAACTTCCTGCCGTCGATCGGCCGTCTGGTGAAGTACCGCCCGCCGGAGGAGAGCAACGCCGACGGCATCACCGTGCGTAACGACACCGGCGTCTACGAGGGCGGCGAGATTTCGATCTATTACGATCCGATGATCGCCAAGCTCGTCACTCACGCGCCGTCGCGCGCCGCCGCCATCGAGGCGCAGTCGCAGGCGCTCGATGCGTTCTACGTCGACGGCATCCGCCACAACATTCCGTTCCTCTCGGCGCTGATGAATCATCCGCGCTGGCGCGAGGGCAATCTCTCCACCGGCTTCATCACCGAGGAGTTTCCCAACGGCTTCTCCGGCCTCGTGCCGGAAGGCGAGACGGCGCGGCGTATCGCTGCGGTCGCGGCGGCTGTCGATCATGTCTTCGGCGAGCGCAAGCGGCAGATTTCCGGCCAGATGATCGGCCGTCCGGTGAAGCGCGAACAGCGCCGCGCGGTGTGGCTCGACCGCGAGGAGATCGGGCTCGAGGTCGCTCGTAATGATGCGGGTGCCGTTGTCGTCCGCTTCGTCGATGCCGATGGCGCGCTGGGTCAGCCGCACGAACTGGTGTCGTCATGGACGCCGGGCACGCCGGTGTGGCACGGCACGCTCGACGGTGTCGCGTTGGCGGTGCAGGTGCGGCCGATGGCCAACGGCATACGGCTTGCGCACCAGGGCATCGAGATCACCGCTAATGTTTATACCGAGACCGAGGCTACGGCCGCCCGGCTGATGCCGATCAACACAGCCGCCGACACTGGCAAGAAGCTGCTGTGCCCGATGCCGGGTCTGGTGGTGTCGATCGCGGTGACCGAAGGGCAGGAGGTCAAGGCCGGCGAGGCGCTGGCCGTGGTCGAGGCCATGAAGATGCAGAACGTGTTGCGCGCCGAGCGCGACGGCACCGTGAAGAAAATCCACACCGCGCCCGGCGCGACGCTGGCGGTGGATGCTCTGATCCTCGAATTCGCCTGAGGTTCGGGCGATGGCGTGGCGAACCCGGCGCGAGGCCCTGCGGGCGATCCTGTCGGGCAGCACTTGCGTCCGTCCGGCGTCGGTGCATGACGCGCTCTCCATCCGGATCGCCGAGGATATCGGCTTCGAGGTCGGGATGCTCGGCGGTTCTGTGGCGTCGCTGGCGGTGCTGGGCGATCCCGACCTGACCCTGATCACGCTGACCGAATTGGCCGAACAGGTGCGGCGGATGTCGCGCGCGGCCTCATTGCCAGTGTTGATCGATGCCGACCACGGCTACGGCAATGCTCGCAACGTGCGGCGTACCGTCGAGGAACTGGAGGCTGCCGGCGCGGCGGGGTTGACCATCGAGGACACGCTGCTGCCGCAGGCGTTCGGGCAGGCGAAGCCGCAACTGATTGCGCTGGAGGAAGGCGTCGGCAAGATGAAGGCCGCGGTCGAGGCCCGCCGCGATCCGTCGCTGGTGCTGGTCGGCCGTACCGGTGCGGCCAGTATCACCTCAGTCGCGGACGCCATCGCCCGCGCGCAAGCCTATGAGGCCACCGGCGTCGACGCGCTGTTCTTCACTGGCATCAAGACCCGGTCCGACCTTGAAACCATCGCGTCGGCGACCCGGTTGCCGATCGTGCTCGGTAGCCCCGGCGACGAGATCAGCGATGTTGATTACCTCGGCAGCCAGCGGGTGCGGATTGCGGTGCAGGGCCACGCACCTATCGCCGCCGCCGTTCAGGCGATCCACGAGACGCTTCAGGCGATCTACGAAGGGACACCGCCCAAGCAGTTGAAAAACATCGCGTCGTCCGACTTGATGGGGAACGTCAGCCGTAGCAAGAGCTTCTCTCGGCGAGCAGCGGATTTTCTCGGGTTGAAGTGACATGGCGGTGGTGACCCACGTTTCGATTCGCGGGCGGGTGCAAGGCGTTGGCTACCGCGCCTGGGCGGCGGACGAGGCGCGGCGCAGGGGACTTGAAGGCTGGGTGCGGAATCGCCGTGACGGTTCCGTCGAAGCGGTATTGTCCGGAGCCGAGGACGTCATCGCGGATATGCTCGCAGCCTGTCGCCGCGGTCCGGTATCGGCGCGGGTGGACGCGGTAGATGCGAATCCGGCGAATAACGACATGCTGAACCTGCGACCTGCTGGCGAGCGTTTTGCGCTTCTCCCGACGCTCTAAGATTTAGCCCTCAAATCATTGGAGCGATTAGTCTATCCGACAAGATCGTCAGCGGCAGTGGCTGCCGGCCCGAACAATTCCTCAAAGGACTGCCGGAGCGCCACGTCGACATCCTCCATTGTCGCCAGATGGCCCAGATCGACCAGGCTGGTGACGCCATAGCGCGGGTCGGCGATGCCGCATGGCACGATGGCATTGAAGTGACTGAGATCCGGCTCGACGTTGATGGCGATGCCGTGCAGCGATACCCAGCGCTTGAGCCGGACGCCGATGGCGGCGATCTTGTCCTCATGGCCGGGGCCTTTGTCCGGCCGTGCCACCCAGACCCCAACGCGGTCCTCGCGCCGCTCGCCTTTCACGTTGAAAGCGGCGAGCGTCCGGATGATTAGCGCTTCCAGCGTCGCCACATAGGCGCGCACGTCGGGACGGCGGCGCTTGAGGTCGAGCATGAGGTAAGCCACCCGCTGGCCCGGCCCATGATAGGTCAGTTGCCCGCCGCGCCCGGTCTGGAACAGCGGGAATCGGGCGTCCAGCAAGTCGGTGTCGTGACCGCTGGTACCGGAGGTGTACAGCGGCGGATGCTCCAGCAGCCAGACCAGTTCCGGCGCCTCGCCGGCGGCAATCGCGGCCGCGCGGGCTTCCATCTCGGCGACGGCATCCGGGTAGGCGACCCGCGACGACGCGATTCGCCATTCCACCGGTTCCGAATCTGGCCCGGACGGCGGCATCAGATCGAGGTCGTCGCGACCGTTAACCATTGGCTAACCATAAGATGGTGGGATGGCGGCAGTCATTCTGCATATGGTGGGCGTGGGTTCCGGTGCCAACTCTCGAAAAAGTCAGCGTCGATCTGATGGTCGTTCTGGGGACGACGTCAATGCCGATCCATCAGGTGATGCGGCTGAGTCGCGGCGCCATCATCGAGCTTGATGCCACCGAGCAGGACGAGGTCAAGATATTGGCCAACAATCTGCCGATCGCAAGCGGGGTGGTCATGGTGGATCGCAACCGGATTGCCGTCGAAGTCAAGCAGATGCTGCCGCGCGCACCTGATCGCAGGTAACCTGCGCACGGCTCTTGTCCGGTCAACTTTGATTTGTTACAGGAGCGCCGTCGAGACGGTCGGCGCAAGCCTCAAACCCTCGAAAAGCGCTCGTGGCGGAATTGGTAGACGCGCTGCCTTGAGGTGGCAGTGATGCAAGTCGTGGAGGTTCGAGTCCTCTCGAGCGCACCATCCTCGAAAAT
>JAFKKL010000289.1 GCA_017305595.1 Hyphomicrobiales bacterium | reverse complement strand
AAACTATGCGCTGACCATGATTATGCGGAGTCGGAGACGCTGGTGGACGGATTGTCGGGCTTTCAACATCCATCGACTCCACATAAAAATGGACTATCGAGTAGCAAGCATCGCGATCAGCTTATCGGGCGGGCGGAATTTGCCTGGCTTTATACCGAGCGGCGCCAAAGCGCCGAGCATCTCAAGTTTTTCGGTCGGGTCAGCGCGCAGGTAGATCTCTGTGCTCTGGAGAGAGGCATGACCGAGCCATAGCGCTACCTTTCGAATGTCGCGCGTCGCCTGAAGCATGTGCATGGCGCAGCTGTGGCGCAATACATGGGGCGATATCGACTTTGTCGCCAGGGTGGGCGCGACGCTGACCGCGGCGGCGGCATGCTTTTCGAGGATGTATTCGAAGCCGGAGCGCGTCATCATTCGACCAGCATTGTTCAAGAAGAGTGCCGTGTCACCATCCTTGGGTCTAACTCCGATCCAGGCACGGATTGCGGCAGCTGTCTCCTGCCAAAGCGGTAGCACGCGCTCTCGTCGTCCTTTGCCGATGATATGGATGCTGGCGGGTGATCGACCGTCGAACTGGTCAAGCGCGAGACCGACGAGTTCCGAAACGCGCAGTCCGCCGGCGAAAGCCAGATGCAACATGGCTCGATCGCGAAGGCCGGATGATATCCGACGATCCGGTGCGTTGAGCAGCGCTTGCACTTCAGTGCGTGACAGTGAAGCCACGAGCGCCTCGTCAATCTTCTTCATCGGAATGGTGTGCACTCGAAGGGCCTGATCGAGGACGGCGGGTACGCGATGCTCGAGATAGCGGAAAAAGGACTTCACCGCAGCCAGCCTTGCGTTACGCGAACGGGCTTTGTTGCCGCGCGCTTCTTCCACATGTTCGAGAAAGGCGAGAATCATCGGCACGTCGATATCCTCGATCTGCAGCAGGCAAGGTCGCTTGCCCGATCGCCGCGCGGCGAACGTCACCAGCAGCTGGAAGCTGTAAGCATAGGCATCGCATGTATGGATGCTGGCGCGTCGTTCGCAGGGAAGGTGTTCGCGAAGGAACGCGGTGAGGTATGGGGCAAGCTGCGTCATGCCGGAACTCCCCGATGCAAGCCCTCGCTGGCCGCCGCCATGTCCACCATCAGCTCCGGCGTTGCCTGGAGATACCAGTAAGTATCGGTCACATGGGCGTGCCCCAGATACGTACTTAGGGCGGTGATATGCCGCGCCACCGCCTTGGCATCGTGCGCACATCGTTCGAGCGAGCGAACGGCGAACGTGTGGCGAAGATCGTGGATCCGCGGCCCTCGCGATCCTGCAGCGCCCCGCAGGCCGATCGATCGCATGACCTGCAGGAATACCGATATTACTGTCGAATAGGCGAGCGGTGTTCCCTGATGCGATATGAAAAACGCATCGCTTTGACTAGCTGCCGTCAAGCGAGTCGCGAGATATTGGGTTAAGGCGCGTCGGGTCGTCGGGTGGAGCGGCAGCAACCGGCTCTTCTTGAACTTGGTCTGGGCAATGATTAGGCCGTCGTCGGTCAGGTCCGGCAATCGAATGGCGATCGCCTCCGAAACACGCATACCGGTCGCTGCAATTAGCCCAAACATCGTGACGTAGGTGAGCGATCGGATTGAACCGTCGGGACCAAGTCGCTGAGCGGCGTCGATCAGCCGTCGGATCTCTCCGGGACTATAGATATAGGGCGTGCGGCGCCTGCGACTGGCGCGGCCGAAAAGATCAGCGGAGGGCACCTCATGGCGCGGGTCTTCGGCATGCAACGAGAGCGCGAAGCGACGTACCGTCAAGAGACGGTTGCGACGTTGTTCGGGTGAAGGTGCCTGCAGCGCCCATTCGCGCACGGTCGTTGTCGTTATGACATGCTCACCGCGACGCTCGGCAAAGGTAACGAAGTTGCGCAGGAGAATGCCTGAGGTCCGAAACTTGAATCCCAGAGCTTGGTGCAGCGCCGCATGATCGGCGAGGAGCTGACTCAGCATGACAGCTCTCCCGGCCAGGACTGAGCAATCTGCTCCAGCATCGGAACATCGACCTTGGCGTAATGTGCGGTCATATCGAGCGAACGGTGACGCAGCACTGTGCCAATAGCTTCGAGTGTGGCGCCCGAGCGCAGCATCGAGGTCGCAGCCGAGTGGCGGAGCAGGCACGCTCCGGTCGACGGGGGATCGGAAATGCCCGCTCGCTTTAACGCCAACGCTACGATCGTGGAGACATGGCTGGACTGTGCAAATGACCGGTAGGGTGCAATCATTGTGAGAAAGACCGCCTCTTGATTTGCGCGCGGTCGTTCCTGCTCGATGTATGCGAGAAGGGCATCGCCGGCGTCCTGCGGCAACGGCAGCCGAACTTGACGGCGCGCTTTGCCACTCAAGCGCAACATGCCAGACATCCATTCGATATCGTTGAGTCTGAGTCCGGCCACATCCCCTGCCCGTAGCCCGAGGCGAGCCAGTAGGAGCAGGATTGCACGGTCCCGCAAACGCCCTCTGGTAAGTTGATCGCAGGATGTAATGACGCGTTCGACGTCGGCGGCTGCGAGATATCGCGGCAACGACGAAAGGCGCCATTGCAAGACAGGCGGAATGGCGTGATCGAGGTTGGGGCGGCACAGGCCGACGCCCGCGAGGTAGCGAAGATAGCTGCGCAAGGCGCTCGTTATGGTCCTCAGATCGGCCGGTCCGGTTCGCCCGCGCCACTCGCGGATAACATCACGGATCCGGGCGGCATCATAGTCGAGGGTCTTTGTACCGAGCTCCGGTAACAGCTTATACAGAAGGCGAAGGTGACGGGCGATCGTTCGTTCCGACAGTCCTCGGTGGACGCGCAACCAGCTCTCATAGTCGTCAAGCACGGGATATGGCGATGTGACCTTCAAAGGTGGACGGGCGACACCTGCCTTTTGCAGGAAAACAACGAACCTCCCGGCGCGATGCGAATATCTTGATGAAATACGTAGCCACTGTCGTCCACCAGAACATCGACACCGATGTTCGGCAAAACGACGAACGACATCGTCATCAATGACGTCGATCGAGATACCCGCGATACTAAGCCAGGCCGCGAAATGACGCGCCGAGGCCGTGTAGCCCTCAATGGTCAACGGCGTATATCCCTGAGCGGCAAGGTCGGCTGCGAAATGATCGATCCATGACGACAACGGTCCTGGATCGAGAAACCAGTGAATACGATTGTTGGCATCCATCTCTAATCTCCTCACAACATGACCCGATCGTGAGGGAGCATAGTTATGAGGAGCGACCGCGCGCGCTCAATTTATCTAAGTATCTGTGATGACGACATAAAACCCGCCCGCCAGCGTCTCTGACTCCGCATAATCATGGCCAGCGCATAGTTGCGG
>JAFKKL010000288.1 GCA_017305595.1 Hyphomicrobiales bacterium | reverse complement strand
GATGTCGAGAATCATCAGCGACAACGCCTTGCCGCGATGCGACGCCTGCTCGGCCAGGGTCTCGAGATGGGTTTCCATATAGCGGCGGTTATGCAGGCCGGTCAGCCCGTCGGTGATCGCCATCTCGATGGAATTCTGCACGTTGTCGCGCAGATGATCGGTGTAGCGGCGGCGGCGAATCTGGGTACGCGCCCGCGCCAGCAACTCGTTCTTGTCGACCGGCCGCAGCAGATAGTCGTTGACGCCGATCTCGAGGCCGCGCAACAGGCGCGCGTTGTTGTCGGCATCGGCGATCGCGAGAATCGGCACCTGCCGCGTGCGCTCAAGCGAACGCGCCTGGCTGCACAGCCGCAGTCCGTCGAAATTTTCCAGGCCGAGCGAGACGATCAGCAAATCGTAATTGCCCTCCGCAGCGTGAAACAGCGCCTCCGACGGATTGGGCTCGACGTCGACGGAATGCTCGGCGGCGAGCACCGGCGCCAGTCGCTCGTAGGACGACGGCCGGTCATCCACCAGCAGGATGCGACCGCCTATGCCGGTCTCCAGCACCGCCGACCGCTCCGGAGCCTGCACGCCGATTTCCATCGAGGTCAGCGCCCGCATCCGCAACTCGTCGGTCATCATCTTGAGGCGGGTCAGCGAACGCACCCGCGCGATCAGCACGACGTCCGACACAGGCTTGGTGAGGAAATCGTCGGCGCCGGCTTCGAGGCCGCGCACGCGATCCGCCGGGCTGTCCAGCGCCGTCACCATCACCACCGGAATGAAATGCGTCGCGGGATTGGATTTCAGCCGGCGGCAAACCTCGAAGCCGTCCATGTCCGGCATCATCACGTCGAGCAGGATGATGTCGCATTCGGCACGCGCCGCCACCTCGAGCGCCTGCGTACCATTGCAGGCGGTGACCACGTCGAAGTATTCGGCCGACAACCGCGCTTCCAAAAGCTTCACGTTGGCGGGGACGTCATCGACGACCAGAATACGCGCGGACATTGCAATCTCCCAGAGCCTCGTTCAACTACGTTGAATGAGGCTCGTCGTTCGTTATTGTTTGAGCATGATCTTGTCCGAAAACCGGCTTCCACTTTTCGGGATCATGCTCTAACCGATAAATCGGCGGACTGTTTCAATGAACTTTCCAACCGAAATCGGCTTCGACAAATAAGCTTCGCACCCGCCCTCGCGGATACGCTCTTCGTCGCCCTTCATCGCGAAGGCGGTGACGGCGACGACAGGGATTGCGCGCAGCTCGGGATCATCCTTGATCCAGCGCGTGACCTCGAGGCCCGAGACCTGCGGCAACTGAATATCCATCAGAATCAGATCCGGGCGGGATTTCCGCACGAGGTCGATCGCCTCGTAACCGTTGCTGGTGCCCGAGGTCTGATAACCATGGGCTTCCAGCAGGTCACGAAAGAGCTTCATGTTCAGTTCGTTGTCTTCAACGATCAGGACGGTTTTTGCCATCCCGCCCCTCCCATCTCGCAACGAAGCGCCGCCCCATCCAGAACTCCACCAGGAGCCCATAATTTGCTAGTGAATCGGGGCCATTCCTGAGTCTGGCATAATCGGCGAAAATAGAGCCCATAAGTTACGGAAAGGCAAACACGATCGATGACAAAGCGTGCCAAAAATCCACGCCAAATCGCTGAAATCGTGGCCATTCAGGCCCTTTCCTTCGTCGCCGGGGAGCCTGAGCGGCTGGGGCTGTTTTTGGCCGAGAGTGGGTTAGGTCCGGATACCTTGCGGTCTGCTGCTACCGACCCGCAGTTTCTCGCCGCGGTGCTGGACTTCGTCCTGCGCGACGACGCCATGGTGAAGGCCTTCGCCAAATCGGTCGAACTCGATCCCACCAACGTCGCGGCCGCCCGCCAGGTGCTCGGCGATCCGCAATGGGAGCGCGACATCCCGTGACCCCCTCCGCGCCAGAGGGAGCCTCCCCGCGCTGCTTCTGCCGCGACTGCCTGCACGACCTCGATATCGCCGCGAAGCGCTGCCGGGCCTGCGGTTCACCGCGCCTCGCCCGCCACCGTGCGCTGGCGCAACTCACCATCGCCCACATCGACTGCGATGCGTTCTACGCGACCGTCGAAAAGCGCGACGATCCGGAACTGGCCGACAAGCCGGTGATCATTGGCGGCGGCAAGCGCGGCGTAGTGTCGGCCGCCTGCTACATTGCCCGGACCTACGGCGTGCGCTCGGCGATGCCGATGTTCAAGGCGCTGGCGCTGTGTCCTCATGCAACGGTGATCCGCCCCGACATGGCGAAATATGTCCGCGTCGGGCGCGAGGTCCGGCAAGCCATGCTAGCGCTGACGCCGCTGGTGGAGCCGCTGTCGATCGACGAGGCGTTCCTCGACCTCGGCGGCACGGAGCGCCTGCACGGCATGATCCCGGCGAAGGTGCTGGCGCGCTTCGCCACCGAGATCGAGCGCGACATCGGCATCACCGTTTCCATCGGCCTGTCGTCTAACAAGTTCCTTGCCAAGATCGCTTCCGATCTCGACAAGCCGCGCGGCTTCGCGCCGCTTGACCAGGACGACGGCCACAACCTGCTGACTGACAAGCCGGTCGGCTTCATCTTCGGCGTCGGCCCCGCGACGCAGGAGCGCCTCGCCCAGCGCGGCTTCCGCACCGTCGGCGATCTGCAGCGTGCCGATGAGATCGAGATGATGCGGCAGTTTCCCTCGGAAGGACGAAGGCTGTGGCGGCTTGCGCGCGGCCTCGACGACCGCAAGGTGGTGGCCGATCGCGGCGCCAAGACCATTTCCAGCGAAACCACGTTCGAAACCGACATCCGCGATTTCGCGCCGCTCGAGAAAATTCTCTGGCGCTTGTGCGAGAAGGTATCCGCACGGCTGAAGAACAGCGGGCTCGCAGGATCGACCATCACGCTGAAACTGAAGACTGCCGACTTCCGTCAGCGCACCCGCTCGCAATCGATCCACGAGCCGACGCAACTGGCGAACAAGATCTTCGCCATCGTCCGCGAGATGCTGCACAAGGAAATCGACGGCACCGCGTTCCGATTGATGGGCGCCGGCGTCAGCGCGCTGCGCGCGGGCTCCGCCGATGGCGATACCGATATGCTGGACCGCCGCTCCGCGCATGCCGAACGCGCGATGGACGACCTGCGCAAGAAGTTCGGCAACGCCGCAATCATTCGCGGCATCGCTTATGACGGACCGGAGAAGCCGCGATGATACGCTTTACACTTTTGTTGAAGTGTTCTTCAGCGTCATTGCCGGGCATAGCCGTTCGAAGAACGGCGTCGCCTCACTCGCCCGTAGCCGTTCGAAGAACGGCGTCGCTTCGCTCGCCTATGACCCGGCAATCCATCCTTTCTTGAACAATGGACACGCAGGTCAAGCCCGCGTGTGACG
>JAFKKL010000287.1 GCA_017305595.1 Hyphomicrobiales bacterium | reverse complement strand
AACCGATGGACGCTGGCGACACTCTCGGAAGTGAGGATTTTCTGCCGCCAGATCTTGAGGCGATTTGATGGCGCGGCGGAAATTCTTGCGGCGAAATCAAGGCTCCAGCCGAGATGCTTGCGGGCGTGCTTGGCTCCGATCCGTTCACCATAATGCCGGACCACGTCCTCGTAGAGCGCGCAGGCATAATCGAGTTGCTGCGCCATCTCCGGCGGCGCCTCGGCCGGACCGCCGGCAAGGCGGCGACCGATCTGGCCGGGCAGCCACGGCTGGCCCTGCGCGCCGCGCCCGATCATCACCGCGTCGGCGCCGGAGAGGTCGAGCGCGCGCACGGCGTCGTCATAAGAGGTGATGTCGCCGTTGACGACCAGCGGCACGGTGATCGCCTCCTTCACCGCCCGCACTGCCGCCCAATCGGCAGCCCCTTTGTAGAACTGGCAGCGGGTGCGGCCATGGACCGCGATCAGCTTGACGCCGGCGGCTTCGGCACGGCGCGCCAGTTCCGGCGCGTTCAGCGAGGCATGATCCCAGCCCAGCCGCATCTTCAGCGTCACCGGCACCTTCACCGCGGCGATGGTCGCCTCGATCAACGTCAGCGCGTGATCGAGGTCGCGCATCAGGGCCGAACCGGACTGTCCTCCGGTCACATGCCGCGCCGGGCAGCCCATGTTGATATCAATGATGTCAGCGCCGGCGGCTTCGGCGATCCGCGCGCCTTCAGTCATCCAGCGGGCCTGACAGCCGGCAAGCTGGACGACATGCGGACCGAGCCCAGTGGCCTCCGCCCGCAATAAGGTCATCGGGCGACCCCGCGCCAGATCGTCGCTGGCGGTCATTTCTGACACGACAAGCCCGGCACCGAGCGCCGCGACCTGCCGACGGAACGGGACGTCCGTAATCCCCGACATCGGCGCCAGCAGCACCCGATTGGCGACTTCGATATCGCCAATCTTGAGCGGCGGGGCCGTGGATGGTGTCGGATCGGTCAAAGAGCGCCTCGCTGGCTCAGGAAGGTCACGTTGCAAATACCTAGAAGCTCAATTAATGGGCATAGCAACTTAATGCCTACATTTTATCCAAGAAACCGGCTTTTGCAAGTGCACCGCACAATCAGGCAACGGCCTAAAGGGTCATAATGCGCCGGAGGGGTGAAAAGCTGCTGTTTTCGCCGGCCAACGTGCTATGGGGCTGTCGTCGCGCGCCGCGCGATCCCAGTTCCCTTCAGACTTTGCCGTAGCTTTATCGATCCCATGCCGACACCGAATCGAACCGCCGTCATCATCGTTGCCGCCGGGCGCGGCCTCCGCGCCGGGCCGGGCGGGCCCAAGCAATACCGCACGCTGGGCGGGTGCAGCGTCATCTCGCGGGCGATGGCGGCCTTCTGCGGCCATCCGCAGGTCGCGGCCGTACAGCCGGTGGTCAATCGGGACGACATCGCGATTTTCAACCAGGCGGTTGGAAACATCCGGGCGCTGGCACCTGTGAACGGCGGCGCGACACGGCAGGCATCGGTGCGTGCCGGACTGGAAGCATTGGTCGCGACGGCGCCGGATATCGTGTTGATCCACGATGCCGCGCGGCCGTTCGCGAATAATGCGCTGATCGCGCGCGCCATCGAAGCCGCGACGATAACCGGCGCGGCCGTGCCGGTGATCCCGGTGACCGATACTATCAAGCAGGTCGATGCGAGAGGCCATGTCGATGCGACGCCGGAGCGCGCCAAGCTGCGCATCGCGCAGACACCGCAAGCCTTCCGCTACGATGTTATTCTCGAAGCCCACCGCCGCGCCGCGCGCGAGGGCCGCGACGATTTCACCGACGATGCCGCGCTCGCCGAATGGGCGGGATTGACGGTTGCAACCTTTGAAGGCGATCCTGCCAATATGAAGCTGACGACTCCCGAAGATTTCGCCCGCGAGGAAGCGCGGCTCGGCGCCGCGCTCGGCGACATCCGCACCGGCACCGGCTACGACGTCCACGCCTTCGGCGACGGCGATCACCTGATGCTGTGCGGCGTCCGCGTGCCGCACAATCGCGGCTTTCTCGCACATTCCGACGGCGACGTCGGCCTGCACGCGCTGGTCGATGCCATTCTCGGCGCGCTGGCCGATGGCGACATCGGTTCGCACTTCCCGCCGAGCGATCCGCAATGGAAGGGCGCGGCGTCGGACAAATTTCTCGTCTACGCCATGGAGCGCGTCAAAGCGCGCGGCGGCCGCGTGGCGCATCTCGAAGTGACGATGATCTGCGAACGGCCGAAGATCGGTCCGCTGCGCGATACCATGCGCGCGCGGATCGCCGAGATCACAGGCCTGCCGCTGTCGCGCGTCGCGGTGAAGGCAACCACCAGCGAACGGCTCGGCTTCACCGGCCGCGAGGAAGGCATCGCCGCCACCGCTTCGGCAACCATCCGCCTGCCTTGGGACGACGACGACGGCGAGACCACCGACAAACGGAGCGCATGACATGCGCGGCAGTGATGCACGTGCCCTCTCCCGCTCGCTGCTCGATCTCTGCCGTATGCGTAAACTGACCGTCGCCACCGCCGAGTCTTGCACCGGCGGATTGGTGGCGGGCGCACTCACCGACATTCCCGGCTCATCCGACGTCATCGATCGCGGCTTCGTCACCTATTCCAACGACGCCAAGCGCGCGATGCTCGGCGTGAAGGCCTCGACGCTCGACACGTTCGGTGCGGTGAGCAAGGAAACCGCGCAGGCGATGGCGATCGGCGCGCTGGAACGTGCCGGCGTCGATCTCGCGGTGTCGATCACCGGCATCGCCGGTCCCGGCGGCGCGACACCGAACAAGCCGGTGGGGCTGGTGCATTTCGCGGTCGCCGCGCGCGACGGCCGCATCCTGCATCGCGAATGCCGCTTCGGCGCGCTCGGCCGCAGCGTGGTGCGCGAACGCTCGGTGATCGAAGCACTGCGGATGCTGATGGAAATGGCGCGCGGGCCGAAAGCACCGGCGCCGAAGAAGCGCGAGCCCGCGGTGCGCGCCGTGCCGCGCGTCGCGCGCGCGCCTCGCCGCGTCGCGGTCAAACGCCGCGTCGCGGTCAAACGCCGCGTCTCTCCGCCGAAAAAGAAATAAACAGTCTAATGATGTCGTCATGGCCGCGCTTGTCGCGGCCATCCACGTCCTTCACGTAGCAAACAGATCAAGACGTGGATGGCCGGAACAACTCCGGCCATGACGACTGATACGCTTCCGGCCTCTCAAACCGCCGTCGGTACTGCGCACTTGCCTCGCAAAACCACTCCGCAAACGGTTCCGCCGCCCTTGCACCGCCCTTGCATTTTCGTCGTCGAATACCGATTGTCCCGATATGGATACCGCGACGACACATCCGATCCTTTACGACGCCATCGTGATCGGCGGCGGCC
>JAFKKL010000286.1 GCA_017305595.1 Hyphomicrobiales bacterium | reverse complement strand
ATCGCCTTCACTTCGAGGAAGTCCTCAAGGCCGAACTTGCCCCACTCGCGGCCGTTGCCCGACTGCTTGTAGCCGCCGAACGGCGCGGTGCGATCATTCGGCGAGCCTTGCAGGTTGACGTTGCCGGCGCGGATCTGGCGACCCACCTTGCGCGCGCGCTCGACGGTGCCGGCCGAGACGTAACCGGCGAGGCCATACGGCGTGTCGTTGGCGATCTTCACCGCCTCGGCTTCGTCCTTGGCGCCCATGATCACCAGCACCGGCCCGAAGATTTCCTCGTTGGCAATGGTCATCTTGTCGGTGACGTCGGCAAAAATCGTCGGGCGCACGTAGAAGCCCTTGTTGACGCCCTCCGGCAGACCGGGACCGCCCGCGACCAAAGTCGCCCCTTCGTCGATGCCCTTCTGGATCAGATCCTGGATCTTGTTCCACTGGTTACGGTTGACGACCGGACCGATGGTGGTGCCCTCGGCGCGCGGATCGCCCGCCTTGGTCTTGTCGGCGACGCCCTTGGCGATGGCGGCGACTTCCTTCATCTTCGACAGCGGCACGATCATCCGCGACGGCGCGTTGCACGACTGGCCCGAGTTGTTGAACATGTGGGCCACGCCGCCGGTCACGGCCTTCACCAGATCGGCGTCTTCCAGAATGACGTTCGGCGACTTGCCGCCGAGTTCCTGGCTGACGCGCTTCACCGTCGGTGCCGAACGCTTGGCGACGTCGATGCCGGCGCGGGTCGAACCGGTGAACGAGATCATGTCGATGTCGGGATGCTCGCTCATCGCGGCGCCGACATCCGGGCCGAGACCGTTGACGAGGTTGAAGACGCCCTTCGGCACGCCGGCTTCATGAAGGATTTCGGCGAAGATCAACGCCGAGGTGGGCGTATATTCCGACGGCTTCAGAATCATGGTGCAGCCCGCGGCCAGCGCTGGGGCAACCTTGCAGGCGATCTGGTTCAGCGGCCAGTTCCACGGCGTGATCATGCCGACCACACCGATCGGCTCGCGCACCACCACAGCGGAGCCGACCGGCTCCTCGAACTGATAGTTCTTCAGCACGTCGAGCGTGGTCATCAGGTGGCCGAGGCCGGCGCCGGCCTGCAACTTCTCGGCCATCGGCAGCGGCGCGCCCATCTCGTCGGACACCGACGCGCCGATATCCTTCAGCCGCGTCTTGTAGACGGCGATGATCTTTTCCAGCAGCGCCACGCGCTCCTCGCGGGTGGTTTGCGAGAACGTCTCGAAGGCGCGCTTGGCGGCCGCCACAGCTTTGTCCACGTCGGCCTTGGAGCCCAGCGCAACCTCGTACATGGCCTCCTCGGTGGCGGGATTCACCACCGGCGTCGACTTCTTGACGGCGGGATCGACCCAAGCGCCGTCGATGTAAAACTGCATGCGATTGACCATGACGAAACCTCACAAACTTGCGGGATTGGAAAGAACGGAAACGTTCAGTCCCCATCCTTGCATGAAACCGGGCCGAAATGAACCCGCCGGACGCGACCCGCCATTGCAGGCGGCGCATCCGGTCACGTCAGCGTGTTGACGCAAGAAATGAACTACACTGCCATCTTCCGGTGTCGCACCGGACGACCCGCGGTGAGACCTTCCGCCGCATCGAGGATTGCGTTGGCGCCGATGCCGTAGTGCCGATAGAGATCATCTATCGAACCGGTCTGGCCGAAGTGCTCGACGCCGAGCGCTTCCATGCGGTGGCCGCACACCGCGCCGATCCAGCCCAGCGTCGCCGGGTGACCGTCGAGCACCGTGACGATGCCGCAGTCACGCGGCAGCGACGCCAGCAGTGTCTCGATATGGCTCATATAGGGCGCGCCTCGCCGCTCACGCCGCATCCGCCGTGCGGCGGTCCAGCCGGCATGAAGACGGTCCGCCGAGGTGATCGCCAATAGCCCGATGTCGCGGCGGCTCTCGCCGAGCAAACCCACCGCCTCGATGGCTTCCGGCGCCACCGCGCCGGTATAGGCCACCACCACTTCCGCGTTCGGCCCCGGCTTGCGCAACCAATAAGCACCGTCGGCAATGTCGCGTTGCAGTTCCGGCGTCATGATCCGCTTCGGCTGTTCGACGGTCCGCGTCGAGAGCCGCAAGTACACCGAGCCGCCGCTGCGGGTGCCATCGCGCGCGCTGCCCTTGTCGTCGAGGTCGCGCTGCATGTGCTCGAAACCCCAACGCATGATCGTCGCAAGCTCATCGACGAAGGCCGGCTCGAACGAGGCAAGGCCATCCTGCGCCATGCCGATCAAGGGCGTCGCGATCGACTGGTGCGCGCCGCCCTCCGGCGCCAGCGTGATGCCGGACGGCGTCGCCGCCACCATGAATCGCGCGTCCTGATAGCAGGCGTAGTTCAGCGCATCGAGCCCGCGCTCGATGAAGGGATCGTACAAGGTCGCGACCGGCAGCAGCCGCGCGCCGTTGATGGAATGCGACAGGCCCAGCGCCGACATCAGGATGAAGAGATTCATCTCGGCGATGCCGAGTTCGATATGCTGGCCTTTCGGCGAATAATCCCAGGTGAAGGTC
Source organism: Hyphomicrobiales bacterium (assembly GCA_017305595.1). GTDB lineage: Bacteria > Pseudomonadota > Alphaproteobacteria > Rhizobiales > Xanthobacteraceae > 62-47. The sequence continues at coordinate 848 of JAFKKL010000286.1, read as the reverse complement.
GAGGGAATTTTCTCCTTCTTGAACACGTCCGCCATCGCCGCCTTGGCGAACAGCCCGCGCCGGTTCACCCATGCGCCGAGATTGGTCGACACCGTCACGTCCGGCGACGCGGTGACGATGCGCGATGCCAGTTCGCTGTCGCCGCGCGCAAGTTCGTTGAGGATCAGCCCGAAGCCTTGCTGCGTCGACATCTGCGCGGACGCGGGAAACGCCAGCTGCTCCGGCACGTCGATGGTCGGCGTTTCCAGCCTCCGCCTGCCATCGCGATTGAACGACGCGCCTTTGAGGAATGCTTCCAGTTCGTCGGGCGATTGCACCAATCCTTCGAACTTGTCCCACTCGTGCCCCGGCCGGATGTTCTGCGCGGCGCGGAAGGTGTCCATCTGCGCCGGCGTCATCAAGCCGGCGTGGTTGTCCTTGTGACCCTGGAACGGCAGACCGACGCCCTTGATAGTATAGGCGATGAAGCACACCGGGCGATCGTGATCGATCGCTTCGAACGCTTCCAGCATGTTCGCCATGTCGTGGCCGCCGAGGTTCGACATCAGCGCCAGCAGTTCGGTGTCGTTGCGGCGCTCAATTAACGCGCTGACGTCACCCTGATCGCCGATCTCATCCTGCAAGCGCTTGCGGAATGCCGCGCCGCCCTGAAAGCACAGCGCCGCGTAGACCTGATTGGGACAGCTATCGATCCAGCGCCGCAACGCCTCGCCGCCGGGCTCGGCAAAGGCCGCCTGCATCAGCTTGCCGTACTTCACGATCACCACGTCCCAACCGAAGTTGCGGAACATAGTCTCGAACTTTTCCCACAAACCCTCACGCACCACAGCGTCGAGACTCTGGCGGTT
>JAFKKL010000285.1 GCA_017305595.1 Hyphomicrobiales bacterium | reverse complement strand
TCTGCTGGCAACGATAGCTATGGCGATCGGGCTGCAGCTCCTTCCGGAAGCGACCACCTATGTGATGCTGGCCGCGCATATAGCGCTCGGTGCAGCCATATACGGAATCATTCTCGCCCTACTGTATGCACCAATGCTGTCACGAACACTACGGCATCGGTTGTCCCAATCTGGCGCCTGACCACGCCATCCTAAGTCTTTCGTGACTTCTTGAACGCACGTTCCATCGCGAAGTAGAGAGGCTTCTTCTTCATATCACTGTCGAACGGCAACGGCCGAGGCAAGCGGGTCGCCAACGGATCCTTCTTCCGTGCCGCGTCCGTATAGAACGAGTATGTATCGGAAAGCTCCCATGTGATGACCATCTTGACGGCCGGAACGCGCAAGATGTCGGTTAAAAACTTCTCCGCCGTCTCCGCGACTTTGGCGTCACGGCTTTGAATGTCATCAGGGAAAGTATCATCTCGCACATCGAATTCGGTGACGTAAATATCGACCTTGCGTTCGGCCAGCGCATGGACGAATTCGATGAATCTGGCGGGATCGTGAGGGTAGCGTGGCTGCAAGTGCCCCTGCAGGCCGACGGCATGAAGAGGTACACCAGCGTGCTTTAATTCATCGACCAGGTGCAGCAACCCTGCGCGAATAGTACGCCCGACATCGTCATCACGCTCGGTCTGCGCTTCGTTCAGAACAAATTTCGTTGTCTTATCGACTTGCCCGGCGCGCGCAAAAGCCCGACGCACATAATCGGTTCCAAATGCATCATACCACGGGCCAAGCCGATATCCGCCAGGCGCTTTATGTCCCGGCCAGAATGGCTCGTTCACAATATCCCAGGATTGCAGCTTTCCCGCATATCGGCCGACGACCTCATCAATATAGCTGTCGAAGAAACTCCTCCGTTCCTCCGCGCTCATCGACTTGATCCACGCCGGAACCCATTCGTTCCAGATCAGACAGTGCCCTCGCATTGGGATTTTGTTCTGCGTACAGAACTGAAGCAATCGATCCGCGCTACTGTATTGTTTCGGCCCCGGACGTGGCGCGATGGTTCCCATCTTTAATGCGACATCCGTCGTAACGACCCGCGTATGCATTTTATACAATTCACGATACGCGAGATCTTTATCGATAACCGGGCCCGCCGCGGAACCGAATACAATTCCATTTGCGGCGGCAGTTGCGCCAAGGCCCGCATCTATCGCTGCGAATGTCGGATGAGCGCGCATAGTAACGCCCGCACAGGCAAGAGCCGACAGCATTTGTCGTCGCGAGAAAATCGATCGCATTGTGTACCCTCTATTCTCATATTTGATTCATCCGCGAGCGACGCCATCGTTGCGTCGCATTAGTGCGATTTGATGACGACAATCATCGAACACAAATGCTTACCGATGAACATCGACACAACCTCGCGGACGATTCTCGTCAACAAATCGCTTCGTCACAGTAAAGCCTGGAGATCGCCATGTTCGATGTGCAGATGCGACAACACGACAGTCTCACAATCGACGGTGTCGCTATCAACACATTCTCGATGCCAGAAGCGATCGATTCCATCGTCACAGCTGCTCAGGCAGGTGATACCTTCAGTGTTTGCACGCTTAATCTCGATCACGTTGATAAACTCAGCAAGCAGCCCGAGTTCCGGTCGGCTTATCGACGAGCGAGATTCGTTACGGCAGATGGATTCCCGATCGTCATTCTCGGTCGCCTTTCGGGCGCGCCGATCGAACGCACAACGGGCGCAGATCTCGTGCATCCATTGTGCGCAGAAGCCGGCCGAAATGGCCTTCCGGTCTATCTGTTCGGATCAAACAAACTGACACTTCATCGGGCAACAAGACGCCTTTCGAAGCGCTATTCAGGCCTCCGGATTGTCGGCTCCCATTCGCCAGGACCAACCTTCGATCCGCATTCCGATGAAGCAAATGATGCGATCCAACGTATTCGCACGTCCGGCGCCAAACTTTGCTTCGTCGCGCTGGGCGCACCCAGACAAGAGATTTTTGCGGCGCGGTGCCTTGATCAACTTCCATCCACGGGGCTTCTATGCATCGGCGCTGCATTGGACTTCATTGCCAACACACAGAATCGTGCGCCGCGATTCACACAAAAGACCGGCCTCGAATGGGCTTGGCGCATGATGCGCGATCCGCGACGGCTCGGTCCCCGCTATGCGCGCTGCGCGGCGGCGATCCCCAGGTTGGCCATTCAAAGCCTTCCGCAAATCATAAATGCGCGTAAGAGGAAGACCGCATGACCTCAAGCATCACGCTTGCGCAACGCGCCCGTAATGCGCCCCCCGCAGAAGAGCCTCGCTACAATATCTGCCTGATCCATCCGTTCGATCCGCGGGGGGAGAAAGTTGGTGGCCTCGAAACTTACATTCGCGACTTCATTACATTCCACCCTGAGGACACAGACCTGTTGCTGATCGGCGTGGATTCAACCGGTCAAATGACGCTCGGCGAAGTGCATCGGCTGACATTCAGGGGAAGATCATTCGATTTTCTCCCCATACTTCATTACTCGGATCAGAAAGCACGAGAAGCTGCGCGCAGCATTCGCTCTTCCTTGACTGGCCAGTTCTTCGTCGCGTTGATCGGCCACTTCGGCATCATCTCGCGGTTGATACGAAAACGCCGTTGCTCAGTCGACCTGCGGCGGGTTGAATTCTCCTGGTTGCCCGCGATTTTGCGGTCGCCGTTCATCCAGATGCTGCACGGCGAAGGCGCGCCAAAGCTGCAAATGGATTCCCTACTACGGAAGTATTCTTTTGTTCATAGTGCAGGTGAGCGGTTTGCGGTCGCGATGAGCGAGAAATTTCTTTGCGTCAATCCGTTCATTACGGAACGTCTTCAAACCACCTATCCGCGCCGGCGAGACAAGATTGATACGCTCTGGACCTGGGTGAATACTGAGATATTTCAACCGCAGCCTTTTTCCGATCGATCCGACGCCTTTCGTATCGTATTCGCCGGGCGCCTCGACGAGTTCAAGGATCCTGCCCTGATGTTTACGACGATCGGTCGGCTACGTCAGCGGATGGCACGCCCAGTGGAATTTCACTACATCGGAACGAGCGATCCGCATCGCTTTGTCGAATTCAAGGAAATCGAGGACATCACCGTGCAGCACGGCTTCAAGGATGCCGTCGGCATGGCATCCACACTGGCGCATGCCCATTCCGGAATTCTCACTTCCGAGTTCGAAGGCATGCCGCGTTTCGTGCTCGAAACACTTGCGGTCGGCCGTCCGGTCGTAGCGACTCATCTCCCTCAACTTGAAGCGGTGATTCGCGATGGTGAGAGCGGCTTCCTGATCCCGCGCAGCAAATCACGCGACAGCATGGCGGATCAGCTTGTTCAGCGATTCGTCGACATCGAAAAGAGAATCGAGACGAGGGCTATCGACACGGCCCGGGTCGCTATCAATA
>JAFKKL010000284.1 GCA_017305595.1 Hyphomicrobiales bacterium | reverse complement strand
GGCATCGACGTTGAAAAAATCACTGTGGTGACCAATGGTATCGACACTCGACAATTCCGCCCCGGATCCGCTCCCGAAGAATTGCGCCGCAAACTCTCGCTTCAGAACAAATCGGTTGTTTCCTATATCGGCACCGTAGGAATGGCACACGGTCTTCAATTAATCTTAGATGCAGCGTACGAAAGCCGAACGCGTCTGCCAGACGTACAGTTTATTGTTGTCGGTTCAGGTGCGGAATTAAGCAAACTGCGTGAGCAAGCAAATCATCGCGGCTTGGACAATGTTACATTCGTGGGGCGTGTGACCCATGCCGAAATCGTCGATTACTGGCGCTTAAGCGACGTAACTTTGGTACTGTTGAAAGACACGCCACTGTTTCGGACCGTAATTCCTTCGAAAATATTCGAAGCTATGGCCACAGGTACGCCGATCATCACCAATGTCCACGGTGAGCTGCAGACCATCCTGGAACCCCTCGGCGCCGCCGAAATAATTGCGCCGGACAGCCTTACTGCTCTTGTGGACGCGATTGAACAGCTCCTGAAAGATCATGCTCGACGCCAGCAACTTTCCAAAGCCGCAATAGAGGGGGCTAAAGCCTACGACCGCGCAGTGCTGGCAGACAAAATGCTTGCCACACTACAGAGTTTGGTATCTCAGGATCAGTGATCAGGCAATTTCTGACAGCAATCCCGTTTTGGTCCTATGTCGCTTCGATCTACACAACACCGAATCTTCCGAACTTCGGTATGTTATGTCCTTGGTTCGAAGATTGGTGTCTCAGAGGCGTTTTTTGACTAACCATTCTCGGTTCATGGGCAAATTTTTGCATCATAATTTTCAATTTAAACAATTGAATATAATATACTATTTCTTAGCGTGACACTTTTGCTGCACTATTCGATAATACCATTGCCCGGATAAGGCCTCAATTGGCGGCGCTCTTCCCAGTATTCCATTTGAATATTTGCGTGGCAGTGGGTACACCCCCTTTGTCCGGGCTGAAGATTTCCGCTCGGATTCATCCACTTACCCACCCGAAGCATTCGTGGCGCTCTGCTGGGATTCGACACGCTTTATGAAAAAAATCATTACGATTTTCGGCACGAGGCCAGAGGCCATCAAGATGGCGCCAGTTGTCACCGAGCTTCGAAAAAGTTCCGAAGTCGATTTGCGTGTTTGCGTCACGGCGCAACATCGCGGCATCCTAGATCAGGTATTGGAGCTTTTTGGCATTATACCCGACCACGATCTTGATCTAATGCAGCCAAACCAGACGCTCGATCAATTGACCGCGCGCTTGCTGACCAGTGTTGGACAAGTGCTGGATCAGGAGAAACCTGATCTGGTGCTCGTCCACGGAGACACTTCGACAACGCTGGCGAGTTCTCTGGCCGCCTTCTATCGAAAGTTGCCGATCGGCCATGTCGAGGCTGGTCTGCGCTCCGGATCGTTGCTTGCACCGTGGCCCGAGGAAATGAACCGCCGGGTAACGACCCTTGCTGCTCGCTTCCACTTTGCGCCCACTCAGCGATCGCGACAGAATCTGCTCGATGAGGGCGTTGAGGCTGCGCACATCCATCTGACCGGCAATACCGTAATCGATGCTTTGATCGAAACCGTGGCGCGCCTCAAAGCATCGCCGGGAGTGCGGGCCGGATTCGATCGTCGATTCAATTATCTCGATCCTAAGCTCCCGCTGGTGCTTGTGACGGGCCATCGCCGCGAAAACTTCGGCGCAGGCTTCGAAAGCATTTGCCGCGCGATAATCGATATTGTTACGCACAACAACGTTCAGCTTGTTTATCCGGTGCATCCAAACCCCAACGTGCGTGGTCCGGTAGAGCGCCTGCTCGGTTCGCATCCTCGCATCAAGCTAATCGATCCGCTCGACTACGAGCCGTTCGTTTATCTGATGGAACGTTCGTACATCATCATAACGGATTCCGGCGGCGTGCAGGAAGAAGCGCCGTCACTGGGCAAGCCAGTCCTAGTAATGCGCGATACGACGGAGCGCCCGGAAGCGGTCGATGCCGGTACGGTGGTTCTGGTCGGAACCTCGCAGGACCGCATTGTCGGCGAAGCCAATCGGCTCCTGAATGACAAATCACACTACGCCCGCATGGCGCAGGCAATGAACCCTTATGGCGATGGTTTCGCGGCGAAGCGAATTCGTACAGTGATCGAGGAGCAAGCGTGAGCGATAACAAGTTGAAATCAATCTGCGTGGTTGGACTCGGTTATATCGGATTACCGACGGCCGTTGTGCTGGCATCGCGCGGGATATTGGTGACAGGGGTTGACGTCAACGAGGGCGTCGTCGCCAAAATTAATCGCGGCGAAATTCATATCGTCGAACCGGATCTCGATGCAGTGACCGCGCGGGTAGTTCAAAATCAGTTACTTCGCGCAGCTAGTGCGCCGACGGCGGCGGATGCTTTCGTGATCGCGGTGCCTACGCCATTCCACAATGGCAAAGCAGATCTGAGCTACGTTTACGCTGCCGCCGCCTCGATCGCGCCGGTGCTGAAAAAAGGCGATTTGGTGGTGTTGGAATCGACATCACCACCAGGAACTACGGAAAGTATGACGGCCCAGCTCGCGACATTGCGACCCGATCTATGTTTCCCGACCGTTGACAACGGCACGTGCGATACGCATGTGGCCTATTGCCCGGAACGCGTATTGCCTGGTCGTGTGCTGATAGAACTTGTGGAGAATGATCGCGTTATCGGCGGCATCACACCGGAGTGTTCAGTCCGAGCCGAGGAACTCTATCGTATCTTTTGTACCGGTAGTCTGCTCAAGACCGGCGTACGCACCGCCGAAATGTGCAAACTCACTGAAAACTCATTCCGCGATGTCGGTATCGCCTTTGCCAATGAGCTGTCGGTGATCTGCGAAAAACTCGATATCAATGTGTGGGAACTTATTCGCCTCGCCAATCATCATCCACGTGTGAATATCCTGCAGCCCGGTCCAGGCGTAGGCGGTCACTGTATTGCCGTGGATCCTTGGTTCATCGTTGAAGCAGCTCCCGACGAATCGCGCCTCATCCGAACCGCTCGCGAGGTCAATGACGACAAGCCAATGTACGTGCTCGACAAAATCAAGAGCGCGGTGGCGGGTGCACGCGCCGCCGGTGCCAAGCCGAAGGTCGCATTGCTCGGCCTGGCGTTCAAGCCGGACGTCGATGACCTCCGCGAGAGCCCGGCCCTGCACATCGCAGAGATCGTGGCTGAATGGAGTGACTGCGAGATCCTAGTATCAGAACCCCATGCGAAGATGCTACCGGGTACCCTTGCGAGCCACAAGCATGTTCGATTAGTCGACGACGCAACTACTGCAATCAGGGACGCACACATCGTCGTCATGCTTGTGAATCACCGTGCCTACAACGAAATTCCGCGCACATCTCTAAAAGACAAGGCCGTGATTGATACCCGGGGGGTTT
>JAFKKL010000283.1 GCA_017305595.1 Hyphomicrobiales bacterium | reverse complement strand
GCGATCGTCCCGGTCATTGCATCGACCGGAGCATGACGGAACGCGGCGGGGAATGTCGTATCGCGGTACACAGGCCGCGACGGCCGCATCAGGCTTGCGCGTGCAGACCATCCGCGAGCTGCGACCGCACCAATTCATACTGTCCGCGCTGGCAGCGCACCGCGCCGTCGCGTCGCAGCTTTTGCATCGCACGTGTCACGGTGATGCGCGAAGCGCCGATCAGATTGGCGATCTGCTGATGCGTCAGAACGATGGTCGGTGCATCTGGGGTGGTGATCTGCGACAGCAGTTCGGTGATGCGAACCTCCGGCGATGCCTGCGTCACCTGCGCCAGCCGCGTCGCCAGCATGCGCTGCTTCAGCGCGATCGTCTGCACCACCAGCGGCGAGAGCGCGGCATGGGCGGACATCAGCTTGCAGAAATCCGCAGCCTGGATCACCAGCACTTCGCAATCCTCAAGGACGTTGGCGCTGGAGAAGCGCGCCAGGCCGTCGAACGCCGCACCCTCGCCGCAGAGCGCGCCGGAGCCGACGATATCGATCAACAGTTCCTGCCCGTCAGGACGAAGCATAGTGATGCCGACGCGGCCCGACACCACGACAAAGACTTGATCGCTCACCTCATCTTGCCGGTAGAGCGCCCGCCCCTTGGCGAACTTGCGGCGCACCAACGCCGGCACGACACCAAGAAGATAGGCCAGCATCGCTTGCGGCACACGCAAGGTCTCGCTGACGCCCGGACGCACCGCAGGAGATAGCGCAGCCTGAGACTGGGACATCCCGTCACTCCTTGAACGAGGCCGAACGACGATCGCGGCCGACGCCACGCCGCAATTATATCACCGCGCCGTGGTCCGCAGCCACTGCGTCATCGCCTCATGCTCGGCCTGTGCCGCCTCGCACACCGCTCTTGCGCGCACAAAGCCGTGAATGAGCCCCAACCCGGGCCGGAAGGTCACGGGAACGCCAGCTGTTTTCAGTCGCTCCGCATAGGCGTGGCCATCGTCACGCAGCGGGTCATGCTCGGCCACCACGACGAAGGCAGGCGGCAAGTTCGACAGATCCTCGCAGCGCATCGAAACGGCCAACGGATTTTTGCGCTGCTGCGCGTCGGGGCAATATTGGTCCCAGAACCAGACCATCTCCGCCGCTTTGAGGTAAGGCGCCTGTGCCTCGCTGATATAGGACGGGCGCTGGAAATCGACATCGACGCACGGATAGAGCAGCAACTGCCCGCGCAACCGCACAGGACCGTCGCGAAAGGCGATCGTCATCGCTGTCGCGAGATTGCCACCGGCGGAATCGCCGCCGACGAAAATGGCGGCAGGATCGACACCGATCGCGGCTGCATTGGCGGACGTCCAGGCAACGACTGCGCGGCAATCCTCCATCGGCGCAGGAAACGGATGCTCGGGCGCACGGGCGTAATCCACGCTGATAACGACGCAGGGCGTATCCGCAGCGATGGCGGCAGTGATTGAATCGTGACTGTCAATGCTGCCGATCACCCAGCCGCCGCCATGCATGTAGACGAGTACAGGCAACGGCTGCGACGCGCGCGGACGATAGATGCGCACGCGCACAGGCCGCGTGCCGTCGATGATACGTGTTTCGACATCGAGATTTTCGGAATACGGCGCACGCGCCGCGGCCGATAGCCGCTCGACGCGCTCGCGCCAGACATCGACCGGCAGCGATAGCGCCGGCTCCGGCCACGCCTCCTCAAGTTTCGCGATGAACGGAGCAAGCTGCGGATCGATGGCCATGAGCTGGGTATCCTGAGCGTTTGAACTAGACGTTGCCGTGAACGAAGCGCCCGCCGACCATGGTGGCGAGACAGGACAGCGTCTCCAGTTCCTCGCCCGGCGTAGCGAGCGGACAGCCGCTGAGCACGGCGAGATCGGCGAAGTAACCCGGCATGATCCGCCCTTTGACGGTCTCCTCGAAAGAGAACCACGCACCGTTTTGCGTCATCGCGCGCAGCGCCAGTTCGGCGGAGGTTCGTCCGCCCGCGCCCAACACTTCGCCGGTGGTGCGCTCGCGGCGGGTACGCATCGCCCGCATGGTGGCCAGCGGATTGAACGGGCTGTTGTCGGTGCCGCATGCCACCGGTACGCCGAGAGCGTCGAGCTGCGCCGTCGGCGACACCAGTTCGCGATCGGCCTCCGACAATGGGAAGAAGCGCGTGCCGACTTTCCAGACGTGATAATCCGGAATCAGGGTAACGCCGATACCGAGCGCCTTGAGGCGCGCAAGATCGGACGCCGAAGCATGGCTCATATGCTCCACCACCCAGCGGCGGCACGAGATATCGTGAATCGCATGCACGCGCTCGAAGATCGGCAGCAGTTCGTAAAGCTTGTCGACAGCAATCGTATGGATGCGCAGATCATGCACGGCCGCGAGCATGCACAGCCTTTCGAACTCAGCCGGCTCGTTGGCGTGCTTGACGTAGCACGACCAGCCGAGATCGGCCGGATCGATCCGCGCAGCGCGGGCCGCAGTCGGCTCACCGCCGTAGCCAACAAAAATGCCACCGACGCGCAGAATCGCATCGCCGATTCCGGCGCCGCGCGCATGCGCGAGCCAGTCACGCATCATCGGCTCGGCTTCTTCGCTGGTCGCCCAGGTCGGGCTGACGACGAGATGCATCCGCATCGTCAATTCATTCGCCTGCCACAGGTCACGATAGGCGCTGATCACGTCCGGCGCGCAGCCGTGCCCCTCGTAAACGCTGGTGGTGCCGACGGTGTGATACGTCCGCACCGAGCGCAGGATGCCGTCGCGACGATCCTGCGGCGAAAACCGCGGCACCGCCGGCAGCAGCGCGATCTGTGCCGAATCCGGGTAGTTGTGTTCGACGATAACGCCAGTGAGTTCACCCGCCGCATCACGCTCCAGCAGGACGCCCTCCACCGGAGACACCGAGGTGCGGTCGAGCCCGTTCAGCTTCAGCGCCAGCGAATTCAGCGCCGTATAACACGGCACCAAGCTCCAGTAGCCTGATGGCGGCAGGATGCAGACCGGATGATCCGGCGCTGCGCGATCCAGTTCCTCCCGGGTCGGCATCCGGCGTTCGCGCAAGACGATCGGGCCGCCGAAATAGAACGGCGCATCGCCGACCGGCATGGTGACGATCCATTCGCCGCGCGGCGTGATGCGGGCAAGCTCGGAAATCCGCGCCAGCACGTCGGCGATGCTGCGGACATGACCGAGCGAGGGGAAGCGGTCGCGTAATCCCTCCGTGTCCATGTGCGCATGCGCATCATTAAATCCGGGAATGATGGTGCCGCTGGTTTCGATTACGCGCGTTTGCGACTCCTTCAGCGTCAGAATCTGGCGCCGCTCACCCACCGCGACGATCCGATCGCCCGCGACGGCGACCGCCTCCGCGATGCTTCCGGCATCATCCAGCGTGATGACCTTGCCGGTGAGAATGTAATCGATGCTACGCGGGCTCATTCTGCGCACCCCCCACCGCCTCCGATCC
>JAFKKL010000282.1 GCA_017305595.1 Hyphomicrobiales bacterium | reverse complement strand
TCGCGCGTGACGCGATCCATGCGCTTGAGTTGGGCTTCGAGCGCCTCGAAATGCGCATCGGTCAGATGCGGCACGGCGCGCGCCATGGCGAGGCATTCCAGCGCCACGCGGATTTCAAACAACTCAATGATCTCGTTCGGCGAGCGCGCGGTGACGAACGGACGGCGATTGGCGCCAAAGGTGACCAGCCCCTCGAGATGAAGTTGCAGCAATGCCTCGCGCACCGGCATGCGACTGACACCGATCGCCTTGGCGACCTGTTCTGGCCGAATCTGCACCGACGCCGCCAGTGCACCCGAAAGAATCTGCTCTTTCAGATAGGCGTAAGCGGTCTGCTGCGCCGTCCCGCTCATGCGGTTCCTCCGAACTTGCGTTTAAAGTGTATCCACTTTTTAGTATGAAAACCATAAAAATCAACGGCCAGGACCAACATATCAGCGCATACGCAAGAAATATGTTGCGAAGTTCAGATAAATCGTATCCAGTTTAGGGGTCAAAACAACAAAGGGGAGAGACCATTGTGACCACGCGGCGTAGCGTTCTGAAAATGCTTGGAACGGGAGGCGCATTGGCATGGGGCGGCGGCTCGCTGGTTCATGCCCAGGGCAATTCAGTGACCATCACCAGCCTCGGCGGCAAATGGGAGCAGTCGATACGCGAGCACTTCATTCCGCTGTTCAAGAAACGCACGGGCGCCGAGGTCCGGGTGGTGCTGGGCGGTCCGTCGCAATGGTCGGCGCAAATCGAGGCGCAGCCGAATCGTCCGCCGCTGGATGCCGTCGACAACAGCGAGTTGCTGGCGATCGCGCTCAAGAACAAGGGCCTCGTGGTCAAGCTGACGCCGGACAAGGTGCCGAACCTCGCGCATACGCCGGATCTGTTCCGCAAGCCGTTCGACGATTACGGCGCGTCGTACCAGGATTCGACATCGGCGCTGTGCCGGAATCGTCACAAGATTCCTCAGGAAGCCAAAACCTGGCCGGAGTTCTTCGAGCGTGCCGCCAAGGGCGAATTCGGCCGCTCCATCACCCTTCCCGACATCTCTTATCCGTGGGCGCCGCACATCATCTGGCACTTCGCCACTGTGCTCGGCGGCGGCGTCGACAATCTCGATCCAGCCTTCGAGGCCCTCAAAAAAATCAAGCCGTACATCGTCAAGTTCTGGTCCACCGCGCTGGAAGTGGGGCGCATGGTGGTCTCGAAGGAAGTCGATATCGGCTACCTGTGGGATGGCCGCATTACCGCGATGATGGGTGAGAAGAACCCGACGCTCGCTTTCAACCGCCCAGGTCCGAACTCACTGGTGACACTGTCACCGGCACAAGTGGTGAAGGGTGGCAACGAGAAACTCGCGTTCGAATGGGTGAATACGCTGCTCGATCCGGAGCCGCAGCTTCAATATTACAAGTTGATCAACTTCACCCCGACCAACAGCAAGGTCATCATTCCCGACAACATGAAGGCCAACATCATGCCGCTCAACGAGGGTGTGACGCCGCCCTACTCCGAGTTGGCGAAGGTGACGTCGCGTATCGTTGATCGCTGGAATCGCGAGATTCGCGGCTGACGGTTATGGAACGAGGCTGACGTGACACGATCATCGACCGATCTCGGGCAACTGGCGCGGATTGTCCTGTTGCTGCCTGCCACGATCATTGTCGTGGTCGGCTACGTGCTGCCCAGCCTCGTTCTCGCCGCCCTGAGCTTCGGCATCGTGCCGGGAGTCTGGGTATTCTCCGAAGCGACCACCAGCCACTACATGCGGCTGCTCGGCGATATCTATTATCTGCGCGTCGTCGGTTACACGCTGTTCCTCGGGATCGTCGTCTCGGTGCTGACGGCGGTCCTCGCCTTCCCCGTCGGCTATTATCTGGCGCGCTCGCGCAGCCGGCTCACCAGCCTGTACGCCGTGCTGACTTTTACGCCGCTAGCTGTCGGCATGAACATGGTCACCTTGGGCTGGATGATCATCCTCGGCAAGACCGGCTTCATCAACGCGCTGCTGCTGCAAACCGGTGCCATCAACGATCCGCTGCAACTGCTCTACGGCTGGGGCGCGGTCATCGTTGCCATGGTGCATGTGGTGTTCACCTTCATGGTGCTCCCCATCGAGGCGGTGGTGCGACAGATCGACCCGTCATTGGAAAAGGCAGCACGCATTCTCGGCGCCGGGCCGATCCGGACATTCATCGAAGTCGTGCTGCCGCTCAGCCTGCCGGGCATCGCGGCCGGCTTTCTCATCGTCTTCCTGCAGGTGTGTGGCGCCTTCGTGCTGCCGCTGCTGCTCGGCGGACAGGGATTCACCCTGATGCCGATCGCGATCTGGGAGCAGATCACTGTGTCTTTCGATCGATCGTTCGCCGCAACGTTGTCCGTCGCGCTGATCCTCATTTCGATCGTGGTGATGCTGCTGCAAATGCGCATCATGCGCGAAAAGTCGCTTGTCTGACATGTCGCTCCGTTATCTCAGCATCTACTCGGCGGTTCTCGGAATCGTCTTCGTCTTCCCGCTGCTGATCGTGGTGGCGGTGTCGCTCGATCCCGGCGACTACATCCGTTTTCCGGTCAGCGGCTACAGCCCGCGCTGGTACATCGAGATGTGGTCGAACCAGACCATTCTGCTGGCGTTGAAGAACAGCCTGATCGTCGGCGTGACGTCGAGCCTGATCGGCGCACTGGTTGCCGTGCCGGCGGCCTTGGTGATCGCCCGTGGCGGGCGCTTTCTTGAGGGGGTTGTCTACCCGTTCTTCCTGTCATCCTTCACGATCCCATGGCTGGTCTATGGATTGGCCCTGCTGTTTTTCTGGGGAGCCGCCGGGCTCGACCTGTCGCTCACCACCCTGATCGTCGGCCATACGGTCATCGCAATTCCCTATATCCTGCGCGTGACGCTTGCGGAGCTGCGCGGCATGCCGCCGAATCTGGCGCGCGCCGCACGGATCTGCGGAGCCTCGCCGCTGCAAGCCTTTTTTTCGGTAACGCTGCCCTACATCCGCTCGGGTCTCGTCGCCGGCGTTTCGTTCGCATTCGTAGTGTCCTTCACCAATATTCCGGTGTCGCTGTTCATCACCACCGCCGACAACATCACCCTGCCGATCGCCATCTTCAACTACATGGTGAACAACTTCGAGCCCATGGTGGCCGCGATCTCCGTGGTTCAGGTGGCCATGATCGGCATCATTCTATTGACCGCCCGCAAGGTCGGGCGCGTCGAAAGGTCCTAGGAATGTCTGAGCACTTTGATCTCGAGCTTCGCAGCGTCGAGAAACGGTTCGGTGATCAGGCCGTGGTGCGGGGCGTTTCCTTCGCGCTGGAGAAAGGCGAGTTCCTCTCCCTGCTCGGCCCGAGCGGTTGCGGCAAGACCACAACACTATCGATGATCGCCGGGTTTGAGGCGCCGTCCGGCGGCGAGATTTTGATCCGAGACCGCCGCATCGATGCGCTGCCGCCCGAAAAACGCGACATCGGCATGGTGTTTCAGAACTACGCACTGTTTCCGCATCTCACCGTCGCCGACAACATTGGTTT
>JAFKKL010000040.1 GCA_017305595.1 Hyphomicrobiales bacterium | reverse complement strand
CCAAGACAATCGAGCAACTAGTCCCTAAACGGAGGGCGTTGCGGTCGTCTGGGCTTTTTGAAGATGAGCCGATCGTGCCTCGCGACGCATGGCTTGAAGGCGTGGTGAACGCTGTCATTCACCGGTCCTACAGCCTCGGAGGCGATCACATCCGAGTGGAGATATTCCCGGATCGAATAGAAATCGAGAGCCCCGGTCGTTTCCCGGGGCTCGCTGACCCTCGTCGGCCACTTGAGATCGGGCGATTCGCGAGGAACCCACGGATTGCACGAGTCTGTGCTGACCTGCGCATCGGCCAGGAGCTGGGTGAGGGTATTCGCCGAATCTTCGACGAGATGAGACGCGTGGGTCTAACCGACCCCGTCTACCGTCAAACGCAGTCCTCAGTCCGCCTGACCTTGGCGGCGATCTCTCGTCTCGATCCCGCGCTTGCCGCCAGACTTCCCGCCCGGAGCCAAGAAGTACTGGACCTCCTCCGTGCCACTGCCGGAGAACTCGGAACGGGCGAGATTGCGGAGGCGCTCGGGATGAGTCGACCGACGGCAATGAATCGTTTGAAGGCTCTGCAAGAAGAGGGGCTCGTCTTGTGGGTCGGAAAGTCGTCCCGGGATCCTCGGGCGGTCTGGCGGCTTGAGTAGAGGACTAGCGGTTCTTGCTCGGCGTAGATCGATGGACGCGGACGCGAGGCATGGTATCCGTGTGTGTCCCTCCCCGTGTAGGTTGTCGGCGTGAACCTTCCAGAGTCCCTGCCGCAGGTGCTCATCTACATTGCAATGCTGGTTCCGGGATTCAGTTATGTCACCGTGCGCACGTGGTACGTCGGGTGGCGATCACCGGACTACGGCGCTGGATCGCGCATCTTGGAGACCATTTACGTCAGCGCAATCTTCGCGATTGTCTATGTGAGCCTTGGTCTCCTCGGGTTCGGCTTGGCAAGCGGCGTCACAGGAATGAACGACCTCGGCTCGTTCGCCACTTGGATCGACCACGGATGGGAGTCCACGCCGGCGTGGTGGATCGGCCTTACGGCAACCCGGCGGAGTTCGAGGCCGGCGTCATCCGCCGCAACGTGCCGTGGCTCACGGCGGGCACCGAGTCCTCGATCAGCTTCTCGCCGCTGCAACACCTCAACGGCATCATCACGCCGAACGGGTTGTTCTTCGAGCGCTATCATGCGGGTCGTCCCGATGTCGATCCGAAGCAGCACAAGCTGATGATCCATGGCCTCGTCGAACGGCCGCTGCTGTTGACGATGGAGGACATCGTTCGCTTCCCGTCGGTGTCGCGTATTCATTTCATCGAATGTCCCGCCAATGGCGGTATGGAATGGCGCGCGGCGCAGCTCAACTCGCTGCAATTCAACCACGGCATGGTCAGTTGCGCGGAATGGACCGGCGTGAAGCTCTCGACCCTGCTGGAGGAAGTCGGTGTCAAGAAAGACGCGAAGTGGGCGATGGTCGAGGGCGCCGACGGCGCGCACATGAACCGCAGCCTGCCGCTGGAGAAATGTCTCGACGATTGCCTCGTGGTCTATGCGCAGAACGGCGAGGCGCTGCGGCCGGAGCAGGGCTATCCGCTGCGCCTCGTGGTGCCGGGCTGGGAAGGCAATGTCAGCATCAAGTGGCTGCGGCGCATCAAGCTCGGCGACAAGCCGTGGCACTCACGCGAGGAAACCTCGAAATACACTGACCTGATGCCGGACGGCACCTCGCGCGGCTTCACCTGGCTGATCGATGCCAAGTCGGTCATCACCTTCCCGTGCCCGGAGAAACCGCTGCACGGTCCGGGCCTCTATGAAATTCGCGGGCTGGCGTGGACCGGCAACGGCAAGGTCAAGCGGGTCGATGTCTCGGTGGACGGCGGCGTCAACTGGCAGACCGCGCAACTGCACGAGCCGATCCTGTCGAAGGCGCTGACGCGCTTCACGCTACCGTGGCGCTGGGACGGCAAGCCGGCGCTGCTGGAATCTCGTGTCATTGATGAGACCGGCTACGTGCAGCCGACCATCGTTGAGTTGCGCGCGAAGCGCGGTACCAACTCGGTCTACCACAACAACGCGATTCAGACCTGGCAGGTGAAAGCGGACGGGAGCGTGTTCGATGTCCAGCTTTCGTGAGATGCTTAGAATTGTTGGTGTTGCCGTCACCCTGAGGTGCTATCGCGCAGCGATAGCCTCGAAGGGCGACGGCATCGAACGCATTCGTCTCGGTCCATCATCCTTCGAGGCTCGCCGCTGGCGCGGCTCGCACCTCAGGATGACGGCTGCGATGCTTGCTTTCTTCTCGCTAAACATCAGCGCCGCGTACGCCGCCGAGCCCGGCCATTTCGGTTACGGCACGGTGCCGACCGCGGAGCAGATCGCCGGCTGGGATATCGATGCGCGGGGCGAGGACGGCGCCGGCCTGCCGCCGGGCAAGGGCGATGTCGCGGCCGGCGAGAAGGTGTTCGCCGAGCAATGCGCCGCCTGCCACGGCACCTTCGGCGAGGGTGAGGGGCGTTTCCCCAAGCTCGCGGGCGGGCAGGGCACGCTCAAGGACGACCGCCCGGAACTGACCGTCGGCAGCTACTGGCCGTTCGCGCCGACGTTGTGGGATTACATTAACCGCGCGATGCCGATGCCGACGCCGCATACACTTTCGGCGGATGACGTTTATGCATTGACGGCTTATATCTTGAACCTGAATAATATCGTCCCGAATGAGTTCGTCGCCGATCGCGACAGCCTGCCGAAGGTCAGGATGCCCAATCGCGATAACTTCATCTGGACCGATCCGAGGCCGGACACCGCCGCGCAGCCGTGCATGAGCGCGTGTCGCGATCCCGCCGCTGTCAGCATTTCCTCGACGGCGGAAGGGCGCGATCTGACGCCGCGAACCACCGGCCCGCTCGACGATATGCAGCCGAAGTGAAAATGCCAAATTGATTTGCTCCAATCTGACCGCGCAACAGCACGAAACCGATGCAGGATTTAACTCCGTGAGAATGTTTTTCCTGACCGGCAAGAGCCGGCTTCGAACGATGGCGTGTCTCGTGCTGCTCGGCGTTGCCGGTGCCCCGGCACTCGCGCAGGCGCAATCGGCCAACGTCGCGGAAGGGCAGAAGCTGGCGTTCGACCGCGGCAAGGGCAATTGCCTGACCTGCCACGACATCAAGGGCGGCAACCTCGCCGGCACCATCGGGCCGGCGCTGGTCGACATCAAATCGAAATATCCCGATCGCAAAGAGTTGGTGGCGATCGTCAGCGACGAAACCAAACGCAACCCGACCACCGTCATGCCGCCGTTCGGCCGCAACCACATCCTGACCGAACAAGAGATCAACGCGGTGGTGGATTTTCTACAGACGTTGTGACGGCCCGGCCATGCGTGGGGCCGCAACATGGAGATTGAGATGAAGAGTTCGATCTGGAACGACGCCACCGTGAGCCGGCGTTCGGTGCTGCAAGGCATCGCCGCGGTCGCGGTGGTGGGCTTCACCGGCATCCGCTTCGGCATGAGCGAGGCGCTTGCCGCTGCCAACGACAAGTATCCGGAAGACGCCTTCAAGCAGAAGAGCGAAGCCGACGCCATCAAGTCGCTTTACGGCAAGACCGCGGAGAAATCCGACAAGGTGAAGCTCGACGCGCCGGAAATCGCCGAGAACGGCGCGGTGGTGCCGGTGGCGGTGTCGTCATCACTGCCCGACGTCACCTCGATCGCGATTCTGGTGACGGAGAACCCGAACACGCTGGCGGCGGCCTATCGCATCCTGCCGGGCGCGGCGCCGAGTGTGTCGAACCGGCTCAAGATGGCGAAGACCAGCAACGTCATCGCCGTGGTCGAGGCCGGCGGCAAGCTCTACAGCGCCACCAAGGAAGTGAAAGTCACCGTCGGCGGCTGCGGCGGTTGATCGGTTCAGACAAGGAATAGCAATCATGGCATCGACCATTCGCGTTCGCGCCACCGCCAGCGGCGACAGCACCGAGGTGCAGGCGCTGATTCAGCACCCGATGGATTCCGGCTTCGTCAAGAATGCCAAGGGCGAACTGATCCCGCCACACTACATCCAGCAGGTCGTCATCGAGCACGGCGGCAAGCCGGTGTTCATCGCCGACTGGGGTCCGGCGGTGTCGAAGGACCCTTACCTGAAGTTCGCCTTCAAGGGCGGCAAGAAGGGCGACGACCTCAAGGTCAGTTGGACCGACAACAAGGGCGCCAGCGATACGCTCACCGCCAAGATTCAGTAGCGGCGGGCAAAGGCGGAGGATGACGATGCGACGATTTTCCGGGTTGGCGATGGCCGGGCTGGCGATCGCGGTGGCGGTGTTGAGTGCGCCGCCGGCGGCGATGGCTGCCGACACGCCGAATCCTCCCGCCGACCTCAAGGCCTTCCAGAAATTCTTCAAGGACAAGTTCCCGAAGGTGAAGTTCGAGGACTTCGTCAACGGCCCCTATTCGATGGACGAGGGGCTCTACAAGCAATGGAAAGAGAAGGAGGAGTTTCCGCCCTACGAGTTCGCGCTCGATCTCGGCAAGGAATTGATGGCGAAGCCGTTCAAGAACGGCAAGACGCTGGCCGATTGCTTCCCCAACAAGGGCATCGGCATCCGCCAGGATTATCCTCACTTCGACGCCAAGCAGGGCAAGGTGATCACGCTCGAACTGGCGGTGAACCAGTGCCTCGAAGCGAATGGCGAGCAGCCGTATTCCTACGTCAAGGACGAGATGGCGGCGGTGACCGCCTACATGGCCTATACGTCGCGCGGAAAAGTATTCGACGTGAAGATCCCCGACGATCCGCGCGCGCTCGCGGCCTATGAAAACGGCAAGCGCTATTTCTACACGCGGCGCGGCCAGCTCAATTTCTCCTGCGCCACCTGCCATGTGCAGAGCCCCGGCGAACGCATCCGCGCCGAGGTGCTGGCGCCGGCACTCGGCATTTTGAATGCAATGCCGATCTATCGCTCGGAATGGTCCGGCATGGGCACCACCAGCCGCCGCTTCACCTCGTGCAACAGCCAGGTGCGCGGCGTGCCGCTGAAGCCGCAGGACGAGGAATATCGCGACCTCGAATATTATCTGTCCTATGTCAGCAACGGGCTGCCGATCTCCGGCCCCGGCGCGCGGCCGTGATGCGAACGGAGGTGATGATGTCCCGATCGATCTCCGCACTTGCTGTCGCGCTGTTGCTGGGTGGCTTCGTTATGCCCGCGCACGCCGCCAGCACCGAAGCCGATTACAAGGCCGCCTATGCCGCGGCGGAATCCGCCAACGCCGAGGCGGGCAAGCTGCGCAACCAGTGGACCACTGCCGTCTCCGCGCTCAAGGCGTCGAAGGCGGCCGCCGAGGCCGGCGACTTCGACAAGGCCACGGCGGAAGCCAAGAAATCCGAACAACTGTCGAAAGCCGCGATCTTCCAGACCAACGAACAGAAGGAAAACTGGAAGCTGATGGAGATTCGCTGAGCGGTCGAGTTGAGAGGGAGCCGTCATTGCGCACGAAGCGCCTCACCAACCTCGGCGTCGTCCCCGCGAAGGCGGGGACCCATACGCCGTGTCGCTCATGATGCGGACAGCGATCGTGATCCTGGCTGGACAATCACGTCGACCGCGACCGCCAGGGGTTCTGGGTCCCCGCCTTCGCGGGGACGACAAGTTTTGTGGTCTACGTTCGTCAAACAAACGACTTTTCGCTCAGACACTCAGAGTAACCTCTCTTGGGTCTGATGTGAGGCTGCCGCAAATGTTCGGGTTCATGGCATGACTCTTCGCCGCCGCGACTTTCTGGGATGGACCGCAGGTGCCGCGTTAGCCGGCGCGTTGTCGCGCCGCGCGCTGGCCGCGAATGCCGCCGCCGATACCAGCGTCTATGACCTTCCGCGCTTTGGCAACGCGCGCATTCTGCACATGACCGACACCCACGCGCAGTTGCAGCCGGTGCTGTTCCGCGAGCCCAGCGTCAATCTTGGCGTCGGCACGATGCTCGGTCAGCCGCCGCATCTGGTCGGCAACGCGTTCCTCGAGCGCTTTCAGGTGACGGAAGGAAGCGCCAATGCCTATGCCTTCACCTGCGTCGATTTTGAGAAGGCGGCGGCGCGGTTCGGCAGGCTCGGCGGTTTCGCGCATCTCAAGACGCTGATCGACCGGCTGCGGGAGGAAGCGGGCGCAGCCAATGCGATGCTGCTCGATGGCGGCGATCTGTGGCAGGGCTCGGGCCTCGCCAACGCGATGCAGGGCGCCGACATGGTGGAGGCCGCCAACCTGCTCGGCATCGAGGCGATGACCGGCCATTGGGAATTCACCTACGGCGAGAAGATGCTGCGCGCCAATCTCGCGAAATTCAAGGGCGAGTTCATCGCGCAGAACGTGTTCCTCACCGAGGAAGCCGCGTTCAACGACGCACCGGCATTCGATGCCGCGTCGGGTCGCGTGTTCAAGCCCTACGTCGTCAAGCAACTCGGCGGCCATCGCGTGGCGGTGATCGGGCAGGCGTTTCCTTATGTGCCGATCGCGCATCCGAAGCGTTTCACGCCGGACTGGACCTTCGGCATCCGCGACGATGAGTTGCAGAAGCTGGTGCAGGCATTGCGTGCCGATGAGAAGATCGACGCCATCGTGCTGCTGTCGCACAACGGCATGGACGTCGATCTCAAGCTCGCCAGCAAGGTGAGCGGCATCGATGTCATTCTCGGCGGCCACACCCACGACGCGGTGCCGCAGCCGATTCCGGTGAAGAACGCCGGCGGCGTCACGCTCGTCACCAACGCCGGCTCCAACGGAAAATTTTTGGGCGTGCTCGATCTCGATCTCGCCAAGGGCAAGGTGCGCGACGTGCGCTATCGTCTGCTGCCGGTGTTCTCGGAATTGCTGAGGCCGGACGCCGAGATGCTGGCGCTGATCGAGCGATTGCGCGCGCCGCACGCGGAGATGTTTTCCGCCAAGGTCGTGACCGCACCGCATCTGCTTTATCGCCGCGGCAACTTCAACGGCACCATGGACAGCCTGTTGTGCGATGCGCTGCGTCAGCAACTCGATGCCGAGATCGCGTTGTCGCCGGGCTTCCGCTGGGGCACCAGCGTGCTGCCGGGGCAGGCGATGACCATGGAAGACGTGCTGGCCGAAACCGCCACCACCTATTCCGAAGTCTACGCGCAGCCGATGAGCGGCGAGCAGATCAAGACCGTGCTGGAAGACGTCTGCGATAACCTGTTCAATGCGGACCCCTACTATCAGCAGGGCGGCGACATGGTGCGCGTCGGCGGCCTGTCCTACACCTGCGCCCCGAACGAGAGCGTCGGCAACCGCATTTCGGATTTGAAGCTTGCGAACGGGCGCGCACTCGCGGCGGGCAAGACCTACAAGGTGGCGGGCTGGGCGTCGGTCAACGAGCAGAAAGGCGAGCCGGTGTGGGACGTGTTCGCGAAACATCTGCGCGAGGGCAAGCTGTCGGTGCCGGCCGACGCGGTGAGCCTGCGCGGCGTCGAGAACAATCCCGGTATCGTCGGACAAGGATGAGATCATGCGGATGATGACGCGGCGTCATGTCGGAGGCGTGTTGGGCGCGGTGGTCGTGGCTGCAACGCTTCACGTCGCTGCCGCGATGGCAGAGCCGAAGCCGCTGCCGGACAAGCCATTCGCCGAGCATCGCATCGTGCTGCAACTGTCGGATTCGGACGCGAAGAAGGAAAGCCTGGTCATCAGTGTCGCCAACAACCTGATCAAGGCCTATGGCCCCGACGCCATCGCGG
Source organism: Hyphomicrobiales bacterium (assembly GCA_017305595.1). Classification (GTDB taxonomy): domain Bacteria; phylum Pseudomonadota; class Alphaproteobacteria; order Rhizobiales; family Xanthobacteraceae; genus 62-47. Next base: position 17,289 of record JAFKKL010000040.1, on the reverse strand, counting down.
TCGAAGTGGTGGCGTTCGGTCCCGGCATCGACGTGCTGCGCACCGAGAACGCGAACCGGACGCGGGTGGAAAGCCTGATTTCGCAGGGCGTGAAATTCGATGTCTGCGTCAACACGCTCGACACTATAGAGCGCGAGACCGGCAAGCGGCCGGACATCATTCCCGGCGCCATTCCGGTGCAGGTCGGCGTCGGCCAGATTCTGTCGCTGACCGAGAACGGCTACACGCTGGTGCGGCCTTAGTTTCACGAATAGGGCGGCCTGCGGCCGCCTCGAACGCGGAGGTTGGAGATGCGGAGTGTTTTCCATGCGGCGGTGCTGGCCATCGTTGCGATGCTGTCGCTGTCGTCGCCGGGCTTTGCTGCCGCGGAAAAGACCCATCGTCTCGCCATTCATGTCGACCAGAACGATCCGGCGGTGATGAATCTGGCGCTCAACAACGCCACCAACGTCATCGAATACTATCGCGGCAAGGGCGAGAGCGCCGATGTCGAGATCGTTACCTACGGTCCCGGCCTCAACATGCTGCGCGACGACACCTCGCCGGTGAAGGATCGCATCAAGCACATCAAGGATCTCGCCTTCCCCGGCAAGATCCAGTTCTCCGCCTGCGAGAATACCCGCAAGGGCATGGAGAAGAAGGAAGGCCATTCTATTCCGATCATGTCGGATGCGACGCCGGTGCCGTCCGGCGTGGTGCGGCTGATGCAGTTGCAGGAAGAAGGCTGGAGCTACTTGCGGCCATGAGAAAGACAGCCGTTGCATTCGTCGCCGCGCTGACGGCGCTCGTCGTTTCATCCGCCCGCGCTGATGACGCCGCGATGGTGATCTACAAGTCGCTGACGCCGGAGCTGGCGTTGCAGGCCGCGCGGGCGGCGATGAAAACCTGCCGTGACAACGGCTATCAGATTTCGGTCGCGGTGGTGGATCGCTTCGGCTTGCCGCAAGTGCTGCTGCGCGATCGTTTCGCGGGACTGCCGGCCAACGACACTGCGACGCGCAAGGCCTATACTGCGCTGAGCTTCCGCGCCTCCACCGCCGATCTCGCGAAATCGATTCGCGACGGGCAACTCGATCCCGGACTGGCGCGGCTACCCAACGTTGCGATGCTTGGTGGCGGACTCGCCATCGAATCCGGCGGCACGCTGCTTGGCGGCATCGGCGTCTCCGGCGCGCCCGGCGGCGACAAGGACGAGGTCTGCGCCAAAGCCGGGCTCGACGCGATCCGCGACAGCCTCGATTTCTAGAATTTCGTCGCGACGAATCTGCGCCGCTCCATGGAATAGTATTTTCCCGTACCTATCTATCGGGCTATATTGTTCCACGAAAAGGCGTCGAGGCGATCATGATCTTCCGTCAACTGTTCGACAGCGTATCGGGAACCTACAGCTATCTGCTGGCAAGCCGCGCCGGGGGCGAGGCGTTGCTGATCGATCCGGTGCTGGAAAAGGTCGATCGCTATTGCCAGTTGCTGCGCGAACTCGATCTCAAGCTGGTCAAGGCGGTCGATACGCATCTGCATGCCGATCACGTCACCGGCCTTGGCGAACTGCGCGACCGCACGCAATGCGTCACCATCATGGGCGAGCAGAGCAAGGCCGACGTGGTGGCGATGCGCGTCGGCGACGGCGACAAGATCACCATCGAGGGCATGGCGCTCGACGTGATGTATACGCCGGGCCACACCGACGATTCCTACAGCTACCGCATGGCGGATCGTGTCTTCACCGGCGATACGCTGCTCATTCGTGGCACCGGCCGCACCGATTTCCAGAACGGCAGCGCGCGGGCGCAATACGATTCGATCTTCAATCGCCTGTTGAAACTGCCCGAGGAGACCATGGTGTTCCCGGCGCACGATTATAAAGGCGACACCGTCTCCACCATCGGCGAGGAGCGGCGCTACAATCCACGCCTGCAAGTCGCCTCGGTGGACGAATACATCGAGCTGATGGGAAATCTCAATCTGCCCAATCCGAAACTGATGGATGTGGTGATTCCCGCCAATATGAAGATCGGTCTGCATCAGCATGCGCTGGCCGAGCAGGGTTGCGCGCTGCGGCCGCGCGATGCCATCCCTCGACTCGGTCAGCCGGATATTCTGCTGGTCGACCTGCGCGAAGCGACAGAGCGCGCCAAGCACGGCACGCTCGCGGGCGCGCTGCACACGCCCTATCCGACGATCGGCGACAGCCTGAAAGCGGGCGGCATGCTGCGCGAAGTCGCCGCCGCCAGTCATCGCCGCATTGTGTTTTTCTGCGCCTTCGGCGAACGCTCGGCGATGGCGGTGAAGGCCGCGAAGGAGGCCGGCATTCCGGATGCGATGCATCTCGAAGGCGGCATCGACGCTTGGAAGAAGGCCGGAGGACCGGTGATTGCCGGCTGAGGTTGCTTCGTCCCTAAACGACGGCGCGATTCACGTCGCGCCGCTGAGCGCGGTGCATGAGGTCGCGCGCGGGCTCCCCTCCTACGATCTATTGACGTTGCTCTCGCCTGATACCGATGCAGAGGCGCTCGCCGCGCTCGCGCCGCAGCGGCGCTTGCATCTGGTGTTTCACGATATCGTCGAAGCGCGCGAAGGGCTGATCGTGCCGAGCGGCGAGATGATCGCGGCGATGCTTGATTTCGGCCGCGCTCGCGCGCCCGAAACACCGCTGCTGATCCATTGCTGGGCCGGCATCAGCCGCTCGAGCGCGGCGGCTTACATCCTTGCTTGCGACCGCCATCCCGGATGCGAAGATGAACTTGCAACCGCGTTGCGCGCACGTGCGCCGTTCGTCACGCCGAACCGGTTGATGGTGGCGTTGGCCGACGATCTGCTGGGACGCAACGGCGCGATGGTCGACGCCATCGCCCGCATCGGCCGCGGCGCAGAAGCGTTCGAGGGGATGCCGTATCGGTTGGGGCTGGATTTCTAAACAGATGACGGCGTCATCCTGAGGTGCGAGCGAAGCGAGCCTCGAAGGATGGCATCATAGCCGTCGCCCTTCGAGGCTCCGCGCGTTGCGCGGCGCACCTCAGGGTGACGACGTCTATCCCAACAACGCGGCGACGCCGAGCAGGAAGCCGATCTCGAAGGCTTGCTCGATGCCGCCGAGCACATCGCCGGTGTAGCCGCCAATCAGTCGCCGTGCCCACAGCGCCAGCAGTGCCGCCAGCGCCGCGCCGAGTAGGGCGCCGAACGCCACCGCCGGCGCGGAGATCAGCGTCAGCGGCAGGATCGCCAGCAAGACGAAGATCAGGCCGAGTTGCAATTCATCAATGCGCGGCCGCGATTCGGTATAGGCGACTTTCATCGCGCTGACATCGCCGGTGTAGCTGAGGCGCGTCATCACCCAGGCCGGTGCGGCGCGCGCCGCGGCGTGCGCGGCGATCAGCGCGGCGACGCCCTGCCATGGCGTCAGCACCGCCAGCGCCGCGATCCGCAGCGCGACGTTGAGGCCGAGCGCCAGCGCACCATAGGTGCCGATGCGGCTGTCCTTCATGATCGTGAGGCGTTTCTCCACCGTGAACCCGCCGCCGAATCCGTCGAAGGTGTCCGCAAAACCGTCCTCGTGCAGCGCGCCGGTCAGTGCGATGCTGGTCGCGACCGCCAGCATCGCGGCGATAGTCTCGTTCCATAGTTCGGTCGCGATCAGCAGCACAATCCCTGAAACGATACCGATGCCGATGCCGACCAGCGGCGAATACTTCAGGCAACGCGTCAGCCAGTCCGGCGCGATCTCGCCCGCTGCCGAACGCACCGGCAGGATGGTCATGAAGCGCGTGGCGTTGCGGAAGTGCTCCATCTCGCTCATTCAGATCGCTCCGCTCAACACATCGTCGAGGCTCGCGACGTCGGTGAGCAGCCGCGCGGCAGCGCGGAGCAGCGGCAATGCCAGCAGCGCGCCGGTGCCTTCGCCGAGCCGTAATCCGAGATCAAGCAGAGGCATGGCATGCATCGCGTCAAGAACAAGACCATGGCCGCGTTCCGCCGAGCGGTGGGCGAAAACACAATAGTCGCGCGCCGCCGGACACAGTCGCACCGCCACCAGCGCAGCGGCGCTGGAAATGAAGCCGTCGACGATCACCGGCCGGCGCGATGCGGCCGCACCGATCACCGCCCCGGCCATCATCGCGATTTCGAATCCGCCGAATTCGACCAGCACGTCGAGCGGTGAGATCGCATCACTGCGCGCGGCGGCCTGCATCAGCACGGCGCGCTTGCGCGCCAGTCCCTCGTCGCTTTGTCCGGCGCCGACTCCGATGCAATCGTTAAGCGGCGCTGGTGCGAGGCGATGCGCGAGCAGCGCGGCGGAGGCGGTGTTGCCGATGCCCATCTCGCCGATGGCGATGACGTCGGCCCCGTTGTGGATTTCTTTCGTCGCGATTTCGCAGCCGCGCGTCAGCGCCGCGATGGCTTGCGCGCGCGACATCGCGGGGACGTGCGATGCATCGGCGGTGCCGTGTGCGATCCTGGCATCGATCAGGTCGGGGTGCGGTGGCAAATCGGCGGCGACGCCGGCATCGATCACCCGCAGCCGCGCGCCGGTGGCGGCGGCAAAGGCATTGGCGCTGGCGCGGCCGGCGAGAAATGTTCTCACCATCGCCGCAGTCACATCCGATGGATATTGCGAGACGCCGGACGCCGTCATGCCGTGATCCCCGGCGAATACCAGCAGCACGGCGTTGTCCGCGCGCGGCTGCGCCGGGTGCGCGATCAGGCCGAGTTGCAATGCCAAACCCTCGATGCGGCCGAGCGAACCGGGCGGCTTGGCCTTGCCGTCGATCCGCGCGCGTAACGTCGCTTCCTGCGTGCGATCGAGCGGCGTGACGTCCGGGGGCTGCCATTGCGCGGCACTGGCATCGGTCATGTTGATGTCCTCATCGGGCGCGGCGCGGTTGACCGCGCTTTCGCCGAAGGCTAGCGTTCACCGCGATGGTCCTTCCACAAGGAAGGTGAAAAGGGAAGCCGGTGCGGAGAAATTCCAAGGCCGGCGCTGCCCCCGCAACTGTGAGCGACGAGCCTCTGTTCTGAGGAGTCTTGCGCCGAGGCCACTGGAGCAATCCGGGAAGGCGGGGCAAGGCGGTGACCCGCAAGCCAGGAGACCTGCCATCGAGACTGTGTTTTGACGGCGTCGGGGCGGGGTGCATCCGGCGAGCGCGCGTTGGCCCACCGCCAGCAGCACGGCCCGGCAAAGCTCGCGTTTGGTCCGGGCCATTGATGTCGCACGATTCATCTCAATTGGTTTTTCACTCGACGCTGGTGCTGGGCGGCGCGCGTTCCGGCAAATCGCGTTTCGCCGAGCAGCTTGCCTGCGAGAGCGGGTTGGCACGTGTCTATCTCGCCACCGCGACAGCGGGCGACGACGAGATGCGCGCGCGGATCGCGCATCATCGCGCGCAACGCGGCGATGGCTGGCGCACGGTGGAAGAGCCGCTGGCGCTGGTCGATGCGTTGACGCGGGAAGCCGGCGAGGGCCGCGTCGTGCTGGTCGATTGCCTGACGTTGTGGTTGTCAAACCTGATGCACGCGGCGCGCGATGCCGAAGCCGAAACCAAAGCGCTGGCGGAATGGCTGCGCGATATGCGGCATCCGGTGCTGCTGGTCTCCAACGAGGTCGGCCTCGGCCTCGTGCCGGAAACGCCGCTCGGCCGCGACTTTCGCGACGCGCAGGGGCGGCTGAATCAAGCCATTGCTGCAGCGGTGCCGAACGTGGCGTTCGTCGCCGCCGGATTGCCGCTGTGGTTGAAACGCGAATCTAGCGAGGGAGCACCATGACCGATCAAGTTGGCGACGACGTGCGAAACGCCAAGCACAACGACAAGATGCGCAAGCTGAAGGCTGCGCGCGACCGCATGATGGAAACCAAGACCGTCGAGAAGGGCTTGCTCATCGTCCACACCGGCAACGGCAAGGGCAAGACCTCCGCCGCGCTCGGCATGGTGTTCCGCCACATCGGCCACGACATGCCGGTCGGCATCGTGCAATTCACCAAATCGGCGAAGTGGGACACCGGCGAGGCGCGGCTCCTCAACAAATTTCCCGATCTGGTGACACTGCACATCATGGGCGAGGGCTTCACCTGGGAAACCCAGGATCGCGCCCGCGACATCGCCGCCGCGCGTACGGGCTGGGAGCAGGCCAAGGCGCTGATCCGCGACGACCGCCATCAACTGGTGCTGCTCGACGAACTCAACATCGTGCTGCGCTACGACTATCTGCCGCTCGACGAGGTGCTGACATTCCTGCGCGAGGAGAAGCCCGCCGACAAGCACGTCGTCATTACCGGCCGCAACGCGCATGACAGCCTGATCGAGATGGCCGACCTCGTCACCGACATGACCATGGTGAAGCACCCGTTCCGTCAGGGCGTGAAAGCGCAGAAGGGCATCGAGTTTTGACGCCAACCCCCGCGCTGATGATTCAGGCCACCGGCTCCAATGCCGGTAAGTCGACGCTGGTGGCGGGTCTCGCACGCGTATTGGTGCGGCGCGGGTTGCGCGTCGCGCCGTTCAAGCCGCAGAACATGTCGAACAATGCGGCGATCGCGGTGGATGGCGGCGAGATCGGCCGCGCGCAGGCGGTGCAGGCGCGCGCGGCGCGGCTGCCGCCGAGCGTCCATATGAATCCCGTGTTGCTGAAGCCGGAGACCGATACCGGCGCGCAGGTGATCGTGCGCGGCCGGCGCATGGGAACGCTGCGCGCGAAAAACTTTCTCGACAAGAAGAAGGATCTGCTGCCGCTGGTACTGGAGAGTTTTGCACATCTCGCGCGTGAAGTAGACATCGTGCTGGTGGAGGGCGCGGGGAGTCCCGCGGAAATCAACCTGCGTGAAGGCGACATCGCCAACATGGGCTTTGCGGTTGCCGCCGATGTGCCGGTGGTATTGGCCGGCGATATCGATCGCGGCGGCGTCATCGCCAGTCTGGTCGGCACCCACGCGGTGCTGGAGCCGGAGGAGCGCGCGCAAATCCGCGGCTTCCTCATCAACAAATTTCGCGGCGAGGTGAAATTGTTCGACGCCGGTCTCGACGCGGTGACGCGGATGACCGGCTGGCCTTCGCTCGGCGTGGTGCCGTGGCTGCCGCAGGCGGCCTGGCTGCCGGCCGAGGACGCGCTCGATCTCGAAAGCAACGCCGAGCGTAGAGTCGAGGCTTGCGTGATTGCGGTGCCGATGCTGGCGCGCATCGCCAATTTCGACGATCTCGATCCGCTGGCGATGGAGCCCGACGTGGCCTTGCGTTTCGTGCGGCCGGGCGAGCCGATTCCTACTGAGGCAAATGTCGTGATCCTGCCCGGCAGCAAATCGACGGTCGGCGACCTCGCCTTTCTGCGCGCGCAGGGATGGGACATCGACATCGCCGCGCATGTGCGGCGGGGCGGGCATGTGCTGGGTCTTTGCGGTGGTTATCAGATGCTGGGTCGCACGATTGCTGATCCCGACGGGTTGGACGGTGCGCCGGGTCGCGTCGAAGGGTTGGGGTTGCTCGACATCGATACCGTGATGCAGGGCGACAAATCCACCACGCTGACGCAAGGCATTCATTGTGCCAGTGGACTTCCGGTCGAGGGTTACGAAATTCATCTCGGTCGTAGCGACGGGCCGGACGGCGCGCGGCCCATGCTAAAGATCGGCGAGCGCCACGACGGCGCGACCTCGCGGGACGGCCGGGTGCAGGGGACCTATCTGCACGGGCTGTTTTCCAGCGATGCATTTCGCGCGGCATGGCTGAAGGGGCTGGGTGCGGCCTCGTCGCTGGCCTATGAGGCGCGCGTGGAAACCGCGTTGGACGCGCTGGCCGATCATCTCGAAGCGCATCTCGATATCGACGCGCTACTGGCGATTGCGCGGCAACGTCAAGCTACGCATGCCAGCGTGATATAAATCGCAAATTGAATCCCGCACGCCGCCGCCAGCATTCGCAGCGCACGGCGGATGTCGGCGAGGGTGGCGTCGCGGCCATTTGCGTTGAGGTAGGGGTCGTCGACCAGTCCTTCGGCGTAGCGGCGTGGGCCGGCGAGCTTGATGCCGAGTGCGCCGGCCATTGCGCTTTCGGGCCAGCCGGCATTGGGCGAGCGATGGTTTCGCGCGTCGCGCCACATCGTTCGCAGTGCCGAGGCCATCGAGCCACGCGCGAGTGGCGCTGCGAGCACCAGCAGCAGGCCTGCGATCCGCGCGGGCACAAGATTGACGAGGTCGTCGAGCCGCGCCGACGCCCAGCCGAAATCGCGATATGTGTCGCTGCGATGGCCGATCATCGAATCGGCGGTGTTGATCGCCTTGTAGGCGAGCAACCCCGGCACGCCGAGCGTTGCCAGCCAGAATGTCGGCGCCACCACGCCGTCGGAAAAATTCTCGGCGCAGGATTCGATGGCAGCGCGGCTGACGCCGCTTTCATCGAGGCTGTTGGGGTCGCGCCCGACAATGAGGCTCACGGCGTCGCGCGCGGCTGTGAGTCCGCCGCTGTCGAAGGCCGCGTGTACCCGCGCAACATGCTGATAGAGGCTTTTCTGCGCGATCAAGGTTGAGGCCAACAGGCCCAGCGCGATATTGCCGGCGAGGCCGTGTGGGATGAGCGCTTCAATGGCATAGCCTGCAAACAGCGCTACGATCACCAGCAGCAGGATGGCGATAACGCCGGCGCTTTTGCGTCGGGCCGGCGACCACGCTTCGCGATTGAGCGCACGATCCAGCGCAGCGATCGCCCGGCCGATCATTGCGACCGGATGCGCCAGTCGACGCCATAGCCAGTCTGGATCGCCGATCACGGCGTCGGCAGCGAGCGCCACCAGCGTGATGACAAGCGTATCGCTCCACGGGAGCATGTCAGTGCGTTGCTGTGGTCGTGCCGGCATTGTGCTCGGCGCGGGTGATTTCGCTGACGATGCGGTCCAGCGCGTCGGCGACCATCGGGCCGCCGCAGACCGTCAATCGCTCCGGTACCACGAGGCGCTTCGACAGTGGGTAAAAATGCTCCAGCGCCGGATGCAGCAGGAAGGCGCGGCCTTCGTCCTCGGCGAATTCGCTGTCGTTCGAGATCACGATGAAGTCCGGTTGCAGTTTGACGATGGCTTCCAGCGAAGCAAAGCCGCCGAACTTGAGGCCAAGCTCGCCGGCGGCGTTCGTCAGCCCGATCTCGGCGAGCAGCGAACTCATCAGACTGCGACTGCCGGACACCCAGCCGCGCCGCGAGATCGATAGTACGCGATAGCGGTGCTTCGCGACAAACTGTCGTGTGCGCGCGAGAGCCGTATCGATGCGCGAGATATAAACTTCGGCGCGGTCGGGGTGCTGCGTCACCTCACCCATCTTGCGGATCTGCGCTTTGACCTCGTCCAGCGAATGCGCGACATCGAACGTGACGACATTCTGGCCCTGCTCTTTCAGGAGTTCGCGCGTGGCGCGCTTGGTGAAGCTGCCGGCCACCACGACGTCCGGCTTCAGCACCAGCACGTCCTCGGCTTCGCCCGACAGGCGCGGATAGCGGTGCGCGGCAGCGGCGCTCCACGAGCGGGTGGCGTCGCGGGAATAGGGGCCGAGGCCGAGAATCTGATCGGGGTCGGCCAGCGCCAGCAGCAGTTGGTCGGTGCAGGCGTTGATGGACGCGATGCGCGGCAGGTCCGCCGCGCGTGTCGGCGCGATGGCCGCGATAGACGTGGCCGCAACAATGCCGATGAGGGCGAGCGATAATCTCTCGCGCATCGTGTCGTGGCGTGGCATGAGGGACGCATGAAACATGGTGGCGATCTCAGCGAGGCGATGGCGCAATTTGGCGGCACGCCGGAGGCGTGGCTCGATCTGTCGACCGGCATCAATCCGAATCCCTATCCGCTTCCGCCATTGCCGCACGATGTCTGGCAACGCTTGCCGTCGCGCGCCGATGAAGCTGCGCTGCTCGCCGCTGCACGCCGTTCCTATGCGGTGCCGGATAACATCGGCATCGTTGCCGCGCCGGGCACGCAGGCGTTGATCCAGTGGCTGCCGCGCCTGGCGGGGCACGGCACTGTCGCGATCGTTTCGCCGACCTACAACGAGCACGCTGCGGCGTGGCGATTGGCCGGGCATGAGGTGATTGCCATCAGTTCGATCGAGGAAGTGCCGGAGGCCACTCGTCACGTCGTGATCGTCAATCCGAACAATCCCGATGGCCGCGTCGTCGATCACGCCCAGCTGGTGCGCGTTGCGAAACAGATTGCCGCGCGCGACGGCGTGATAGTGATCGATGAGGCATTCGCTGATCTCGATCCTGCGATCAGTGCGGTCGTGTTGTGCGAACGATGGCCGGTTGTGGTGCTGCGTTCGTTCGGCAAGTTCTATGGCCTTGCCGGCCTGCGGCTCGGCTTCGCCATCGGACCGCAACGATTGATCGCGCGGATCGGCGAGGCCATGGGGCCGTGGATCTGTTCCGGTCCGGCGCTTGCCGTCGGCCGGGCTGCGCTCGAGGATGATCGTTGGGCGAACGAGACGCGCGACAGATTGCGCAAGCAGGTCGCGAAGCTCGACGCTGTCTTGCAGGCCGCCGGGTTTGCGGCTGTCGGTGGCACGGCGCTGTTTCGTCTGGTCAGGCATCGCCATGCGTCAGCCTATCATACGACGCTGGCGCGACGGCGAATCTGGTGCCGGCGCTTCGATTGGGCCGACGATCTGTTGCGCTTCGGCTTGCCACCCGACGACGCTGCGCTCAAACGTTTCGCGCTGGCGCTGGCGGATATCTGATCCCATCGCGCTCACACGCCGGCCCACGGCACGATGATCATGCGATGCTCGTGCCCGGTGCGATAAGCGGTGACGCGGAATACGTTAGCGAGGATCTCGTCGGACAGCGCCTCGGCCGGCGCGCCTTGCGCCACCAGCCGTCCCTCCTGCATCACCATCACCACGTCGGCATAGCGCGCGGCGAGGCCGAGATCGTGGGTGACGACAATGGCGAGGATGCCGCTGTCGGCGGCGGCCCGCAGGTTTTTCATCACCTCGATCTGGAAGCGCGGATCGAGCGCGGCGGTCGGCTCGTCGGCAAGGATCACCGGCGCTTCCACCGCCAGCACGCGCGCCAGCGCGACGCGGCTGCGCTCGCCGCCGGAGAGTTCGGTGGCGGGGCGGGTGCTGAACTGCGTCACGTCGGTGGCCTGCATGGCGCGTTCGACGGCGGCTTCGTCGGTCGGCGATAGCCGTGCCGGATCGGTGGCGCCGTGCGGATAGCGTCCCAGTGCCACGATATCGCGCGCCGGCAGCGGCCAGTGCACCATGTGGCCTTGCGGCAGGTAACCGAAGCGCTTGGCGCGCTCGCGCAGCGACAATGATCCAAGTGCATCGCCGCCGACATGGATCGCGCCGCGCGCAGGTAATAATCCGGCGAGCGCGCGCAAGAGCGTGGTCTTGCCGGCGCCGTTCGGGCCGACCAGCGCGACAAGATGCCGGCGTGGCAAGGCCAGCGAGATGTCGTGCAGCACCTCGCGTCTGGCCAGCGTGACGCTCAATTTGTGCGCGGTGAGGAAAGCGTCCGTCATCCGACACCGCCTCCCAATGCGCGGCGCTCGCGCATGATCAGATAGAGGAAGAACGGCACACCGATCAGCGAGGTCAGCACGCCGACCTTGATGTCGCTGGTGGAGGGAATGATGCGCACGGCGATATCGGCGGCGAGCAGCAGTGCTGCGCCCGTCAGCGCGCTCGGCACCAAGAGGCGCGCCGGATCGTAGCCGACCAGCGGCCGCATCAGATGCGGCGCGATCAGGCCGATGAAGCCGATGGTGCCGGTCACAGCCACCGCGCCGCCGACACCGAATGCGACGCCGAGAATCACGATCAGCCGCAGCGACCCGACATGAACGCCGAGGCTCTGCGCGGTCTCCTCGCCGAGGCTCAGCGCGCGCAAGGCGTTGCGCTGGCTCATCAGGATGATCGCACCGATGGTGATGAAGGGCAGCGCCAGCATGACATGACGGAAGCTGCGGTCCTCCAGCGAGCCGAGCAGCCAGAATGCGATCTCCAGCGCCACGAACGGATTGCTGGATAGGTTCATCGCCAGCGCGGTCGCTGCGCCGGCGAGGCTGGAAATCGCGAGGCCCGCGAGAATGAGAATCAATAGTCCAGCGTTACGCCCGGCTACCACCAGCAGCGCGAACACCGACAGGAACGCCATGACGATCGCCGCGCCGGGTAACGCATAGGAGCGTACGTCGGCAAGGCCGAGCGCGATCACCAGCACCGCGCCGAACGCCGCCGCTTGCGGCGCGCCGAACAGCGACGGCGAGGCGAGGGGATTGCGCAGCAAGCCTTGCAGCGCCGCGCCGGAGAGGCCGAGAATGGCGCCGATGGCGACCGCGAGAATCGTGCGCGGCAGACGTATCTCCTGCACGATCACGCGATAGACATCGCTGCCGCCGCCGAACAGCGTCTCAAGCACCTTGAGCGGCGACATCCGCACCGGCCCGACGCCGAGCGAGATCAGTGCCAGCAGCACGACGAGCAGCGCCATGACGATAATGGTGCTGGTTCGTCGTGTAGCTGCGGCGTGCTCCGTCACCATGTGGCGTGGAAGCCTCCGTAGACTGCGGGTCCGGTAGTGCCGTAGTTCAGCACTTCCTGATAGCGTTCGTTGAAGATGTTCTCGCCGCGCGCGAACACCTTCCAGTTATTGTCGATCTTGTATTCGGTATAGAGATCGACGCGGGTGTAGGCCGCGAGCGGATTGAGTTCGCCGGTGCTGCTAAACCGTTTCGAGACCATCAGGATGCGCGGCTCGATCAGCCAGCGATCGGTCGGTGTGATGGCGAGCGCGATGCGCGCCAGATGCTCGGGGCGTCGCGCCAGTGTCAGGCCCGTGGAGAGATCCTTGGCTTGCAGCCAGGTATAGGCGGTCTTGAGCCGCAGCGTTCCCGGCATCACGTCGATATCGGCGCCGACTTCGAGGCCCGATGTCTCGGCGCGTGCGACGTTGATGTAATGTCCGAACGGCTGGGTCGGCGTCGGATCGAAGGTGAAGTCGATCAGATTGCTGAACTTGTTGTAGAAGCCGGTCAGCGACAGCGTCACACGGCCGTTGAACAGGGTCTGGTCGATGCCGGCGTCGTAGCCGAAACTCTCTTCCGGCTTGAGGCCACTGTTGCCGTAGTTCGGCTCATAGAGCTGATACAGCGTCGGCGCCTTGGCGCCGGTGCCGGCACTGGCGCGCAGCTTGGTGCCGGTCTCAACGATGTTGTAGGCCGCCGTGGTGCGCCACGTTGCGAAGGTGGCGACATCGACAACATCGTCAACACGGCCGCCCATGGTCACGCTGAGCCGTTCTCCGATCGGCAGCTTCCACAGCGCGAACACCGAATTGGTGTCTTTCGTCGCGTTCAGCGTGGAGATGCGCGGCGTCGGCACCGGCAGGATAGTCGCGCCGAAGGATTCGGCGGTGTCGTGCTGGGTGCGCGCGCCGTAAATGAGCGAGCCGGCGGCGCCCATCTTCAGATCGCCCTGATATTCCGCGCCAAAACTGTTGCCGCGAAAATCGGTGGAGGTGGCGTAGCTGTTCGCCGGCAGCACGTTGATGCCGTAGGACGAGTAGTCGTTGAAGGTGCGATCGACCTGCGTGGCGAACGTGGTGATGCTTTGCGTCAGCATGCCGCCCAACGAATCGACTGCCGCCTTGGCCCAGATCTGCTGCTGCAACTGGTTGGAGTTCGACGGCGTATCCGGCGTCGCGCCGAACGATGCATCGTAAGCGCCGCGCGTGAAGGTGGACATCACGCCGGCATCGAAACGGAAGCCTTCACCGGCATCGTAGCCGACGCGGGCCGAGCCGCCGATGCGGTCCATGCCGTCCTTTTCGAGGTTCGGATACTTCGCCTCGATCGCCGGGATGCGATAACCGTAGCTGGAGAATCCGTTGGTGTGCTGGCCGCTGCCGGTCACCGCATAATTCCACGGCCCGCTCGAGCCGCTCATCGACGCGGTGGTCGAGGCGGTGCCGTAACTGCCGCCTTCGGTGCGGATCGAGTATTGCGCCGGGCCGCTGCCTTTCTTGGTGATGATGTTGATGACGCCGCCCATGGCGTCCGAGCCGTACAGCGCGCTTTGCGGCCCGCGCAGCACCTCGACGCGATCGACGGTGCCGGGCGCGACGAGCGCGAAATTGAAATCGCCGGCCGCGCCGCTGGGATCGTTGACGCGGACGCCGTCGATCAGCACCAGCGTCTGGCCGGTGTTAGCTCCGCGCAGCATCACGCCGGTGGTGCCGGCGGGGCCGCCGGCCTGCGTCACCATCAGGCCCGGCACCGAACGCAGGGCATCGGTGAGAGAAGCGGGATTGCTGGTTGTCAGCGTCTCGCCGCTGATGACGCTGATGGCGCTGCCGGTGGAGCCGATCGACTCCGGCGCGCGGCCCGCCGTCACCACGATATCGGGAAGTTGCTCCAGGCGTGATTGAGCATTCGCGCCTCCGCAAATCGGAGACAACGCAAGACAGGCTGCCGTGCCGGCAGCGACATTTCGCAGATTCATCGTAGCCCCTTTCGTCGACCCACCGTCGAACGTGTTAAGTTCGTCAACGGCCGGTCTCCTGGCTCGCGGTCGTTATCCGGATCCGCCTTCCCGGACCTGTGTGTAAGGTCCAGTGGCTTCGTGGATCGGATGACCGCTTACAGTTGCGGGGGCAGCCGCGGAATTGAGGATCGGTCTCCAAATAGAGAGAGCCTCGCACCGCATTCCCGTTTCACCTCCGTCGGAACGTCCTCGGGAGGCACCGATGACGACGCCAAACAAGCACAGCGACGCAGCGCACGCAACCGTGATCTTGGAACAGCGCGGGCGTTTTGGCGCGAATGCTGCGATTGTGGGGATTTGTTGCTTGTCTGCGCGGCGTTTCGCGGTATTCGTTGCCGCGAAATCGAACACCCGCCAGCCGGGTTGTTTTGCGAATGATATCCAGACTTGAGAAACATGCGGTGCCCAGATGACACAACATGATCGCGACGACGCTGCGCAACGTCCGGGCAAGGCCGGTCAGACCATGGATGCCAATGCGGAGCGTGAGGCGGCCGCCAAGGCGGTGCGCGATAATATGGCGAGGCTGAAGGCGTTGCGGTTGGCGAAGGAAGCCGCGTCACCGACGCCCGCAGTCAAGCGCGCCAAAGCCGGGTCGAAAGCCGGCGGCAGAACAACCGGCAAGACATCGGGGAAGGTCGAGAAAGGGCCAGACCTGTCTGCCTGGCTGGCCAGCCAACGCAGTGGCGGCTATCGGACCTGATCCAGCGCCGTGTCGGATCGTCGCGCGATAGGCGCGCGACCGTCACCGCGCGTGTTATGATTCCACTTGAGCCTGATCCAACTGCGTTGAATCAGGCCTGTCGCTTGTCTTTTCGTCTGAGCATGATCTTTCCCGAAAACCGGTTTCCGCTTTTCGGGATCATGCTCTAGCCGGTCGGCAGTTGGATCATCGACCGCGTCTTGGTCGCGGCGTCGTATACCTGCACTTGCAACATCTGATAGCGATGCTTGAGCGCCAGCCCGGCTTCTTCCGCCGCTTCGACGGTGTCGTGGTGCGACTTGAAGTGACCGTCCACCACCAGCGAATAGCCTTCGGTCGGCGCCTTGTCGGCGCGCACCACGGTCTTGCGCTGCTGCGGTTCGTCGAGTTCGAGCTTCGGCTTCTTCATCTCATCTCCCATGAAGCGATCGCGTCCGCCGCGACAGATGCGGCGCTTTGACAAGATCGCCCTGATTGGCATGTCCTGTGAGGGCAACGGCCCGCCGGGTACGCTCATCGACGAGCGTCGGCGAATCTGTATGCGTTGCGGGTGTCCGGCTTTTTATACCGGGCGCGGCAAAGGTACAAAGGATTTTGCCGCGTCGATCGGCCGTCCCTGCGGGTCGGTGGGAGGGTTCCATACCGCCGCGGGGCCGTGAGTATCTGAACTTGCATGAGCTTGCTATATATAGGGAAACGCCGGTCATTGTTCCGGCATTTGGGAGCGCGAGATGTTCGGTGGGAAGCGTCAGCCCGATAAGCGTCGATCCGAGGAGAAGCCGACCAAGCCGAAGCGGCCGCCGCCGTCGCCGGACGAACTGGAGGATGCCGGTGACATCGCCACGCCGGAGCCGGATCGCGACGACGAACAGCGCGGTCTCTGATCGGCGTCCGCCGTCCCGTCGTCCGGAGGGGCTGTCATGCGCCGCCGCTCATCGACAAATGGCTGTCGGAACTGATAATTACCGCGCCGGTTGAAAGGAGCCGCGCACGGCATGGTCGACGGAGTTGCCAATCTTTCGCGAGAGCGTGACACGCCGCTGCGCACGCTGACGGGAATCTCCATCGCGCACTGGGTCAGTCATTTCTATATTCTGGTGCTGCCGATGCTGTTTCCGTTCCTCAAGGAGCAACTTGGCGTCGGCTTCGTCGAACTCGGCTTCGCGATCACCGTGTTTGCGGTGGTGTCCGGACTGACGCAGGCGCCGATCGGCTATCTGGTGGACCGGGTTGGTGCGCGCCTCATCCTGCTGATCGGTCTTGTCGTGGGCGGGCTTGCCTTTGCCCTGCTCGCGTTTCACCTGAGCTACGCCAACCTGATCGTCTGCGCGGCGGTGCTCGGCCTCGCCAACAGCGTCTATCACCCGGCGGACTACGCCATCCTCGCCGCGCATATGGACGAGACGCGGATGGGGCGCGCGTTCTCGATCCACACCTTTGCCGGTTTCTTCGGCGGTGCGGTGGCGCCGGCCATCGTTGCGGGATTGCTGCTGGCGTTCGGCGGGCGCGGCGCGTTGCTGGTGATTGGCGCGGTCGGGCCGGTGGTGGCGCTATTGCTTGCCGCGATGCGAATCCCGGATGCTGGCGCCGCGTCGTACGCAGCCGGCGGTGCTGCGCCAAAAGTGTCGGTGATGACGCCGGCGATTATGTTGCTGACGGCGTTCTTCCTGCTGCTCGGCCTGTCGAACTCCGGCATCGGCTCGTTCGGCGTGGTGGCGCTGATGAGCGGTTACGGCAGCTCACTGTCCGGCGCCAACCTGGCGCTGACGGCGTTTCTGGGGGCCAGCGCAACCGGTGTTCTCGCCGGCGGCTGGCTGGCGGACCGCACCGCGCGCCATGGCCAGGTGGCGGCGGTCTGCTTCGGTATCAACGCGCTGATCGTGCTGATGATCGCGGTAACGACGTTGCCGCCGGTGTTGCTGGTGGCGGCATTGACCGTCGCCGGTTTCCTCAGCGGCGTGATCGCTCCGTCGCGCGACATGATGGTGCGCAACGCCGCGCCGCCCGGCGCCGCCGGACGCGCCTTCGGCATCGTCTCGACCGGCTTCAATCTCAGCGGCATCGCCGGACCGCT
>JAFKKL010000039.1 GCA_017305595.1 Hyphomicrobiales bacterium | reverse complement strand
GACCGGCCACCTCCGAGGCCGAGCGGTCGATGCCGGTGGCAACGACGGAGACGCGGATGAGGCCTTCGAGTTCTTCGTCGAAGGTGGCGCCGAGGATGATGTTGGCATCCGGATCGACTTCCTCGCGGATGCGGGTCGCGGCTTCATCGACCTCGAACAAGGTCATGTCCTTGCCGCCGGTGATGGAGATCAGCAGACCACGCGCGCCCTTCATCGACGAATCGTCGATCAGCGGATTGGCGATCGCGGCTTCGGCGGCGGTCAGCGCGCGCTTCTCGCCAGAGGCTTCGCCGGTACCCATCATCGCCTTGCCCATCTCGCGCATGACGGCGCGGACGTCGGCGAAGTCGAGGTTGATGAGGCCTTCCTTCACCATCAGGTCGGTGATGCAGGCAACGCCCGAATAGAGCACCTGGTCGGCCATCGCGAAGGCATCGGCGAAGGTGGTCTTCTCGTTGGCGACCCGGAACAGATTCTGGTTCGGGATGATCAGCAGCGTATCGACCACCTTGTGGAGTTCGGTGATCCCGGACTCGGCGGTGCGCATACGGCGCTGGCCTTCGAAGTGGAACGGCTTGGTGACGACGCCGACGGTCAGGATGCCGAGGTCACGCGCGGTGCGCGCGATCACCGGCGCTGCGCCGGTGCCGGTGCCGCCGCCCATGCCGGCGGTGACGAACACCATGTTGGCACCCGAGAGGTGATCGCGAATCTCGTCGATCACTTCCTGCGCGGCAGCCGCGCCGACATCCGGCTGCGAACCGGCGCCGAGGCCTTGCGTTACTTCGGTGCCCATCTGGATGATGCGCTGGGCCTTGGTCATCGACAGCGCCTGCGCGTCGGTGTTGGCGACGACGAAGTCGACGCCTTCGAGACCAGCGGTGATCATGTTGTTGACCGCATTGCCGCCGGCGCCGCCGACACCAAAGACAGTGATCCGCGGCTTCAGCTCGCGAACATCAGGGGGTGTGAGATTGATGGTCATGGTTGCCTCTCGATTACGCGCGCTTGGTTTTGCAATGCCCCCAGCACACGGCCGGAGAAATGAGTGGGTTGAACACAGGGCGGAACGAATTCATCAGAAACCCTCGCGAAGCCATTGACCGACTTTGCCGAAGTAGCCGCCGGTTCCAGTTTTCAATGGCCGCACGTGACGCGGCTCGACGAATTCGAGGTGAGCATATTGCGGATAGACCAGAAGCCCCGACGGCACCGCGAAGGATGCGCCCTTGGCCTCGTTGGGAAGACGGCCGAAACCGAGCGGACGGCCGACACGCACCGAGCGGCCAAGAATCCGCGTCGCCAGTTCAGGCACGCCGGTGAGTTGCGACGCGCCGCCGCTCAGGATGACGCGGGCGCGAGGCTCGGCGGCAAACGGCGAATCCTTCAGCCGGTCGCGCACCATTTCAAAGATCTCCTCGACGCGTTGCCGGATGATGTTGGCGATCGTCGCCCGCGACACCACCTGCGGGAAATCCTGTTCGTCTT
The DNA here is from genome assembly GCA_017305595.1 of Hyphomicrobiales bacterium. Taxonomy (GTDB): domain Bacteria; phylum Pseudomonadota; class Alphaproteobacteria; order Rhizobiales; family Xanthobacteraceae; genus 62-47. Next base: position 32,834 of record JAFKKL010000039.1, on the reverse strand, counting down.
CACCTGCGGTCGGCACCGACATCAACTCGCGTGCATCCGAACCGCCGGTCAACACCGTGCCATATAACGTCTTGATTCGCTCGGCATCCGCAATGCACGCGCCTAAGCCTCGTGCAAGATCCATCGTGACGTGTTGCCCGCCGACCGCAAATCCGCTGGCGTGAACGAAACGTCCGCCAGAATAGATCGACATCGTCGTGGTACCCGCGCCCATCTCGACCACGGCCGCGCCGAGATCGAGTTCGTCGTCGGTCAGCACCGAAAGTCCGGATGCGTAAGGGCTCGCCACCATCGCTTCGACATTGAGGTGGCAACGCTCCACCGCCAGCATCAGGTTCTTGGCGACGGTCGCGTCCGCCGTCACAACATTCATGTCGACGCCGAACTGCCGCGCCACCATGCCGCGCGGATCGCGAATGCCCTTCACGCCGTCGAGCGCGTAACCGACCGGCAGCGCATGCAGCACGGTGCGCCCCGCAGCCGTCGCGTGACGCATTCCGGTCGAGGTGATGCGGGTGACGTCATCCGGCGCGACCGAACCGCCGCGAATGTCGGACGCCGCTTCGATCAACTGGCCCTGCAAGCGGCCGGCGGACACCGACAGCAGCACGGATTCGACACGGACCTTGGCCATGCGCTCGGCGACCGCCACCGCATGGCGGACCGCCTGCTCGCACTCGGTCATATCGACCACCGCGCCGGCCTTGACGCCGCGCGATTGGATATGGCTGTAGCCGATCAACTCCACCGCATGGGTACGGCCGCGCAGCGCCTCGCTCGGCGCGCACGGCTTCAACCGCGCGATCAGGCAGGCGATCTTGCTGGTGCCGATATCGAGCGAGGCGACCAGTGCCGTCCTGTTCTGCGGCATTGGACGCGTCTTGGGCGTTTGATGGCGATCCAGACTCGTCATGCGTCGCCGGCCTTACGTTTGGGCTTCTTTTCCTTGAACATCTCGTCGCGCGCCTTGGCGGCGTCTTCCGACAGCCGCACGATCAGGCGATCGGGCAAGCGTGCATCGACCGCGACGATGTCGCGCGTAAACAACTTGTCTTCCTTGTCGAACTTCGACAGCGTCGCCAGCGCGATGCCGACATCATGCTCCGGCAACCGGATATCGAGACCGTTCTTCAGGCGCAGATTCCAGCGGCGTTCGCCGACGAACACCGCGGCGCGCACCAGCGGTTTGATCTGCGGATAGCGATCGAGCAGCGCGAGGAAATCGCGCGCATGACTTTCAGCTCCCTTGCCCACCACCAGCGGCAGCGTCGCGAATTTCTTGATGACGTAAGGCTCCAGCACCGCGCCGTCCTCGGCGATCACCGAGACCTTGCCGTCCTCTTGCCATAGCGCGAACGGCGAACGTTCGGTGACATCGATCTGCAACGTGCCGGGGTAGAACTTGAGCACGGTGGCATCCGCGATCCATGGATTCGCCATTAGCCTGGCTCGCACCACGGCGGCATCGAGAAACAGCAACGACGAACGGCCGTTGACGCCGCCGATCGCCAGCACTTCATCCTGGCTGAGTTGCTTGCGGCCGTTGATGGCGACACCCGTGATGCGGAAGCCGGCGGCATTGGCCACCGCATTGCGCGCGTCGCTCAAGCCGGTGGTGACTTCTTCTATATGTCCGCCCCTGACGACACCGAACACGGCGCTGCCGCACAGGATGGCGACGGTCGCGATGATGCCGGCGCGACGCGGCACGCGGCGCTCGACGAAAACGATCAGCGGATGATTGCTCGACGGCACCGGCCGGCGTGCCACCTGGGGCGGCGTCCGGCGCCGCATCCGCTCGCCCACCCACTCGCGCAGCAGGATGACCGCGCCCAAAGCGGCGGCTTTCAGATCAGTTTGGGGCCTCGGCAGTCTCACCGACCGAGCGAGGCGTCCTCCACCATCCATTGCACGAGCTCGTCAAATGTTGTGCCCGCGTGCGCTGCGAGCTCTGGCACAAGTGACGTCTCGGTCATGCCGGGTTGGGTGTTAACCTCAAGACAGATGAGGCCCCCTGTTCCCTCGATGCGATCGTCGAAGCGGAAATCCGCCCGGCTAACGCCCCGACAGCCGAGCGCAACATGCGCCGCCAGCGTTAACCTTCGGACTTCCTGGTAAACAAATGGTAAAACTGGTGCAGGTAGGATGTGTTTTGACGCGCCCGGAGAATACTTTGCCTCGTAATCGTAAAACCGTACCGCCGGAACGATCTCGATCACGCCGGTCGCCTCGCCCTTGACCACGGCGCAAGTCAATTCCTTGCCGGCGATGTATTTTTCTACCAGAAGTTGATCGCCGTGCGGCCAGTCCTCGCGGAACAGTTCCTGCGGCGGGTGCGCGTGCGCCTCGGTTACGATGAAGACGCCGACACTGGAGCCATCCGCCACCGGCTTGATGACGTAGGGTGGCTCCATCACATGCGCCTTGGCGATTTCGGCGCGCGACAGCGTCAGCCCCTTCGCCACCGGAATTCCGGCCGCCGCCATCACCGTCTTGGCGAGGTCCTTCTGCATCGCCAGCGACGAGGCCAGCACGCCGGAGTGGCTGTAGGGAATGCCGAGCGTTTCCAGAATGCCCTGAATGGTGCCGTCCTCACCGGGGCGGCCGTGCAGCATCATCAGTGCGACATCGGGCTTCAGCGATTCGAGCACCGTGGCGATGTCGCGCTTCACATCGATGCGGGTGACGCGATAGCCGCGCCGCTCCGCTGCATCGGCGCATGCCTTGCCCGACCGCAGCGACACCTCGCGCTCCGACGACCAGCCGCCCAACAGAACCGCCACATGCTTCGAACTGCTCATTCGCCACCTCTTCTGCTGCGTCCTCATTAAGCTGATTTGCGTTCGTGACCAAATCATGCGTGCGGCGGTATTGTCGAAACGCAACGGCAGCGATTCGGGTCTAGAGCTTCGACAAGGGAATATCTTCGATGATCAGAGCCTGGCTCGACATGACCCCGGCGGGAATCTTCCTGTCGCTCTCTACTCTCTACTTCGGGATGGTCGCTCTCCTCGCGTTCCTGGCTTTCCGTTCGTCGGTGCGGCGATCGATCCATTCGTTCCATGGCGTCGTGGCGCCGTTCTTCAACGCCGTCGCTATCCTGTTCGCGCTGCTCGCCGGCTTTCTCGCCAACGACATCAGCGAGCGCAGCCGCCAGGCGATCCGCACTGTTCAGGCCGAAGCCGGTGAACTGCGCAACATCCATACGCTGAGCGTTGCGACCGTGTCGGACATGCAAACCATCCGCGTGGCGCTGCACGCTTACGTCACCTCGATCGTCGCGGAGGAGTGGCCGGCGATGGATGCATTCAAGGACTCGCCGAACACCGCCGCCGCTTATGACAACCTGCTCCGCGAGGTCAGCCAGCCGTCGCTGTCAAAAGCCTCCGGGCACGCCGCGCACGCCGCCATCCTCAACGCAACGGTTCGCGCCAGCACGTTGCGCAATGTGCGGTTATCACTTGCGACCGACCATACCAACGATCTGAAATGGCTGGTGGTGCTGACACTTGGGCTGTTCACGCAGATCGCTATCGGCCTCGTACATCTCGAACGTCCGCGCGCCTTCATCGCGGCGATGACGCTGTTCTCCGCCGCGGTGGTGGTGACGCTCGGAATCATCGCGATGCAGGAGTATCCCTTCGAAGGGAGTTTCCGGGTTTCACCGGACCCCATCGCAGCACTCGAGAAACTCAGCCACTGATACCACTCGCGTAGCCGTTGCGCGAAGCATCAGCCGCGCGCGACGCCGATGCGCTTGATCTCCCAGTGCAGGTCGATCCCCGATTGCGCCTTGACGCGCGCGCGCACGGTTTCGCCCAGCGTCTCGATATCGTGCGCGGTGGCGTCGCCGGTGTTGATCAGGAAATTGCAGTGCATCTCCGACACCTGCGCGCCGCCGACGCGCAAGCCACGGCAACCGGCTGCGTCGACCAGTTTCCAGGCACTGTGGCCGGGCGGATTCTTGAAGGTGGAGCCGCCGGTTTTTTCGCGGATCGGCTGCGCCGTCTCGCGATGCTCCTGCACCGCCTGCATCCGCGCGCGGATGACCTCTGTATCGGCGGGCACGCCGCGAAAGCGCGCCGAGGTGAACACGAATGAGGTATCGACGCCGCTGTTGCGATAGGTGAACGCCATCGCTGCGTTGTCGAAGCGATGCAAGGTGCCTTCGCGGGACACTGCCGTCGCCTCAACCAAAATGTCCTTGGTCTCGCCGCCATTGGCACCAGCGTTCATGCGTAGTGCGCCGCCGATGCTGCCGGGAATGCCGAACAAAAATTCGAGGCCGCTGAGATTGGCGGCCGCCGCCGCTTCGGCTACCCGCTTGTCGAGCGCGGCGGTTCCGGCATGCACGATGTCACCCTCGACACGCGTTGCGCCGAACGCGCGTGGCGACAGCCGGATCACCACGCCCGCCATACCGCCATCGCGCACGATCAGGTTCGATCCGACACCGAAACAATAGACCGGAATGTCAGCGCGCAGACGTTGCAGGAAATAAGCGAGATCATCTTCGTCGGCCGGCGTGAACAGCACCTGCGCCGGTCCGCCCACGCGAAACCACGTCAACGGTGCCAGCGGTTCGTTGCCGAGCAGCCGCCCACGCAAGTCAGGCATCGCGGATTTCAAGTCTGGAATGAGATCAGCAAACATCAGTAGAGCCAGCTCTTGTATTCGGGGTTGGTTCGCATCCGTTCGCTGAACAGCCACACCATACGATCGTTGAACCAGGATTTACCAACCAGCACATTGACGGTGCTGAGCACAAGTACTAGTGCGTCGGATTGCACGATGCCCCAGATCAATCCAGCCAGGTTGACAACCGAGATCACCATCAGCGCACGAAATATTCGCGGGTGCTGATCCGGGAGTGCTCGCTTCCCTTCGTTCAACCAGACGCGCTCGCCCAGCACTGCCTTCGAAGCCCAGTTGTCGGTCGAGCGCGGCGGTGGAAACAGCCATGGATTGATATAAAGAAAGCCAATCATCACGGCCACGGGGAGCAGCGCCCACCAGCCGATGACGTGATAACTCCACATCGCGCCGACCAGCAACGGAAAGGCCGCGTAGCGCGTCCACACACTCCACGGATTGGCATGGCGACGCCATGTCTCGTCGCTGAGAACGGCCATATCCATTCTCCCTTGCGTGGTTGGCGCGGACTATCCCAGCGCTTTCAATTCCGCCGGCAGCGCGTAGGCCCATTGGGTGATGTTGCCGGCGCCGAGGCAGACGACGTAATCGCCCGGCTTCGCTACGCCGCGCACCATACCGGCGAGCGCCGCGGCATTTTCCAGCGCGATCACTTCGCGGTGGCCATGCGCGCGCAAGCCGAGCACAAAGTTGTCGCGGTCGATGCCGGGGATCGGCGCTTCGCCCGCCGGATAGACGTCGGCGACGATGACAGTGTCAGCGTCGTTGAAGCAGGTGCAGAATTCCTCGAACAGCGATTGCAGACGGGTGTAGCGATGCGGCTGCACCACGGCGATGACTTTATTCTTGGTCGAGTCGCGCGCGGCTTTCAGCACCGCCGCGATCTCGACCGGATGATGACCGTAGTCGTCGATGATGGTGATGCCATTCCATTCGCCGGTGCGGGTGAAGCGGCGCTTGACGCCGCCGAAACCGGCCAGCGCCTTGCGGATCACATCATCGCTGAGGCCCAGTTGATGTGCTACCGCGATGGCTGCGGTTGCGTTCAGCGCGTTGTGACGGCCCGGCATCGGCAGCACCAGATCGGTCAATTCATGCGCGGTGCCGGCCTTGCGGTCGCGGAACGCGATCTTGAAGGTCGATCCGCCGTTCGCCGCCTTGAGATCGACGAGGCGCGCGTCGGCTTGCGGGTTGGTGCCGTAAGTGATGATGCGGCGATCCTCGATCTTGCCCACCAGGGTCTGCACCACCGGATGGTCGATGCACATCACCGCGAAGCCGTAGAACGGCACGCTCTCGACGAAGTTGCGGAACGCGTCCTGCACCGCGTCGAAGGTCTTGAAGTGATCGAGATGTTCGGGATCGACGTTGGTGACGATGGCGACATCGACCGGCAGCTTGAGGAAGGTGCCGTCGCTCTCGTCGGCCTCCACCACCATCCAGTCGCCGGTGCCGAGCCGCGCGTTGGTGCCATAGGCGTTGATGATGCCGCCGTTGATAACCGTGGGATCGAAATCGCCGGCGTCGAGCAAGGTGGCGACCATCGACGTCGTCGTGGTCTTGCCGGGGGTGCCGGCGATGGCGACGCAGCTTTCAGCCGCATCAGTTCCGCCAGCATTTCCGCGCGGCGCACCACCGGAATGCGTTGCGCGCGCGCCGCCAACAATTCGGGATTGTCGCGCTTGATCGCGGTCGACACCACCAGCACGTCGGCGCCCGCGACATTCTCCGCCGCGTGGCCGACGGTGACCTTGATGCCCTTCTCGCGCAACCGCGTGACATTGGCGCCCTCGGAGGCATCGGAGCCCTGCACCGTGTAGCCGAGATTGTTCAGCACCTCGGCGATGCCGCTCATGCCGATGCCGCCGATGCCGACAAAGTGGATAGGTCCGATCTCGCGCGGCAGTCTCATGCGTGTATCCCGTTAGTTTGCGTCATGCCCGCGCTCGTCGCGGGCATCCACGTCTTCTATCTGATTCAGCCAGAACGTGGATGGCCGGAACAAGTCCGGCCATGACGGCGAAGTCAAGGCAATTTGGCTAGATTCCCGCCACCCGTTTCACCAGATCGGCCAGCCGTTCCGCCGCATCCAGTTTGCCGATACCGCGCGCAGCGGCGGCCATGGCATTGAGGCGCGCGGGCTCAGCCGCCAGCGCGGAGATATCCGCCGCCAGCCGATCCGGCGTAAATTCGGGTTGCGGAATCCGGATCGCCCCACCTGCGGCCGCCAGCACGCCGGCATTGGCGAACTGATCCTGATCGAGCGCGCCGGGCAGCGGCACCAGGATCGACGGTCGCCCGATGGCGCCGAGTTCCGCCACCGTGGTGGCCCCTGAGCGCGAGATTACCAGATGGTTCGATGCCAGCCGCGCCGGCAGGTCGCCGAAGAACGGTGCGAGTTCGGCGTTGATCTTGAGACGGTCGTAGACCGCGCGCACCCGCGGCATGTCTTCGTCGCGCACTTGCTGCGTGAGGATCAGGCGCGGCCACAACGCCGGCTCCAGTTTCTCGATTGCGCCGGGCACGATATCCGACATCACCCGTGCACCCTGGCTGCCGCCGACCACCAGCAACCGCAGCGGCGCGTTCGGCTCGGGCGCGGCAAACGGAACGACGGCGGCAGCAAGGATCGCGGGTCGCAGCGGCGTGCCGGTCACGGTGGTTTTCGCCGCAAGCGCCGGATCGCGATCCAGCACGCCGGGCAACGATGTGGCGATCGCGTTGACGCGGGTCGACAGAAGACGGTTGGCGCGCCCCATCACCGCGTTGGCTTCGTGAATTGCGGTGGGCACGCCAAACATTCGAGCGGCGAACAACGGCGGCAAGGTCGGATAACCGCCGAAGCCGATCACCGCGGCGGGACGCAAGCGGCGGATCAGGTTGAGCGCAACCACCGTGCCGGCTGCCAGCGTCAAACCGGTCTTCGCCATCGACAACGGCGAGCGGCCACGCACCGTCGCGCTCGGCACGACGTGCAGCGTTTCCTTGGAGAACAGCCCGCTATAACGCAACGCGCGCTCGTCGGTGACGAGTTGCGCACGCAATCCGCGATCCATCAGCGCCGCGCCGAGCGCCTCGGCCGGAAACAGATGGCCACCAGTACCGCCGGCGGCGAGCAGAATGAGAGGCGCTTCGCTCATATCGATCAAATCACGTTCCGCCTACGCGTAGGCTTGGGCCGCGTTGATATCGCCGATCGACGCCATTTCTGTGGAAGGCCGCTGCCGCGTCAGCGCCAGCATCATACCGACACCGTAGGCCAGCGACACCATCGACGAACCACCATAGGAGATGAATGGCAACGTCATGCCCTTGGCCGGGATCAGATGCAGATTCACCGACATGTTGATCGCCGCCTGCACGCCGAACAGGATCGCGAGGCCCGACGCCGCAAACCGCGTGAACAGATCCTCGTTGGCATAGGCGCGTGACAGCGTTCGGATCACGATGAAAGCGAACAGCCCGGCCAGTGCCAGACAGAAAATGATGCCGAATTCCTCCGCCGCCACCGCGAACACGAAGTCGGTGTGGCTATCGGGAAGGATGCGCTTCACCGTGCCCTCGCCCGGACCGACGCCGAACCAACCGCCATGGAAGAAAGACTCCATCGCGGTATCGACCTGGAACGTATCGCCCGATGCGGGATCCATAAATCGTTTGATGCGCGCGGCAACGTGCGGCACCAGCAGGTAAGCGCCGAACAGACCGGCTGCTGCCGAGCCCGCGAGCCCGAACACCCAGACCATCCGCATGCCGGCGATGAAGAACAGCGCGCCCCACACCATCAGGATCAGCATGGTCTGGCCGAAGTCCGGCTCCAGCACCAGCAAGGTCACCAGACCAAGCAGCGACGCCAACGCCATCGAGGTGGCCGGCATCTCCGGCCGCCGCGCCGATTCTGCGAACAGCCACGCCACCACCACGACGAAAGCGGGCTTCGCGGATTCCGACGCCTGAATGTTGACGCCGAGAATGGTGATCCATCGCCGTGCGCCCTTCACCTCGGCGCCGAACAGCAGCGTGACGACAATCAAGAAGACACTGATCGCCAGTACGATCAGCGCGCTGCGCCGGATCTGCCGTGGCGACAGGAACGAGACGCCCAGCATCACAATGAGCGATGGCGCGAGGAACAGTACATGGCGATTGAAGAAGTGGAACGGATCGAGCCCGATGCGGGTCGCGACCGACGGGCTCGCCGCCAGCGATAAGATCACGCCGCACAGGATCAGCAACACGAAGGCGCCGAGCAACAGCCGGTCGACGGTCCACCACCATTCGGAAAGCGGAGTGCGTTGTTCGCGAGAAATCATGGCGGGTCCTGCGGGCCGTTAACTGCCCATTGGTCCCCCATCATGGTTTCCGAACCGTTAACGGAATGAAAACATTTGTCGCTAGAGCGTGATCTACTGAAGCGAAATCGGAGATCGTCACCCTGAGGTGCTGTCGCGTAGCGGCAGCCTCGAAGGGCGACGGCCGCGATCCTTCGAGGCTCGCTTTGCTCGCACCTCAGGATGACGATACGCGCTTCAGTTCAAGGCCGCCCTCAGACCACCGGCACGACGCCATCCAGCGCCCGCACCAGTTCGCCGAACCGCACCCCACGCACCTCGAAATTCGGGAATTGATCGAACGAGGCGCAGGCCGGCGACAACAACACCACCGCGTCCGACAATCCCGCCGCCTCAGCATCTCGCGCCGCATTCGGCACCGCGACCTCGAGCGTCTCGCTGATCTCGTAAGGCACCTTGCCTTCGAGAGTCGCGGCAAATTCCTGCGCCGCCGCGCCGATCAGATAGGCCTTGCGGATGCGCGGGAAGAATTCGGCGAGCGAGGTGATGCCGCCGCTCTTCGGCTTGCCGCCGGCAATCCAGAAGATGTCGCCGAAGGAGGCCAGCGCCCGCGCCGTGGCGTCGGCGTTGGTGCCTTTGGAGTCGTTGACGAACAGCACGTTGCCGCGCCGCCCGGTCTGCTCCATGCGATGCGCGAGGCCGGGAAAGCTGCGTAGCCCCTTCTGTAACACGTCGCCGCGAACGCCGAGCGCCAATGCCACGGCTGCGGCGCAAGTCGCGTTCTGCGCATTGTGAATGCCGCGCAGCGAACCGATGCCGCCGATCCGCGCGATCTCGGTGCGCGCACCGCCCGCCGCGCGTACGATGGTATCGCGCTCGACGTACATCCCGTCGGCCAGCGGCTGTTTCACCGATACGCGCACCACCGGCTTGCCGGCCTGATCGAGCCGATCGGCCACCGCGCGGCACCAGCCGTCGTCAACGCCGACGATCGCCGCGCCGCCGGGCTGCACGCCCGCCACCAGCCGCTCCTTGACCGCCGCGTAGTGATCGATGCTGCCGTGTCGGTCGATATGGTCCTCGCTGACATTGAGCAGGATGCCGACGCTCGGATCGAGCGAAGGGCACAGATCGATCTGATACGACGACATTTCGATGACATGGACGCGGCCGGCGCGCGGCGGCTCCAGCGACAGGATCGCGGTGCCGATATTGCCGCCCATCTGCACGTCGTGCCCCGCTTCGCGCATCAAATGCGCGATCAGTGCCGTGGTGGTGGACTTGCCGTTGGTGCCGGTGATGGCGACGAAGGGTGCATTCGGCGCATGGCGACGGCGCTCGCGGCAAAACAGTTCGACATCGCCGATCACCTCGACACCGGCGCGCTGCGCCAGAAGCACGGTCCAATGCGGCTGCGGATGCGTCAGCGGCACGCCGGGCGTCAGCACCAGCGCTGCGAACGTCTCCCACGCCGCATGGCGCAGATCGGCGGTAACGAATCCGGCCTGCGCGGCGGCAGACATGCGATCGGCACTGTCGTCGCAAGCAACGACGTCGGCGCCGCCGGCGCGCAAGGCTTCACAGCTCGCAAGGCCGGAGCCGCCGAGCCCGAACACGGCAACGCGTCTGCCGGCGAATGAGGTGACAGGGATCATGGCTTCAGCGCAACTTGAGCGTGGAGAGGCCAAGCAGCGCCAGCATCACCGCGATGATCCAGAACCGGATCACCACCTGCGGTTCAGTCCAGCCCTTCTGCTCGAAGTGATGGTGAATCGGCGCCATCTTGAACACGCGCTTTCCGGTCAATTTGAACGACGTCACCTGCACGATCACCGAGACCGCTTCCAGCACGAACAGGCCGCCGATCACGGCCAGCACGATTTCGTGCTTCACCGCCACCGCGATCGAGCCCAGCATGCCGCCGAGCGCGAGCGAGCCGGTGTCGCCCATGAAGATCGACGCCGGCGGCGCGTTGAACCAGAGAAAGCCGAGACCAGCGCCCAACACCGCACCGCACAGAACCGCCAGTTCGCCGGTGCCGGCGACATAATTGATTTGCAGGTAGTCGGAGAACACCGCGTTGCCGGCGAGATACGAAATCATGCCGAAGCTTGCGGCGGCGATCATCACCGGCACGATAGCAAGGCCGTCAAGACCGTCGGTGAGATTCACCGCGTTACCGGCACCGACGATGATGAAACCGCCGAAGATCACGAAGAACCAGCCGAGATTGATCACCGCTTCCTTGAAGAACGGTATCGCCAGCGAGCTCGATAGCGGCTCGCGGCCAATCCTCATCAACGCGTAACACGCGAGCGCGGCGATGACGCCTTCGATCATCAGCCGGCTGCGACCACCGAAACCATTGTGGCTTTGCTTGGTGACCTTCAGGTAGTCATCATAGAAGCCGACCAGACCGAAGCCCAGCGTGACACCGAGCACGATCCAGACATACGGATTTGTCGGATTGGCCCAAAGTAGTGTCGAGACCACGAGGCCGGAAAGGATCATCAGCCCGCCCATGGTGGGCGTGCCCTTCTTGGTCAGGTGCGTTTGCGGGCCATCGGTGCGGATCGGCTGTCCCTTGCCCTGGCGGATGCGCAGGTTGTCGATGATCCACGGCCCGAACAGGAACACGAACAGCGCCGCGGTGACCATGGCGCCGCCGGTGCGAAACGTGATGTAGCGAAATACATTGAGGCCCGGGATCGCCGGCACCGCATCGATCAACCAATAGAACATTCAATCCGCCTTACACCGCTGCGTCGTCGTGCGCGGCCTTATCGGGGAAACGCTTCTCCAGCGCACTGACAATAACTTTCATCTTTGAACCGAGCGAGCCCTTGATCATGACCGCGTCACCGTCACGCAATGCCGCCACGACCTGCGACTCAAGCTGGGCCGAACTTCCGGCATAGCCGCCACGTCTGCCGGAGGGAAGCGCCTCCCACAGGTTTTGCATCAGCGGCCCGCAGCAGAATACCGTATCGATCCCGTTCGCGGTCACCGCCTCGGCGAGCCCGCGATGCAGGTCGGCGCCGGTCGGGCCGAGTTCGAGCATATCGCCGAGCACGGCGATCTTTCGCCCTTGCGGGCCAACAGCCGCGCGGCCGAGCACGTTCAGCGCCGCCGCCATCGAGGCGGGGTTGGCGTTGTAGCTCTCGTCGATCAGCGTGGCGCTACCATGAAGGAGTTCAAGCGTTTTGCGCACACCGCGTCCCGACGCTGCCTGAATTTGCGACAGCGCCAATGCCGAACGCGCGAGGTCGGCACCCGCGAGCGACGTCGCTGCCAGCACCGCCAGCGAATTCAGTGCCATGTGGCGGCCGGGCATCGCCAGCTTGTAAGTGACATCGTGATCGAGAATGTCGGCATGAACAGCCGAGCATGTCGCATGCAACGCAACATCCAGTAATCGCGCATCGGCGGTCTTGTGCGCGCCGAAGGCGACGATATTGGCGATACCTGCATTTTTGGCGTTGCGCTTCAGCCGCGCGAACTGATCATTATCGCGGTTGAGCACCGCGACGCCGCCGGGCTCGACGCCGGAGAAAATCTCGGCCTTGGCGTCGGCTATCGCCTCGACGTTCTTGAAGAACTCCAGATGCACCGGCTCGACCGTAGTGACGATCGCAATGTGCGGCCGGACCAATCCGACCAGCGGCGTGATCTCGCCGGGATGGTTCATGCCGATTTCGAACACGGCGTAGACGGTATCCGCCGGACACCGCGCCAGCGACAGCGGCACGCCCCAATGATTGTTGAACGAGGCGACCGACGCGTGGGTCTTGCCCTGCTTCTCGAGCACCTGGCGCAGCATTTCCTTGGTCGATGTTTTACCCACCGAGCCGGTAACGGCGATCACCTTCGCGCCGAGCCGCGCGCGCGACGCCTTCGCCAGATCGACCAGCCCTTGCAATACGTCTTCAACCACAAGCAACGGCGCATCGCTTGCAAATTGATCACGCTTGTCGCGCGACACCACCGCCAGCGCCGCGCCGGCTTTCAACGCGGCGTCGACGAAGGCGTGGCCGTCATGCACGTCGCCCTTGATGGCGAAGTAAGCGTCGTCCGGCGCGATGGTACGGCTGTCGATCGACAGACCATGGATCGCGGCTGGCATCGTGCCGGCGGTCTCCGCCTGCATCGCGCGCGCCATGGCGTCCGGCGTCCAGAGGGGCTGCGTGTTCATGCGACCTTTACCTTCAATGCGTCCGCGACCGCGTCATGGTCGCTGAACGGCAGCGTGCGATCGCCGACAATCTGGCCGGTTTCGTGGCCTTTGCCGGCGATCAACACAACATCGCCGTTCTGCAAATCGTCGACGGCGGCCTGGATAGCCTCGGCGCGGTCGCCGATCTCGCGCGCTCCGGGCGCGGCAGCGGAGATAGCGGCACGGATCGTCGCCGGATTCTCGCTGCGTGGATTGTCGTCGGTGATGATGACCACATCGGCATTCTGCGCGGCGATCTCGCCCATCAGCGGTCGCTTGCCGGCATCACGATCACCGCCCGCGCCGAACACCACAATCAGCCGCCGCTTCGCATAAGGCCGCAGCGCTTGCAGTGCCTTGGCCAGAGCATCGGGCTTGTGGGCGTAATCGACGAAGATCGGCGCGCCGTTGCGCTCGCCGACCCGTTCGAGCCGCCCTTTCGCGCCTTCGAGATGTTCCAGCGTGCCGAACACCCGCGCCGCATCACTTCCGGTGGCAATCGCCAATCCAGCCGCGACCAGCGCGTTCTCGATCTGGAATTCGCCCACCAACGGCAGGCGCAGGCTATGGCGCCGCCCGCGATGCGCGAGCGTGAGCTTCTGCGTGAAGTCATCGACTGCGACATCGATCAGGCGGATGCCCATTCCCTCGCCGTCGCCACGCCGCCCCACGGTGAGAAGACGCAGGCCGCGCCCGTGCGCGGCATCGATCACCTGTTGCGAGACATCGTGATCGGCAGCGATCACCGCCGCACCATCATCCACAATCAGATCGGTGAACAATCGCAGCTTGGCCGCGAGGTAATGCGCGACGTCGGGATGGTAATCCATGTGATCGCGCGACAGGTTGGTGAAGCCGCCGGCGTTGACGCGCACGCCATCAAGGCGGAATTGATCGAGCCCGTGCGACGAGGCTTCCAGCGCGAGATGGGTGACGCCGTCGCCCGCCAGTTCGTCGATGGTTCGATGCAGCGCGATCGGGTCCGGCGTCGTCAGCGATCCGTAAACATTGCGCCTGGTGCTGACCACGCCAACCGTGCCGATGCTGGCGGCCTCATCACCGAGTTGCTGCCAGATCTGACGTGCGAATGCCGCCACCGAGGTCTTGCCGCTGGTGCCGGTAACGGCTGCGATTGTCCTTGGTTGGCGCGGATAGAAACGTGCGGCTGCCAAAGCCAGCGCGCGACGCGGATTGGCCACTTTTACGAACGGCACACGCGCATGATCCACCGGCGCGTGATCGCCGGCAATCACCACCGCACCCGCCGTGATTGCCTGATCGATAAAACGTGCGCCGTCGGTTTTCGCCCCGGCCAGCGCGAAGAACAGACCACCCGGCTTGACCGCGCGGCTATCCATCGCGAGACCCGTCACCGCGATCTCCCGCGCCGATGGATCGATCGCAACGTCCGCGCTGAACAGTTCGAAAAGTCTCATGGTCTCCGGGCCTGACGCCGCATCAGGGGCAGCGCCTCAGCAAGATCAAAAATCGGGCCGTCACATACTAACGCAACGCCAAGCACTTATCTCGATGTCGCAAGAATAAGGCGCTCAGACGGCGGCAGATCGAAACGCGGTTGAATTCCCAGCAGCGGCGCGATACGGGCGATCACTTTGCCGCCGGTCGGCACCGCGTTCCAGCCGGACGTGATGAAACCGTAGGTTTCTTTCAACGGTTGCGGCTCGTCGATCATGATCAGGATCTGATACTTCGGATCGTCCGCCGGCAAGATCGCGGTGAAGCTGTTCAGCACCTTCTTCTTGGCATAACGGCCGTTGATGACCTTCTCGGCGGTGCCAGTCTTGCCACCGACGTAGTAGCCCTTCACTTCGGCCTTGCGCGCGGTGCCGATCTCAGCGTTGAGCCGCATCAGGAAGCGCATCTTCTCGCTGGTTTCCGGCTTGATGACGCGCTTCGCCAGTTTCATCGCCTCTTCCTCGGATCGCTTGAGGAAGGTCGGCGGGATCAGATAGCCGCCGTTGACCAGCGCATCGATGCCCATCACCGCCTGCAACGGCGCCACCGCCATGCCGTGGCCAAAGGAAATGGTGACGGTGTTCAGTTCGCCCCACTTGCGCGGCAGGATCGGCGACGCGCTCTCCGGCAATTCAGTGCGCAGCCGTGTCATCTGGCCCATCTTGCGCAGGAACGCCTGATGCGCCTCGACGCCCTGCGCCAGCGCCATGCGCGCCGCGCCGACGTTCGACGAGTAGGTGAAGACTTCCTTGGTGTTGATGAAGCGGCCGAGCGGATGGTCGTCGTGAATCTTGAAGCGGCCGTAATGCAACGGGCCGCGGGCATCCCACATCGAGTTCAAGGTCGCCTTGCCGGAGTCGAGCGCCATCGCCAAGGTGAACGCTTTGAAGGTCGAACCCATCTCGTAGACGCCGGTGGTCAGGCGGTTGATGCGATCCGGATCGTTGGCTTCCTTCGGATTGTTCGGGTCGAAATCCGGCAGCGACACCATCGCCACGATCTCGCCGGTCCTGACGTTGGAGACCAGCCCCGACGCGGCCTTGGCCTTGTAGTGTTCCTTCGCCTTCATCAACTCGTCGCGCAAGGCGTGCTCGACGCGCAGATCAACGGCGAGTTCGACCGGCCTCTGCAAGCGGTCGGTTGCGAAGCCGGCGCGATGCAGATCCGCCAGCCCGTTGGTGTCGAGCCACTTCTCGATACCGGCGATGCCCTGGTTGTCGATGTTGACGAGGCCGATCAGGTGCGAGACGTCGACGCCGTTGGGATAGTCGCGCTTGTTCTCGCGCAGGAAGCCGATGCCGGGAAGCCCGAGGCGATGAATGTCATGCTGCTGGCGCGGCGTGATTTCACGCTTCAGCCAGACGAAACCCTTCTTCGACGACAGACGGTCGCGCACTTCTTTCGTATCGAGATCGGGCAACGCGGCCGTCAGCATCTCGACCGCTTCATCGACGTCGATCAGGCGGCGCGGCTCACCGAACAGCGAGGGCGTCTTGACGTCGGTGGCGAGGATTTGCCCGTTGCGATCGACGATATCCGGCCGCGCCGTGGCGATGGCGTCCTGGGTGACGCGCCGCGATCCGTGGCCCTCGCCGAAGGTCGCGAACATCACCAGCCGCGCACCAATCACGACATAGACCAGCGAGAAAATCAGGATAGTCAGCCCAACGCGCACCCGCGCACGCGCCGCGCGGTCGACGTTCTGCCCATACAGCAGCCCACGGACCACGCGTTGTCGCCACGCCGAAAACGAACGGTCGGGAGCGTGCACGACGTCGACTTGATCGTTCATCGCGCACCCTCCGTTGCGGGAATCGAACCGGTCATCAGGTCGCGGTCGGTGGTGTCGATCATCGCGCCGATGGGATCGGGTTCGTTGGGATTGATCAGCGTCGGTGACCGCTCCGGCAGGTTTTTCAGTTGATCGAATTGCCGACCTTCGATCGGCCGCAACTTGGTGTGGCGTTCGGCGAAGCCTTGCAGCCGCTTCGGTGAATCGAGCCGTGCCCATTCGGCGCGCAAAGCAGCGATGGCGTCGCGCTGCGCCCGCACCTCGGCATGCAGCCGCTGCACGCGCTCGGTGCGCGAGGTCGATTCCATCTTGATGCGATAGACGTAGGACGCACCGAACACCAGAAGGCAGACGACGAGAAGATGGATGATCCGCATGGCTCAACCTCTTCGCATGACGCTGTCCAGCGTCGGCCATGACGGCAGGTCGGCGGCCGGCTGCGCTGGCGCATCGGTGCGTTCGGCGGCGCGCAGCTTTGCAGAGCGCGCGCGCGGATTGATTTCGACCTCATCGTCGCCGGGCTTGACCGGACGCTTGGTCAGCACGCTGAAACGCGGCGCCTGCTGCACGACTTGCGGCAGATGCCGCGAGCCGCCGCCGCGCCGGCTGCGCTCGACCAGGAAATTCTTGACGATGCGGTCTTCCAGCGAATGAAACGTCACCACCACCAGATGGCCGCCGGGCTTCAACACCTGCTCGGCCGCGGCCAACGCCAGATGCAGTTCGTCGAGTTCGGCATTGACGAAAATTCGCAGCCCCTGAAACGTCCGCGTCGCCGGATGAATTTCGCCTGGCTTGGCGCGTACCACCTTGCCGACGATATCGGCGAGCGCGCGCGTGGTTGCGATCGGCGTCTCACGCCGCGCGGCGACGATGGCGCGTGCAATATGCCGCGAATAGCGCTCCTCGCCGAAGATGTAGATGATATTGGCGAGATCGGCTTCCGAAGCACTCGCGACGACATCGGCGGCCGTGGGGCCTGTGCCACTCATTCGCATGTCGAGCGGACCGTCGAGCCGGAACGAGAAACCGCGCTCGGCCTGATCGATCTGCATCGACGACACGCCGATATCCATCACCACACCATCCACGACATCGATGCCTTGCGCGGCGCAGACCTCGGCCAGATGAGAGAAGCGATCCTCCACCAGCGTCAGCCGTCCGTCCGATTGCTCGACCAGATCAAATCCGCCGGCAATGGCGGTGCGGTCGCGGTCGATGCCGATGACGCGGGTGCCGTCGACCGCGAGCAACGCGCGGCTGTAGCCGCCGGCGCCGAAGGTCGCATCGATGTAGACACCGCCGCTATGCGGCGACAGCCATTCGATCACCTCGCGGCCAAGCACCGGAATATGGCGTGGCGGAAGCGCGGTCATGGCTGCATATCCCCGCCGCCGTGCCGAGAATGTCGCGCGTCGACGCCGCTGCTGACTGGCTTGGCCGATGGCATTGGCGAGGACATGGACGTTGCGCCGGGTTCCGTTTTTCGTTTCGACGCGAAAAATCGAGCTTCCGCATGGGACGATGTTCAGGGCCATGGGATTCGTCAGCGTCAAAGGAGTTTTAGCCGCCCGAACGGGCTGGCTTTTCACCCTTCAGTAACGTTGGTTAGCGTTAAAAAAGCGTTGATGAAATTGCGCAAGTCCAACGCAACGCTATGGCCGTTGCGTCGATCGCGCCCCCCTCCCCGATTCCCTGTGGATGCATGGCCTTGGATAGCGCCATCGCTTGCCCGCCAATGCCGGGGCTGGCACCTTTATGTCGAGATCGTGACCACAACGCGCGGCGAATTGACAGATCCGCCGCCAAAACGAGCGGCGGGCGCCGTGCTGCCGCCGGGTTTGAGGGATGAAGTTGAATTGGGTCCAATAGTCGAGAAGTCAGCGCCGAGGCGCCAGCGGGCCCTTCCGATCCCGAAGGCAGCCGCCGACATGCCGAAATTCACGCCCGATTCCTCCGTCGTCTACGAGGTGGTTCCGTCCGAGAATTTCGGCGAGCGGAACAGGGGTCTGACGCCGGACATGATCCTGCTGCACTACACCGGAATGCCTGACCTCGAGGGTGCGCTGTACCGGCTGTGCACCGCCGGAACCGACGTGTCCGCGCACTACGTGGTGCTGGAAGACGGCCGCATCCTGCAATGCGTCCCGGAAGACAAGCGCGCCTGGCACGCCGGCGCGTCCTATTGGGCGGGCGAAACCGACATCAATTCCTGCTCGATCGGCATCGAGATCGTCAATCGCGGCCACGACTGGGGCTATCCGGATTTTCCGCTGCGACAGGTCGCGGCAGTGATCGCGTTGTGCCGGGGCATCATCATCCGGCGCAAGGTGCCACCGCACCGGGTGCTGGCGCATTCCGACGTCGCGCCATCACGCAAGCAGGACCCCGGCGAGAAGTTTCCATGGCGCTCGTTGGCCGATTCCGGCGTCGGGTTCTGGATCGAACCGGCACCGATCGTCAAAGGCGAGATGCTACGTCCCGGCTCGACCGGCGATCAGGTCCGCGACCTTCAAGCGGCACTGGCTCGCTTCGGCTACAGTATCGAAGCGGACGGCCGTTACGACGTGCCGACCCGCGAGGTCGTCACCGCGTTCCAGCGGCACTATCGTCCGGAGCGGGTCGACGGCATCGCCGACCAATCGACGGTGAAGACATTGCAGGCGCTACTCGCCGCGCTTCCACCGTCAAAAGCGATCGCCACCGCCTCCTGAAATTCTCCGTATTCTCCGCACCGCTTGACGGATCGCCGCCAAGCCCGCATGGGTGGCGCGTCAGTCGGCCGGACGGCCGCTCCGGCACCGGCCGAAAGGCCGCCGGGGAGGAAAGTCCGGGCTCCATCGACATACGGTGCCGGATAACATCCGGCGGGGGCGACCCCAGGGAAAGTGCCACAGAGAACGAACCGCCTGCCTTCGCCCTTTGGGCTTCGGCAGGTAAGGGTGAAAAGGTGCGGTAA
The DNA here is from genome assembly GCA_017305595.1 of Hyphomicrobiales bacterium. Classification (GTDB taxonomy): domain Bacteria; phylum Pseudomonadota; class Alphaproteobacteria; order Rhizobiales; family Xanthobacteraceae; genus 62-47. Next base: position 13,449 of record JAFKKL010000039.1, on the reverse strand, counting down.
GAGCGCACCGCGTCGCCGGCAACGGCAACGGCATGGCAAACCACACCGGGAGCAAAACCGAATAGGGACGGCGCAGCGGCTGGTTCGCGCAAGCGATAACACCGCGAGATCGTGTCGGATCTGCCGTCCGGGTAGGTTGCTTGAGGCAATGTGCAAACATTGTCCCAGACGAATGGCCGTCACGCATCGTCCGTGCAAACGGACAGTGCCCTACAGAACCCGGCTTACAGGCTGGCTGATATTTTATCGTACACCATGAGGGGTTCGGCGCCCGGCGCCGAACCCCTCGCCACGCCCCAAGCTCCCGATCGTTCAAAATTGAACGATTTGCCGACCTTTGATTTTACGGCTGCACGATAAGGCTGAGGTACGCCGGCCAAGATCGGCAAAGATCAGGCCCCGTCATGACGCACGCCCTCACCCGATTGTTGCGTTTTGATCGTCCATCGGACGCGGTCTACATCGAGTTGGTGGACGCGCTGTTCAGCCTGGTGCCGCCGATGGTCTTTCTTGCGATCTCGGTCGGCGCGATCGGCACGGCGATCTTCGTCCGCACTGGTGACTGGCTGGTGATCGGATTGACCACTGCCATCCTCCTGGTGACCGGCGAACGCATCCTGATGGCCCTGCGTTATCGTCGGACCCGCGCCGCCGGCCCGCTCTCATTTGCCGCCGCACAGGATTGGGAACGGCAATTCGCGGCGCGCAGCTTTATTACAACGTCGATCCTCGGCACCATGGGCGCGTGGTGCTTCACGCTGCCCTATCCCAAGATTCATATGCTGATGGTCGGCATGCTGTTCGCTTATGCCGCGGGGACGGTGACGCGCGTGGCCTATCGGCCGCGGCTGGCGATCCTCAATCTCCTGATCCTCTCGATCCCGTCGATGATCGCCTGTCTGTTCATCGGCGGTACGGTCTATTTGTGCCTCGCCTTTCTCATCGTGATCTTCTTGCTCGGCGGATTCGAAACGGTGCAGCATCTCTATGCCACCATCGTCAGCCAGTTGACGCTCAAGCTCCGCTTTGCCGGCCTCGCGCGCCGCGATGCCCTCACTGGCCTGTCGAACCGCCTCGCCCTCAACGAAAATCTGGAGACCATTGTCGCCGCCGCCTCAGTCGAGGGCCGCCCGCTCGCGATCCACAGTCTCGATCTCGACAACTTCAAGCAGGCGAATGACCGCTTCGGTCATCCGGTCGGCGACGCCGTCCTGCGTGAAGTGGCGAAGCGCCTGTCGTGGCTGACGCGCGAAAACGACATGCTGGTCCGCCTCGGCGGCGACGAGTTCGTGCTGGTGCAAGCCGACGTCAAATCACGCGAGCAGGCATTGGCGTTGGCGACGCGCATCATCAGGGAAATCGCGACGACCTATCAAATCAACGACAACACGATTCAACTCGGCACCAGCGTCGGCATCGCCATGATGATGCCCGACCAGCCCGTCACCGCCGATGAACTGCTCGATCGCGCCGATCAGGCGCTCTATCAAGCCAAGCGAACCGGTAGCGGGTTCGCAGTCCACGCCGTCGCGCCGCAACTCGTGCCGCCGCTCATGGACGGCAGCGACATCGACGACGCACGCAAGACCGTCAACTCGAACTGACCGGTGCGCTAGGTCTAATTCAACGATGTTGAATCAGACCCCTTTTTTATGGAGCATGATCTTTTTCCGAAAGCCGGCTTCCACTTTTCGGGATCATGCTCAGCAACCGCGATTTGCATTGCAGCCATGTCACGGCCCCACGAAAGGGCTTCCGCGCTGGTACCTCCGCGAGTGAACCGCTACAGCACGACGATTACCGATCGTCCGTCGCTGCCTCACATCGCTTCCAGCTCCGTTGTTCGCATGTCAGCCCTCGTCTCGCGCCATTCGCTTGGCCTGGCGCTCGGTTTCCTCGGCGTCGTGATCTTCGGGGGCACGTTGCCGGCGACGCGTCTTGCGCTCACCGGCTTCGATCCGTACTACATCACCGCCAGCCGCTCGGCCATCGCCGGCCTCTGCGCGCTGGCGTTGCTCGCGATCCTGCGACGTCCGCTGCCGCCGAAACATACCTGGCTGTCGCTGGTGCTGGGCACGCTCGGCGTCGTGGTCGGCTTTCCGCTGTTCATGGCGATGGCGATGCAGACGCTGCCGGCGGCGCATGGCGGCGTGGTGCTCGGTATCCTGCCAATTGCCACCGCCATTGTCGCGGTGCTGGTGACGCATGAGCGCCCCGGCATCGCCTACTGGATCGCGGCACTGGTTGGTGCTGTGCTGGTGATCGTATTCGCGCTGCGCCATGGCGGCGGCGGTATCGCCATCGGCGATCTGTTCCTGCTGCTGGCGGTGGCGGGTGGCGCCATCGGCTACGGCTTCTCCGGTCGTCTCACCAAGTTCATGCCCGGCTGGGAAATCATCAGTTGGTCGATGGTGATCGCGCTGCCGCTGACATTGCCGGCCGCGTGGCTCTTGATGCCGGGCGATTTTTCTCACGTTCCGCTGAATGCCTGGCTCGGGCTGGCCTATGCCGCGCTGTTCTCACAGTGGATCGGCTTCTTCGCCTGGAATGCGGGAATTTCGATCTGCGGTCTCAGCAAGGTATCGCAACTGCAATTGCTGCAACCGTTCGTCACCATCGCACTCGCCGCACTGGTGAACCGCGAGGCCATCGATCTCGACACCATCCTGTTCGCCGGGGCTGTCGTCGCCACCGTCGCGATCAGCGCGCGAACGCGGATACGCGTCGCGCCGCCGCTGACACAATCATAACGACGGATAGAATTTAGTCGTCGTCTTCGTCGTGGCTCGCGTGATGCTTCGCACCACGACCGCCGATCGAACTGGTATAGGCGGGCTCGTGGTTGGCATATGAGCCACCGCGCCCGGCGCGCGCCGCGATCTCCTCGCCAGACACCGCCGCAGGTTTGCAGATCACGCGGCCGCTGGAGCGCCGCATCAGGTCAACGTGAATGTGATTGTAGTGATAAACGTTGGCGCCCGGCGCCAGCACGGTGGTGAAGTGCTGACACGCGGCACCTTGCACGTCGCGCAGGAAGCCCTGCTCTTCAGGAAGTCCCTTCCAGCCTTTCTGCACCGAGATGTAGCGACCGTCGGCGAGCGTGAAGCCGGCGACGTCGAGCGCGTTGCCGAAGGCGTGCTCGGAAATATGCGCGCGCGGATTGCCGTTCATGCCGCGGCACGAATAGGCCGAGATCTGCTTGATCTCCACAACGCGCGCGCCAAACCAGCGCATCGCCGCCGGCTGGATGTTTTCGGTCAACCAGCGATCCAGCGCCGATACGATCGGACATGCCAAGGTCGCGGTCGGCTTCAACGTGACGGGGCCGAACGCCGACACGGACGGACCGCGCGCCGGCCCCAGCGCTGGCAGCGGCGCTTCGCGTGCAGTCTCGTTCGGCATTGCGGATCCACGCGAATAGCGCGGCGCGGCATCGCCTGACGAATAATCCTGCGGCGACGCGTTCGACGTGGCGTAACCGCGTTGCGGTTCCTGTTGCGGTTCGTAACCACGCTGCGAATAGGGCTGCGGTCCGGTTTGCCAGCCGGGCGGCGTATTCGCGGCCGGTTCGGCACGGCCTTCCGCCGGGAGCGGAATCTCGCCGTCGGCAGGCGCAACGCCCGGCGCGTTGAGCGACACCGGCCCGCGACCAGTGCCACTATTATAGTCGGAGCGCGACGCCACCGATTGCGACGACGGACGAGCCGCATAGCTCGGCTGAGAACCAGGCCAGCGCGGCTGGTTGCTGCGACCGCCGACGGCGGCAGGCGGCCGCATGTCGTCGGCAAATCCGAGCGAGGTGGACGCGTCGCCGAGCGCCGCGACTTTCAACGGAAACTCGGCGCCGCAAACGCCAGGGCCGGAAATTGGATTGATCCGCACCAATTCGGCACTTTCCTTCACCGTACCGGACTTGAGGCAGGCGGCCTCGGCCTCGGCGCGCCACGGGGCACGTTGCTCGGTCTGGAAGAAGCCACGGCCGCAACCCGCCAGCGAGGCGAGTGCAGCACAGCCCATCAGCGAAAGGATTATTCGGCGCTTCATTCGCGCACGTTGGTCGAATTTATTTAAAGACTCTTCAACGCATTGATTTCAGGAAATTTTAACCATGTGGGACGGCGCACACCTCCGTGGAGGTCTGACAAAGGGGTGCGACATTGCCGATTTATTTTTCTGGAACGAACCGCAGCTTTCACCGTTGAGCAGATCGCCGGAATGAACGCCCTCAAAATGGGGAGGTGGCCCATGACGACGTTCGGCACATTGAGCACCCTGACCGCATATCTGTCGCTGGCCTTTGTGGGAGCCATTGTTCTCGGCCTGCTCTGAGCCGGGGGCATCGCCTGCGCGGTGACCGTTTCCGGCTCGCCTTGACGACGCCGCAGTGAGGTCCCATTGACGACGTTGGCTTCGTCGTTGGGGGAACCGGAAACCGATGCGCCTCAAAACCATTGTGATCGCCGTCGTGGGGGTCGCAGCCGCATTCGCTGTGAGCTTGAAGGCGATGGACTGGCTGGCGCCCAACCAGTCGCCGCCCCCGCCCGTGGTCGCGAAGCTGCCGCCATTGCCGGAGGCAACACGCGATTCGACATTGCTGGTGCCGATCCAGATTCCGTTGAAAGCCATTGGCGATGCCGCTGAGCGCGCCGCGCCGCGTAACTTCGCCGGCAAGGCACCAAACCCGGTGCCGCAATTGTTGCAGGATGCCGACATCAACTGGACTGCCGCGCGCGGCGTCATCACCGCGAGCGGCGCACAGAACGCGCTGGCCATGGCGACGCCGATCACCGGCAAGCTCAATGTCACGGGTTCGCTGTCGGCCGGCGCACGTGGTGCTCTCAACGACGCGCTGGGGTCGCTGTTGGGCGGTAACGTCGCCAAGCAGATCGGCGCGATCAACATCAAGTCGTTTAAGGCTGACGCCGAGATCCGCGGCAATGTCGGCATGACTTCGCGGCCGACACTGACGGCAAACTGGCGCATCGAGCCGAACCTCACCGCAAAGGTCGATCTCGGCGACACCAATCTCTCGATTGCCGGCGTCCGCGTCAGCGTGCCCGCACAGACCAAACCGGCGATCGATCAGGCCGTGAACGAACAACTCGCGGCCTTGCAGCAGCGCATCCGCAACGATCCGCTGCTCGAGCAGAACGCGCGGAGGGAATGGGCCAAGATGTGCCGCTCGATTCCGCTGCAGAACCCATCCGCCCCGCAATCTCAATTGTGGCTGGAACTGAAGCCAACCAAGGCCATCGCGGTGCAGCCGGCCATTGATGCCAGCAACGTCACGCTGATGCTCGGCGTCAATGCCGAAACCCGGATCACCGCCAGCGAAACCAAGCCGCAATGTCCGTTCCCCGCGACCATCGAACTGGTCGCGCCGCGTCCCGCGCGCGTCGATATCGGCGTGCCGGTCGATCTGCCGTTCACGGACATCAACAAGATCCTGGCGGCACAACTCGCCGGCAAGACGTTCCCGGAAGACAAGAGCAGCGCCGTCGCGGTCACCGTCAAGCGCGCCACCGTCGCGGCGGCGGGCGATCGCTTGCTGATTTCGCTGGTGGTGGACGCCAAGGAAAAACGAAGCTGGTTCGGGCTCGGCGCCGACGCCACCGTGCACATCTGGGGCAAGCCGGTTCTCGACGCGAAGCAGCAGACCGTGCGCCTGACCGACATCAAGCTCGCGGTCGAATCCGACGCCGCCTATGGCCTGTTCGGTGCGGCCACGCGCGCCGCGATTCCATACCTGGAAAAGGCGGTGGCGGAGAAAGCAGTCATCGATCTCAAGCCGCTCGCCGCCGATGCGCGTCAACAGATCGGCGGCGTGATCGCCAGTCTGCAGAAAAAAGACGACGGTGCCCGCGTCGAAGCCGCCATCAACAGCCTTCGCCTTGCCGGCATCGCCTTCGATTCCACCAAGCTGCGGGTGATCGCGGAGGCCAGCGGCGCGGTGAAGGTGACCGTGACGACGTTGCCCGCCTTTTAAGCGGATGAGTCCCCGGAGAACCTGACTGTTTTTTCCAGGCAGTTTGGAACACGAAACGCGTCGTCCCTGCGCAGGCGACCCATACGTCGCAGTCGCGCGGCTCGATAAATCAGGCAAGTCTATAACAACCGGCGCCAGGGAATCTGGGTCCCCGCCTGCGCGGGGACGACGTTGGGGTGTGTCATCCTCACGCAAGCCGGCATTCCACTTTCGTTAAAAATGCCCCAGGTGCGACAATCTGTCTTGCGGTGAGGTTGCGTTGTTGGCACAACCGCAACCGTGCGGCGTACCGTCGCAACCACCCACAATAAGAACAATCCAAGGAGATCACCCGGATGAATAAAACCGCCGCAACCTTCCTGGCCGGCCTCGCCATCGCCCTTTCCGGCGGCTCGGCGCAGGCGCAGATTTCGGACGACGTCGTCAAGATCGGAGTCCTGACCGACATGTCGAGCCTCTATTCCGATGCCACCGGCAAGGGCTCGCTGATTGCCACGCAGATGGCAGTCGAGGATTTCGGCGGCAAGGTGAAGGGCAAGCCGATCGTCGTGCTGTCCGGCGATCACCAGAACAAACCGGACGTCGGCGTCAACATCGTCCGCAACTGGGTCGATAACGACAAGCTCGATGCGGTGTTCGACGTCCCGACCTCGTCGGTGGCGCTCGCGGTGTCGACGCTGTTGACCGAGAAGAACAAGATCTTCATCAATTCCGGCGGCGGCAGTTCGGATCTCACCGGCAAGGCGTGTTCGCCGATCTTCGTGCACTACACCTACGACACCTATGCGCTGTCGAGCGTCGCCGGCAAGGCGATGGTGAAGCGTGGCGAAGACACCTGGTTCTTCCTCACTGCCGACTACGCGTTCGGCCACGCGCTGGAGCGCGATGCCACAAACATCGTCAAGGCGGCCGGCGGCAAGGTGCTCGGCGCGGTGCGCCATCCGCTGAACACGTCCGACTTCTCGTCGTTCCTGCTGCAAGCGCAGGCCTCGAAGGCCAAGGTGATCGCGCTCGCCAATGCCGGCGGCGACTCCACCAACGCGCAAAAGCAGGCGGCCGAATTCGGTCTCACCCAAGGCGGCCAGAAGTTGATCGCGCTGCTTCAGGAGATCACCGATACGCACAGCCTCGGCCTTCAGCAGGAGCAGGGCCTGATCCTCACCGACGGCTTCTACTGGGACATGAACGACGAGACTCGCGCCTTCTCGAAGCGCTTCTTGGAGAAGGTCGGCCACATGCCGACGATGATTCAGGCTGGTCTCTACTCGGCGACGATGCACTATCTCAAAGCCATCGACGCCACCGGCACCGACGACACCGCCAAGGTGATGGCCAAGATGAAGGCGACGCCGATCAACGACTTCTTCGCCAAGAACGGCCATATTCGCGAGGACGGCCGCATGGTCCACGACATGTATCTGTTCGAAGTGAAGAAGCCCTCCGAGTCCAAGGGCGAATGGGATCTCTACAAGCTGCTCGCCACGGTGCCGGGCGATGAAGCCTTCCGTCCGATGAGCGAAGGCGGCTGCCCTTACATCAAGAAGTAATCGCGGCTTCAACCAGCTAACGACGAGGGGCCGGGCGACACTGTCGCCCGGCCCGTTTTCATGAACGATTCAAATTCCACGAACCGTTTAGGTCGAATACTTGAACTCCGGCATCGCCTTGAGTTCGTCCTTCGTGGCACTGAAGACGCCATGGTCCGGATACCACGGGTTCGCCTTGGCCGCCGGTGTCGACGTAGCTGCGCCGGTGGTCGTGGTCGAAGCCGGGCGACCGGTCATGCCGCTCGAGCCGCCACTGTTACTTGCCGTGGTCGAGGGCACCGGCGTATCCGACCATTTGATCTTGTCGAACGGCACGGCGACATAGTGTTCACCCATGCCGAGGAAGCCGCCGACACCGATCACCACAGCGGCGATCTTGCCTTCCTTGTCGAGCAGCAGATCGTTCACCGAGCCGAGGCTCTCGTTGCTGTCGTTATAGATCTTCAAACCGACAACCTTGGATGCACGCCACTGCCCCTGATGGGACGTCGTATCGGCCGCCGGAGCCGTATTCGTCGCGGCAGGCGGCGTCGTTGTGTTGCTGGGGCTCGTCGGCGATTGCGCCAGCGCAGCGGTCGCGAACATCGTCGAACCAACCAACACGGTCATCATGGACTTCGCGAACATGTGCTCTCTCCCTTCTGCGAAACTCTGCGAAGTGAACACACGAGCGTAACGGATGTTCCGACACAGAGACGCGATGACGCTGCGACACGCGAAAGACTGGGTTGCGAATTTGCAAACGAAAACGCCGGAACCAATTCGTTACTGACGTGCGAAGCACTGCATCGTTATTGCGAGCGAAGCGAAGCAATCCGGCGAATCACCGGATTGCTTCGCCGCTTTCGCTTCTCGCAATGACACAGCAAGTATTTGCGGCGTTCGCACACCACGTCTCGATCGTTCCGATCGACTTTCAATCGCGTGACGCTTTGTGCTGCGTCAGAAGCTGCCCCAGTACGGCGGCACGCTGTAATAGCGATGCAGGTCTTCTTCCTGCGTGCGATCACCCCAGTCGAAATCCTTGTCGGCGAGGAACGACGGCGCTTTCTTCAGGTCATCGTCGGAGATGTCGAGCTGATAGGCTTCCTGCTCGCGGCTGTATGTCAGCCGTGCCCACGGCAGCGGCAACAGACTGGCGCCAAGGCCGAGGAAGCCGCCGAAACTAAGAATAGCGTAGGACACTTTGCCGCTGATCTTGTCGATCATCAGCCGCTCGATATGGCCGATCTTCTCGCCGTTCGGCCGCCGCACGGCGGTGCCTTCAACGCGGTCGCTGGCGATCAAGCTGTGAGGTTTCTTCATCACCTGATCGATGGTCATGGCTGCCTCCCTGATAAGCCTGATAGTCATGTTCTCAACGTCAGGCCCTGATGCAAGGTTCCACCACATCATCGGCTGCCCTGCCAATGCCACAGTTCAAGGTCCATAAGGAACCTGATCACGTCATGATTTCAGCTTTCCAGCGCGCTGTTCCGGCCGCTGAACCACCATTTGGACACGCCATGAAACCTGCCGTCCTGTGCGCCGCGCTCGCCCTTGGGTGTTCCATGTCGCTCAGCGATGCCGCGTTGGCGCAGCGCGCCAATTACGAGGCGATGGTCTCGGAACATGCGCGGTCCAACAACATCCCGGAAGCGCTGGTGCATCGGGTGATCGTACGCGAAAGCCGCTATCAACCGCATCTGGTCGGGCGCGGCGGAACCATCGGCCTGATGCAGATCAAGCTCGCGACCGCGCGCGGCCTCGGCTACACCGGCACCGCCGCCGGATTGCACGATCCCAACACCAACCTCACCTACGCCGTGCGCTATCTCGCCGGAGCCTATCGCGCCGCCAACGGCAACGCCGACCGCGCAGTCCACTACTACGCCGCCGGCTATTACTACGCCGCCAAGCGCCAGAGGCGGCACCACGGCGGCCGTCACGCCGCGCAAGCCAATGCTGCACAAGCCGGTGCGCCGCTCTCGATCCTGCCTCCCGAGTAACGTGCGACGGGACGGCCGTTCGACACGCATTCAATCGCGGCATCGTTTCGGATAAGGTCGGCGACGCACGATATTGCTCGTGGCTCGCGAGACCAACGCCATGCATCATCTCACTCCCCTCTCCGGCTTTTTTGGCGGCGCGCTGATCGGATTGGCCAGCGCGCTCCTGATGTTGTTGACCGGCCGCATCGCCGGCATCAGCGGCATCTTTGGCGGCCTTCTGCCGCTTCGCGCCACCGATCGCGGCTGGCGACTCACATTCATCGTCGGATTGATCGCAGCACCGCTGTTGGCCGCACTCGGAGGCGCGTCCTTGCCGACACCGGCGATGCCGACAAGTTACGTCGTGATCGCCATCGCGGGCCTGCTGGTCGGTGTCGGCACCCGCATGGCCAGCGGCTGCACCTCCGGCCACGGCGTCTGCGGCACCGCGCGACTCTCGACGCGCTCGATCACCGCCACCATCACATTCATGATCGTCGCCATCGCCGTCGTGGCAGTGACGCGTCATCTCGGCGGGAGTTGACGGCATGCCACAGCTTCTTGCCACATTCGCATGCGGACTCTTGTTCGGCGCGGGCCTGTTGATCTCGGGCATGACGCAGCCGGACAAGGTGCTCGGCTTCCTCGACATCTTCGGCGCGTGGGACGCGACGCTTGCCTTCGTCATGGCCGGCGCGGTGATCGTCACCAGCATCGGTTTCGCGTTGGCACGACGACGCGGCGCGCCGAGACTCGCAAACAAACTGCAATGGCCGACTCGTCACGATATCGATGCACCGTTGCTGGCCGGCGCGGCGTTGTTCGGCATCGGCTGGGGACTGGTCGGGCTTTGTCCCGGCCCCGCCATCGTCAATCTCGCCAGCTTCAGCCTGCCGGTGATCATATTCGTTATCGCCATGGCGGTCGGGATGCTTGGCGCCGACCTGTGGCAACAGCACGCTTCGATGCGCGCAACCACCTCCGCTATCTCAACGGCAGACGGCTGATCGTCGCACCCACCGGCATTTGACAGTTCAGCGGCGGTTGGCCACGCTGTCGGTCAACAATAAAACTCCGCCAGAAACCCCAACCAGAAACCCCATGTCCAACGCACCGCACTTCGATATCGACGTCCGCGAATTCTGGAATGATCCCTACCCTGCGCTGAAGCGGATGCGCGCCGAGGCGCCGATCGCCTTCATCCCACAACTCGGCTCGACCATCTTCACGCGGCGCGACGACATCTTCGTTTCGGAAAAGCGGATCGAGGTGTTTTCCTCGCATCAGCCCGCCGGCCTGATGAACATGCTGATGGGCCACAACATGATGCGCAAGGATGGCGATGCGCATATGTCCGAGCGCGCCGCGATGTTTCCCGCCGTGTCGCCGCGCACCGTGCGCGACACCTGGCGCGCGCAATTCCAGGCGCACGCCGATCGCATTCTCGACGATCTCGCGCCGCGAGGCCGCGCCGATCTCTGCAAGGCGTTTGCGCTGCCGCTGTCGGCGGAATGCCTCAAGCACATCACCGGCCTCACCAACATGCGCTATCAGGACATGGATGCGTGGTCGCAGGCGATGATCGACGGCATCGCCAACTACACCGGCGACAAGGCGGTGGAAGCGCGCTGCAACGCCGCTACCGCCGGCATTGATGCCGCCATCGACGACATGATCCCGGTGGTGACGAAGCATCCGAACCAGAGCATCCTCAGCGTGCTGATGGCTGCCGGCATGGCAATGGAAAGCATCCGCGCCAACATCAAGCTGGCGATCTCCGGCGGACAGAACGAACCGCGCGATGCGATCTCCGGCACCATCTGGGCGCTGCTGACTCATCCCGATCAGCTGGCGCTGGTGCGCGACGGCAAGGCGAAGTGGATCGAGGTGTTTGAGGAATACGCGCGCTGGATCGCCCCGATCGGCATGTCGCCGCGCCGCGTCGCCAAGCCGTGGAGTTACGGCGGCGTCGATTTCGAGCCGGAGGACCGCGTGTTCTTCATGTTCGGTTCGGCCAATCGCGACGAGGCCTGTTTCGACGATCCGGAAACCTTCGACATCACCCGCGACACCGCCAAGAGCATCGCCTTCGGCGCCGGCCCGCACTACTGCGCCGGTGCCTGGGCCTCGCGCGCCATGGTGGCCGACGTCGCGCTGCCGAGCATTTTCGCCAGGCTGAAGAACCTGCGGCTCGACGAGGCCGATCCGGTGCACATCGGCGGCTGGGCCTTCCGCGGCCTGCTCAATCTGCCGGTGGTGTGGGACGCGGATTGAGGAGGCGCCGTCGAAATCGACTGCACAAACCGGCGAGGCTCTTGCAGACCACCATCTCCGGTTGCAGACTGTTGCCGCTGGGGAGTGAGCGTCGATGCGTATGGTCGGGGCGTTGGTGGCGGTTGCGGTGCTGGGTGGCTGCGTCACCCGCGATCCGGCGGTAAGCGTGTCGAACGCGACACCGTCCGGCAACTGGAAGATCGAGAAGACCGTCGACCGCATCACCGGCGCACCGCTGCCGAGCGCGCAATTGATGACGCGGACCAGTTCGAATTCAGCCGTTCAAAACCAGCGGCCCGCCGGCCTGCAACTGACCTGTTTCGAAAAGCAGCCGCTGGTGCGGTTGTCGTTCGAGTTCAATATCGGCTCCGACGCCAACACCAGCCTCGGCTATCGCTTCGACGAGAAACCGGGCCGTGACGACGTGATCTCGCGCGTGCTGCCCGGCCGTCAGGTCATCGTTATCGAGGATCGCGCGGCGGTCGCCGACTTCATTCGCGACCTCAACGGCTCGCGCGTTCTCTACGTGCGGATTCGTTCGCTCAACGCGGGACGCTCCACGGCGGAATTCAATCTCGACGGCTCGGCCGCCGCCGTACAAGCCGCTTTTGCCGGCTGTCCGTTAACGCCGCCTGCCGAAGCCGGTCGGAAACGGCAAACCACCGAGGTGGTCATCCGTCCCCACAAACAGCTGGCTTGACGTGACAACGCAGCGGAAAACAAAAGCCCCGCTTCCATCAGAAGCGAGGCTTTCAATTATTAGTTCCGATCGCATGGACTGCGCGGTTCGAGGAGCTTAGTCCTCAAGCCCGCCCATGTGCTTTTGGGCGTAAAGCTGGACGCCGAGGCGCTTGACCAGATCGAGCTGGGTTTCGAGGAAGTCGATGTGGTGCTCCTCGTCCTTCATCAGGCCGATGAACAGCTCGCGTGACACGTAATCCTTGACCTTGTCGCAATGCGCCGCCGCTTCCTCGTACAGCGTGCGGGCGCTGATCTCGGCCGCAAGGTCGCATTCGAGGATTTCCTTGACGTCCTGGCCAATCCGCAGCGGATCGAGCACCTGCATGTTGGGGAAGCCTTCGAGGAACAGGATGCGATCGGTGAAGCGATCGGCGTGATTCATTTCTTCGATGGATTCCTTGCGCCACTGCTTGGCGAGGTCCTTCAGACCCCAGTTGTCGAGCAGCCGGTAGTGCAGCCAGTATTGGTTGATCGCGGTCAGTTCACTCCGCAATCCCTTGTTGAGATAATCGATGACCTTGGCATCGCCCTTCATAATCAAGCTCCTTACCGCAAGCTGCGCTGTCACTCTCTAATTTAGAATGTTTCTAAATGATATTTACGGCAGGGGCAAGCGCGATGATGTCGCCTACCCACAGACATAACACGCTCCGCCGTTTCGGAACGGGCGGAACGCTGCTGCAGAACGAGGATTTTTTTCGGGTGATCAGGCGGTTACGGCGACGTGGGCATGATCGTCGGCGACGACCGTAGCCTCGCCCGGATGGGCAGCTTCGTGCGCATGGCTGTGCGGGCAGCCGGAACAGCAGGCCGTGGTACAGGCGGCGATGCTCTCCGTCAGAGCCTCGGTCAACGCGCCGGTCAGCGCCTCGCTCATGATCTGCTTGATGGTTCGTGCACAGCGGCCGCATTCAGCTGAGCAGCCGAGACA
>JAFKKL010000281.1 GCA_017305595.1 Hyphomicrobiales bacterium | reverse complement strand
AACGTTTGCGCCATGAATCGCCGGCGCGATCGTTCTTTTCGATGATGATTGTTGGCACGCCGAGCTGGCGCAGCCGCGCGCCGAGCGCAATGCCGCCCTGCCCGCCGCCGATGATCAACGCGTAAGGCTGTTTGGAGATGCCGAGTTCGGCCGTCTCCTGCTCGCGTTCTTCCTTCCAGCTCTTGCGATCCTTGCCGTGGCCGTGCTTGGCGCCGAGCGGACGGGTGAAGCCGGACTTCTCCTCGTGGCCTTTCAGTTCACTCATGGTGGTGAGCAGCGTCCAGATGCGCCCCTCCTTCAGGCGCAAATGACCGAAGCCGCGCGCGACATCTGTTTCGAATTGAATCCAGCTTTCAGTAATACCGTCGGTTTCGGTCGCATCCTCGCCATCGGCGATACGCCAGTTCGATGGCTTGGTATCGACAAGCCGCGCCTTCAGCATGTCGCGCACCTGATCCTGACCTTCCATGGTTTTGATATTCCATGTGAAGGTGACGAGATCGCGCCAGTAGCAATCGGTCTGAAACAATGCGACGGCGCGGTCGATGTCGCCTAGCGACAACGCATCGTCGAGCGCGTTGAGCAGCGTGGTCACGCGTCCGTTCGGAGCCTTCTCGAGCATGTGATCCTCCCTTTGTGCCGCCCGCGAGCCTACGCCCGTTTTTCCGGTTGCGACGTGATAATGTCGAGGTCGAATGTGCCTCTGCGCCAATGTCAGCAAAGACCGTGCCATCGCCGCAATCATCGAATTCTCGCGGGAAATCCGCGCGTTAGAGACAACACCGTAACGCGTGCGACACGCCGCGATGCAACAGGTGTTGCACGCAACACTTCTTGATCGGCGCCGCATTCCGAGTGACACTCCAAGTAACCAGAAAAGACGCGGGACAACATCAAGGAGACATGCTGCCGTGATCACGGAGCAGGCGGCTCACATCGATGAACTGGTGCGCGTCGCGGTTGGCGAAACCAGCGCGCGCGACACCATCATCCATCAATCGTGGGTGCGCTGCGTCTCGGAGCACAAGCTCGATCCGGTGGTGCTGCGTGACGCCTGCATCGTCACATCTGGACGCCTGCGCGAACATCGCGACGCGATGGACGAATTCCTCCACACCGCGCGCTTCGGCCTCGAAATGCTGTATCGTCAGATTGCGGGCCTCGGCTACGTGCTGCTGCTCACCGATGCCAAGGGCATCACGGTCGATTTCATCGGTGATCCGACCTTCAACAATAACCTGCGCAAGGCCGGGCTCTATCTCGGCGCCGACTGGAACGAACCGAATGCCGGCACCTGCGCGGTCGGCACCTGCATCGCGACCGAGGAAGCATTGACGGTGCATCAGTCCGATCACTTCGACGCGACGCACATTCCGCTGACCTGCACTGCCGCGCCGGTATTCGATCCGTCCGGCAAGCTCGCCGCCGTACTCGATATCTCGGCGCTGCGCTCGCCAGAGCCGAAGGCCAGCCAGTTCCTGGCGCTGCAACTGGTGAAGTCGTTCGCCCACAAGATCGAGAACGCCAACCTGCTGAACCGCTTCCGCAACGAGTGGATCATCAAGCTGTCCGGCTCGGCCGAATTCGTCGACGTCGATCCGGACTACGTGATGGCGCTCGACAGTTCCGGGCGCATCATCGGCTTCAACAACATGGCACGGCAGTTGCTGGCGCGGGAATTGAGCAAGCGGCCGGAAATCCGTCTGCGCGGCGACGGCTACAACATCTCGCACATCTTCGAATGCGGTATCGACGACATGCCGCGCTTCGCCCATTCGCGGCCGACCGCGCAGCGCACATTACGCTTACGCAGCAGCGGCACCACGCTGTTCGCGCAGACCCTGCCACCGCCCGCCAAAATCGTATCGTCGGCGTCGCGGCGTAACGAACCCGCGTTGCCGGCACCGCTCCGCAACCTGTTCCGCGGCGACACGGCCATGGCGGACGTGGTGACGCGCGCGGCGAAATTGATCAACACGCAAATGAGCCTATTGATCACCGGCGAAACCGGCACCGGCAAGGAGCATTTCACCAAAGCGCTGCACGCGGTCAGCGCGCGCGCAGGCAAGCCGTTCGTCGCGATCAATTGCGCCGCGCTGCCGGAAAGCCTGATCGAGAGCGAATTGTTCGGCTATGAATCCGGCGCATTCACCGGCGCCAAGGCCAAGGGCAAGAAAGGACTGGTGCTGGAAGCCGACGGCGGCACCCTGTTTCTTGACGAGATCGGCGACATGCCGATTTCATCGCAGACTCGCCTGCTGCGTGTGTTGGCCGAGCGCGAGGTCACTCCGGTCGGGCGCACCAAGCCGGTATCACTGAACATCCGCGTCATCGCCGCCACGCACCGCGATCTGGTCGAACTGGTGAAGGCCGGACAATTCCGCGAAGACCTGTATTTCCGGCTCAACGGCGCGGTGCTGGCGTTGCCGCCGCTGCGCCAGCGCAACGATCTGGAATGGCTGATCGATCAGCGCCTGCTCAAGCTCGCAGCGACAAACGGCACAGCCTATTCGCTGACCGCCGCCGCCCGCGATGCAATGCTGGCCTACGATTGGCCCGGCAATATCCGCGAATTGATGAACGCCATCGACTACGGCTGCGCTCTATCGACTGGTGGCGTTATCGATGCAAGCGATTTGCCGGAGCGCATCATGCATGCGCAACCGGAGATGAAATCACCCAGCAAAGCCGGTAAGCGAACTACAATCAGCGCCGCCACGGCAGATCAGGCGGAAGCTCTGCTGACTGCGCTACGCGACAACCGCTGGAACATCTCGCGCGTCGCCCGCGCGCAGGGCGTCGACCGCTCCACGATCCACCGCCAGATCCATCGCTTCGGCATCACGACGCCGAAGGATTTTGCTTAAGTCGAAGTCTCTCCGTCATGCCGGGGGTATAGCCGTTCGAACGACGGCGTCGCTACGCTCGCCTATGTCCCGGGCATCCACATCTTCCTTTCTATTCAATCGTTAGAACGTGGATGGCCGGGACAAGCCCGGCCATGACGCTTGTGATATTGAGCGGCTTGGAGAAGCGCCCCAGTTCTTTTACCCGTTCATCGTCAAACCACCGGATACGCTGATCACCTGTCCGGTGATGAAGTTGGCATCGTCACTCGAGAGGAACGCGATCATGCCGGGGATGTCGTCCGGCTGCCCGAGACGCTTGAGCGGAATTGCCCGCTTCAAACCCTCATAGATCTTCTGACCGAACTCGCCATCGCCGACGAAGGAGCGCAGCAGCGCGGTGTCGGTCGGGCCGGGGCACACCGCATTCACCCGAATATTATCGCGGGCGTATTCCCGCGCGATCGTCTTGGAGAAGGAGATCAGCCCGCCCTTGCAGGCCGAATAGACCGACTCGCCGGACGAGCCGACGCGGCCGGCATCCGACGCCACGTTGACGATTTTGCCGCCGCCGCTTGCAATCATGTGCGGCATCGCAGCCTTGTGGAGGTTCAGCGGCCCGCGCAGGTTGATCGCGATGATCTTGTCCCACAGGTCCGGATCGGTCTGGAGGAATGGCTTGGCGATATCCCAGCCGGCGTTGTTGATCAGGATGTCCAGCTT
>JAFKKL010000280.1 GCA_017305595.1 Hyphomicrobiales bacterium | reverse complement strand
AACGCCCGGGACCGCGATGACGGCCGGACCGGCGCCTTCGATTTCCATTCCGGCATTCTTTGCTGCTTCCTCCGAGATCGTGGTGCGTCCTTCATAGGATGCGTAGGTCCATCGGAACTGCTCGCTGTTGAAACGCGCGCTCACTTCCACATCGAACGAATGAGGCTCGCGGACAATGCCGCTTCCTCGTAGTGCACCGTCCTGGGGTTTGAACGTGAAGCTATCGATCCGCCCGCCCAAGCGCGTGAGCTTCATCTCCAACGTCACGTCGGAAGGAGGCACCGGTTTGTCGTTCTGATAGCCGTAGACGCGGAATTCCGGATCGACGCCTTCCTCGAAGATCGTGACCTCAACGGCGAATGCGCCCGAGCGCAGCATACGGCCGCGATGAGGCCCTCTTTCGTATTCATCGCTTTGCTTCGCTTCCTGCGCATTTATTTTTGGCGGTGATCCGCTATCGCATCCGAAAAGCCCGAGAGCACAAAGGGCAACCAGAGCGAGCCGTCCGGAATTGTGAATCCAACTCGACATCATCGCATTCCCTTCACGCCAACAAAATTCGAACGCAGTCCGGTCAGTCGTGCAATTGCCGCAACGTCTGAGTGGTAAGCACGTAAAGCTTCGATGCGCCGCGCCCGCGCGTCATTGAGAAGGCGCTGCGCATCGTTGAACTCGACATAGGTGAAAGCACCTTGCACCAGACCATCGCGGATGAGCGCGACCGCCCGCTCCGCCTGCGGGATGGCTTCGTTCTGGACTCGGCGCGCTTCCTCGGCGTCTGCCTTCAGACGGCCACGGAGCCTGCCAATCTCTCGACGCAACGCCCGTTGAACGGTTTCGACATCGAGTTCGGCCGCTCGCCGTTCCGCCTGCGCCTTGGCGATGGCGTCCCGGTTCTGATCAAAGACGGGAATAGGGATCGAGAGCCCTGCGACGACGGCCGTATCGTTGGTGTCACTGAAGCGTCGGACACCTAGTCGGACGGCCGGGTCCGGAACGGCGCGGGCACGTTCGAGTTCGACGCGGGCGTTCGCCAATGCGCGTTCGGCCTCAGCGATCGCTTTCTCGGCTTCGTATCGCGATCCGGCAGTCATGGTCGTGATCTTTTCGAATTCAGCGAGGTTGATCGCGAATTGCGGTTTCCCGCGCCAATAGGCCGCCAGATTCGCGAGCGCGATCTCGAGAGCTGATTCTGCCTGCTCGACCGATATACGTTCGAGGGTCACCTGGGCCTCCGCCCGGGTCTTGACGTAGGCCGGGTCGCGCGCGGCCTGCGCCCTTCTCGCGACCTCCTCCTGTAGACTCTGGGCCGCCGCCAGACGCTGCTTGGCAAGATCAAGCGTCGCCGTCGCCGATGCAGCCGCGATCCAAGCCATCTCTACGTCGCGCAGGACGTCCAGAACTCGAGCGGCGCCCCTGGCCTTCGTGGCGCTCAGTTCCGAGGTCGCGACCCCGATCCGAGCCTCGCGCTTTCCACCCAGTTCGATCAGTTGTTGCAGGTATGCGGTTGTCTCCGCTCCTCGCGTTCCTCGATAATTTCCGGACCCGCTGAAGTTCTCGACGTCCACACCAGCAACCGGATTGGGTCGGCGTCCGGCCTGATTGATGCCAGCCCGTGCGCCCGCGATCCTGGCGCGCGCGGCTGGCAGGACGGCATCGCTGGCTGCGGCGCGGGAGAGCGCTTGTGAAAGTGACAAAGATGGGACCTGCGCGATCGCAGGCGTGCAGGCAAACCCCACGGATGCCAGAACAATCCGGCATAGGGTGCTGCCCACACTGGCGAGAGTGCGGTTAAGCATGGATGAACCCTGGAAAATGTCGAACGAACGTGCCCCCGCGTCGAAACGCACGGACTGCGAACGGATTCCGGGCTCAGGCTTTAGGAGGACGTCGCGGAACCGATTGGTCGGCCCCGACGTGAACCGATGCGTGGCGTGACAGGAAGACCACCGACGCGATCTTCAGGGCGCGACCGACCTGATAAACGCTTGTCATCGTCGAGGAGGAAACGTCCCCGACGTGAGCGTGCGATACCGCGTGGGGCGAGTCCGTCGGTGCTTCGTCATCGTCGTGCGAGTGATCGCCGACAACGAAGCCAGCGACCTCGCTGGCATGATGGTCGATGTTCAGAGCATGTTCGACGCGATCGATATGAGCGACGGCCGCTTGAACGCAAAAGACGCAAACCAGCGCCACGCAAATAAGCGCGGCCAACCGGGATATGGTCGATGGTTGCGTCAAATCATACTCCGTATGGATCAGTACCAACTCCCGCCGATCCGGGCAATACGCAAGCGGGAAGACAGACGTCCCGCAAACAGGTTTCATATTCCTCAGAGGTATCGGGAAATCGATTTGAACTCGGCCAAGGTGCTCTGATCGGCTTTGCCGTTACCGCCTTTTGTCACGGCGTCGAGGCAATGATCAATGTGATCGTGGATCAGCGCCCGCTTCGCTTCGCTCACCGCCTTCTCCACCGCATGCAGTTGATGTGCGAGATCGAGACACGCACGCTCTTCCTTAAACATCTCGATTACGCGGTGCAGATGCCCCTCCGCGCGTTTGAGGCGCTTCACGATGCCCGGATGGCTTTCGTGTAGGTGCTTGCCGCTCATTTTCACCGATCCCCCTCCCGCAGAACGCTCCGCAACGCTTAGAGCCGCCTTGGAATCGCTGGTTCCAATTGATCCCCCCTAGGGGGATACGATATAGGTTGGGATGTCGCATATTCGGGCGAACAAGTCAAAGCTGTTGGCGGGCGACCGGAGCCTCCGAAGCCTCTCGCGACTTCGGGCGAAAATACTTCAAGTGAACGGACGCGTCCGAGCCCTCGACGATCGGCTCAAACACGAACAACGGAACGACTACATGCTGCGCATACTCGCCGACCGTACCTATCGACACCTCTTCGCGGCGCAGGTCATCGCTCTTATAGGCACAGGCCTCGCGACGGTTGCCCTTGGGCTTCTGGCCTATGACCTTGCGGGTGCGGACGCCGGAGCGGTGCTGGGGACGGCCTTGGCGATCAAGATGATTGCCTACGTGAGCGTGTCGCCGATCGCAGCCGCCTTCGCGGAGCGCTTCCCGCGCCGGGGTATGCTGGTCGTTCTCGACCTCATTCGCGCGGCCGTTGCGCTGGCACTGCCGTTCGTCGATCAGGTATGGCAAGTCTACGTCCTGATCTTCGTCCTCCAGTCCGCTTCGGCATCCTTCACCCCAACTTTCCAAGCCACGATCCCCGACGTCCTTACCGAAGAGCAGGACTACACGCGCGCCTTGTCCCTCTCGCGCCTCGCCTATGATCTCGAAAGTGTCGTCAGTCCGATGCTGGCCGCCGCCCTCCTCACGGTCATCAGCTTCCACGCGCTGTTCGCCGGAACCGTCATTGGCTTCTTGGCATCTGCCGCCCTCGTCGTATCGGTCGTTTTGCCAAGTCCGAAGCCCAGCGAACCGCGCGGCATTTACGACCGAACCACGCGCGGCATGCGTATCTACCTCGCCACGCCGCGCCTGCGGGGTCTGTTGACGCTGAACCTCGCAGCTGCCGCCGCCAGCGCTATGGTGATCGTCAACACGGTCGTTTTGGTCCAGGGCGTGT